>NZ_JBASZT010000185.1:0-22916 GCF_049661145.1 Microbacterium sp.
GGCCGTCGCCGCGACGCTTCCCGCCGTGCCGGATGCCGCCGGGTTCGTCTCCTTCGGCATCCCCGACCTGCGCGCGTTCGCCCGCCCCATCGCGCCCGCCGAGCCCGACTACTTCGAGCTCGGGGATCCGGCGCGCTCCGGCGGCATCCGTCACCGCGTGCTGGACGACGGTGCGGTCTTCGACGTCGCGGCGATCCGCCGCGAGTTCCCGATCCTCACCGAGCGCGTGAACGGGCACCAGCTCGTGTGGCTCGACAACGCCGCGACGACGCAGAAGCCGCAGGCCGTCATCGACCGCCTCACTCACTTCTACCGGCACGAGAACTCCAACATCCACCGGGCCGCCCACGAACTGGCGGCCCGCGCGACGAACGCCTACGAAGAGGCGCGCGAGACGGTCCGTCGGTTCCTCAACGCTCCGCGCGTCGAGGACATCGTGTTCGTGCGGGGAGCGACCGAGGCCATCAACCTCGTCGCGTTCGCCTGGGGCGACGCGCACGTGTCGCCGGGCGACGAGATCCTCATCACGAACCTCGAGCACCACGCCAACACGGTGCCGTGGCAGCGGCTCGCGCAGCGGACCGGCGCCGTACTCAAAGTCGCGCCCGTCGACGATACCGGCACGCTCATCCTCTCGGAGTTCGAGCGCCTGCTGAGCCCGCGCACCAAACTCGTCGCGGCGACGCACGTCTCCAACGCGCTCGGCACCGTCAACCCGGTCGCCGAGATCGTGCAGATCGCCCACCGCCACGGCGCACGCGTGCTGATCGACGCGGCGCAGTCGGTGCCGCACGCGCGCGTCGACGTGCAGGAGATCGGTGCCGACTTCGTGGTCTTCAGCGGCCACAAGGTCTTCGGCCCGACCGGCATCGGCGTTCTCTATGGCAGCGAAGAGGCTCTCGCCGAGACCTCACCGTGGCAGACCGGCGGCAACATGATCGCCGACGTGACCTACGAACGCTCGATCTTCCAGCCGCCACCGAACACGTTCGAGGCGGGGACGGGCAACATCGCGGATGCCGTGGGTCTCGGCGAGGCGTTGCGTTTCGTCGAGCACATCGGCATCGAGCGCATCGCCGCCTACGAGCACGACCTCGTCGCCTCCACGCAGCCACGCCTCGCCGCCATTCCGGGCTTGCGCGTGATCGGCACGGCCGCCCACAAGGCGAGCGTCATCTCGTTCGTGATCGACGGTCACGACAGTGTGCGCATCGGGCAGCGCCTGAACGAGGCGGGCATCGCCGTGCGTGCCGGCCACCACTGTGCGCAGCCCATTCTGCGTCGGCTCGGCGTGGAGACGACGGTGCGACCGTCGTTCGCGTTCTACAACACGTTCGGCGAAGCCGACCGGCTCGTCGCCGAGGTCGAGCGCATCGTGGCGACGCCCAACGGCTGAACGGCGCGACTGGTGCAGCGCAAGTCTTACGTCATGTGACGGATGCCGCCCCCCACGCGCGCGGGCGTGCCTACCATCACAGCGTGGAACCCATTGTCGCCGCGGCCGTTGTCGCGGCCCTCGTTGCCGTTGCCGTCGTGGTCGGCTTCGTGGGGCGAGCCCTGTCGGGACGCAAGCAGCGCCGTCGACGGGCGGATGTGACGGCATCCGACCTTGGACTCGACGCGCTGGCCGAGGTGGCGACGATCGTGCAGTTCAGCACGGAGTACTGCGCCCGGTGCCCGGGAGTTCGCCGGGCGTTGAACGGTGTCGTGGCAGGCGAGCCGGGTGTCGTGCTCACGGAGATCGATCTCACCCACCGTCCCGAGTTGGCCGCGCGGTTCCGTATTCTGACCACGCCGACGGTGTTCGTCGTCGACCGTCGTGGCGTCATCGCGGCGAGCTTCGCCGGAGCCGTGTCGGCGGCATCCGTCCGTACTGAGATCGCGGCCCTCCGCGAACCGCGGTCCGCAACACCGACCTCACCCGCGTCTGCTATGCAGGGTTCATCACCGAGGAGACACTCCGATGTCATCGTCCACTAACAGCACCTCAGCTACACCCGGCTCGAATGTCGGCAGGCCGGCCGGGATCGATCCGCGCGGGCCGCGGTTCGGCGCCTGGATCACGACCGTGCTCCTCGCGGTCGCGGTGTTCTGGTCGCTTCTGGGCGCCCCGGTGCAGGAGGGCACGACGTTCGGTGAACGCGTCGCCGAGCCGTCGTTCTGGCTGTTCGTCGTCATCGCGCTGCTCTTCGTGTGGGGGTTCACCTCTCCGGGCACCGCCCCGTGGGGCGCCCTGTACCGCAGCGTCGTGCGGCCGCGGTTGCAGCCGCCGTCCGAACTCGAGGACCCCCGTCCGCCGCGGTTCGCGCAGGTCGTCGGGTTCATCGTCGTCGCGATCGGGATCGTGCTCTACCTCGCGGGTGTCCCGTGGGCGCTTCCGATCGCCGGTGCCGCCGCGTTCCTCGCCGCGTTCCTCAACGCCGCCTTCGCGTTCTGCCTCGGCTGCCAGATCTACCTCGCGCTCGCCCGCGTCGGCGTCTTCCGCCCACGCGGCGGCCTGCTCAGCGCGTAGTTCCGCCCGGGTTCCACGTCAGGCCCACGCGCCCCGCTCGTACTGGGGTTGCCAACCCACATCGGCACCGAGTTCGTGAGCTGCACGAAGGGCGAAATATGGGTCGCGCAGCGCAGCACGTCCAACCTGTACGGCATCCGCAGCGCGCAACCGTATCAGCCGATCGGCGTGAGCAGCGTCGGTGATGAGCCCGACCGCGGCCGTAGGGATGCTGGTGCGTTCACGGATGCGCGCCGCGCCGGACACCTGGTAGCCCGGCTCGATCGGGATGTCGGCGGGCAGCAGACCGCCGGATGAGGCCGAGACCAGATCGACGCCGAGAGGTGCGATACGGGCGACGATCTCCGCGGTGTCGTCGTCGGTGAGTCCGCCGGGAACCCAATCGCGCGATGACACGCGAAGCAGCAGCGGAACCTGTGCGGGGATGGATGCGCGAATCGCGACGACGACCTCTTCGAGCAGTCGCGCCCGGTCGGCATAGTCATCGTCGCGGTCGTTGACGAGTGGTGACAGGAAGGAGTGGATCAGAAAGCCGTGCCCGGCCAGCACGTCGATCGCATCGAACCCTGCTTCGACGCCGCGGCGCGCCGCGTTTGCGTACTCGGCCACAATGCGACTGAGGTCCTCACCGTCCGCGCGCCGGGGCGTCGCGAGCCCCGGGAAGGCCGCATCTGTGGCGGACAGCGGCCTCCACCCACCCTCAGTTCCGGAGAGCACGCCGGGACGCCGCGTCCACGGCACCGGAAGCGATGCCTTGCGTCCCGCGTGCGCGAGCTGCAGCGCGATCGGCGCGCCCCGGCTGTGTACGAAGTCAACGATTCTCGCCCAGGCGTCGCGCTGCACATCGGTCCAGATGCCGGCATCCGCCCGTGTGATCCGTCCCTCTGGCGACACGGCCGTCGCCTCCGTGGACAACAGGCCCCACCCGCCCGAGGCGCGGTCGCCGAGATGCGCCAGATGCCAGTCGCCGACGACACCGTCCACCGCCGAGTATTGGCACATCGGCGAGAGCCACAAGCGGTTGCTGATGTGCAGCTCGCGCAGATCGAGCGGGGTGAACAGGCCAGCGCCTGCGACCACGGAGGGTAGGGGCGTCGCGTTCACGCTCACGCGGATGCCGATGCGCTCAGCAGCGCGAGTTCGGGCACTCGATGGGCAACCGTCTCGGGCAAACCAAGATTCGCACGTAGCGTCGTTCCGGCATAGGCGTCGGGATACACACCGCGTTCCTGCAGTGCGGGCACCAGGAGGTCGACGATATCGCGCACCCCGTCGGGGAACGCGTTCGGGCTCACGTTCAGCCCGTCAAAGGCGTCGGAGCGCACGTGGTGAGCGAGCTCGTCGGCCACCTCATCCGGAGTCCCCAGAAAGACGCGGCTGTCGACGAGGTGGCGCACGAGCTGCCGGATCGTGAATCCATGCTCGTCGGCGATCGCACGCCACTGACGGATCTTCACCTCGGGCTCGTGCCCGGTGTGCACGATGCCGTGCGTCCGGCTCTGCCGGTCCACGGCAGGCGGCACGTCGGGAAGCGGACCGTCCAGATCGACGTGACTCAGATCGGTCTGCCACACCTCCTCGATGACCTGCCGAATGCGACGATCGTTGAGGAAAAGATCTCGGTAGTAGTGATGCTTCTCAACGGCTTCGGCACGCGTGGGTGCGACGACGATCGAAGCCCCCGGGATGACGAGGATGTCGTCGCCCGGGCGCCCATAGGAGCGCGCGCGACGACGGATGTCGGCGGTGAAGGCGACGGCCTCGTCGAACTCGACGTGGTGCGTGAAGATGCCCTCGGCGCGACGTGCCGCGAAGTCACGGCCCTCGTCGGAATCGCCCGCCTGAAAGTACACGGGCTGCCCCTGCGGGCTGGGCGGTACCGTGGGAGTCGCGCGGAGACTGATGTGCGCGCCGCGACGCTCGACCTCGGCGACACCCTCCGCCCAATGCGCGGCGCCGCGATCGTGCGCGACCGCATCGGCGGCGAATCCGTCCCACAGGGCCTGCACCGCGGCGACGTGCTCCTCGGCGTATCGGTAGCGGTTCTCGCGGTCGAGAAAACCTCCGCGGCGGAAGTTCTCGCCAGTCCAACCGTTGTCGGTGGTCACGACGTTCCAGCCGGCTCTGCCGCCGCTGAGGACGTCGACCGTGGCGATGCGGCGGGCGAGATCGACCGGGTCGGTGTAGGTCGTGTTGAGGGTTGCGACCAATCCGATGTGCCGCGTGTGAGCAGCGAGGTTGGCGAACAGGGCAAGCGCGTCGGGGCGGCCCGTCACGGCGATGTCGTTGAGCCTGCCCAGGTGCTCGCGCAGCCGCAGGCTTTCACCGAGGAAGATCGCCGAGAAGAGCCCGCGCTCGGCATCCTGCACCAGTTCGAGGTACTTGGCCGGCTCGTAGTAGTCGCGCGACCGCGGTGTCTTCGACCATTCGTAGATCGGACCGAACGGCTGGAAGACGTTGAGGTGCACCCGCGCCCCGGGGCGCGGGTAGTCGGTGCGGGCTGCCTCACGCGGCGAGGGTGCGAGATCGTTCACGGGGTCTCCTTGATCGCGTTGCCGGGGCGCGCGAAGGCGTTCGCGGGACGTTCGAGTCGAAAGAGGTCACGCTGCGTCGCGGCGTCGGGCAGGAGGACGCTGTCACGCTCGAGCGCGGGGAGCACCTCTTCGATGATGACGGGAACGTCGACGTCGAGCACGGCCGGTCGCAGCACGATGCCGTCCACGTGGTCGGCAAGCTCGCCGAGCTGCTCGGCGACCCGGTGGGCCGGACCCGTCAGACGCACCGGGCCCGTCGTCCCCCCGCTGGTGGCCGCGTCGAGCGCGGCAAGACGATCGGATGCCTCGACCCCGCGCGCGTCGAGCACGACCTCCACCTCGGCAACGGCTCGCGCGATGCCGACGGATGCTGCGGCCCGTACCTGCGCATCGATGTCCGCCACCGTGCCGCCGGACACCAGCACGATGTCGACCTGCCTGGCGAACGGCTCGCCGACGGGCCCGCGGCCCCACACCGGGAGCTGCCCCTGCGGGGGCCGTGGCAGCAGTCCGGGCCCTTTGATGCTGAACGACGTGCCCTCGAAGTCGGCGTAGTGCCAGCGATCGAGGTCGAGGAAGCGCCCTGTCGCCTCGTCGGCGAGGAAGATATCGTCCTCCCAGGTATCCCAGAGCAGCCGCACGGCCGCGACGACATCGGCGGCCTCTCGCGTCGCCTCGGATGCATCGGCGTGCGGCGCGGCGCCGTAGGCCGCCGCCGCGTCGACGGAGTCATCGAGGGCGGCGAGCCATCCTGCCCGGCCCTGGGCCGCCCAATCGAGCGTGTTCACCTGGTTCGCCAGGTGGAACGGCTCGGCGCGGATGGTGTTCACCTCGGCCACGAGGCTGAGGCGCGACGTGACCGCGGCGGCGAAGTTCGCGGTCTCGACGGCGTCGAGCGCGCCGACGATTGCGGTATTGGCCGCCGGGATGAGCGCGAACGCGACCGCGGAGTCGTCGAGCACGCGAAACCTGTCGGCAATGCGTGACGGTGTCAACAGGTCCGCTGGCCCGCGGTCGGCCTGGTGCCATGCGGCGGGGTGAGCGCCCTCACCGTCGATGGCGATGCCGAAGGGTATGCGAGACATGGTTCCTCTCCTGCGCCCGTCACGCCTCGCGCAGGATCTGCGCTGTGACACGTGCGCCGAACAACAGCGCGTCGACGGGCACACGCTCGTCGGCGGCGTGGAACTGCGCGAACACGTCGAACTCCTGCGGAACCCGCAGCGGGACGAAGCCGTACCCGTGGATGCCGAGGCGTGCGAAGTGCTTGTTGTCGGTGCCCGCCGGCAGAAGGTAGGGCACGACGACGCCCTCGGCATCCTCCGCGGAGATAGCCTTCTGCAGGACGTCGAGGAGCGGTACGTCGATGGGCGCCTCGGTCGCCGACCACCAGCGACCCGACCGCACCGTCACGTCATCCCCTGCGAGCCGGGCCAGTTCCGCGCGCACCTGGTCGTCCTGTCCGGGAAGGATGCGGACATCGAGCCGCGCGATCGCCTCGGCGGGAATGATGTTGGTCGTCTCTCCCGCGCTCAGCACCGTCGGTGTCGCCGTATTCCGGGTGGTCGCGTCGATGAACGAGGACACGAAACCAAGGCTCGCCAGGTCCTCCCTGAGAGACTCGTCACTGAACTCGAGTCCCCTCGCCTCACCGAAGACATCGAGAAGACGTTGCAGGGCGGGCGTACGCACGAGCGGAAAACGGTGCGCCCCGATGCGCGCGACGGCGGCGGCCAGGCGCACCACGGCGTTGTCATCGGTGGGGCGTGAGCCGTGGGCCGCGTGGCCGCGCACGGTGAGTGTCACGCCCGCGGAACCCTTCTCGCTCGTCGCGGCGAGGTAGGCGCGCCGCTCATCGCCGGGCTCGCCGGTGAGAGGCACGGAGAACCCGCCGACTTCGCTGAGCGCCTCGGTGACGCCGGCGAACAACTCTGGCCGGTGCTCGACGAGCCAGCGCGCGCCCCACACTCCTCCCCGCTCCTCATCGGGAAGGAAGGCGAAGACGATGTCTCGCCGCGGCACGATGCCCTCGCGTACGAAGTGACGAGCCACCGCGAGGATGATTCCCGCGAAGTCCTTCATATCCACGGCGCCGCGGCCATAAAGGTAGCCGTCGTGGATCTCGGCGCCGAACGGCGGATACGTCCAGTCCTTCTCTTCGACCGGGACGACATCGAGGTGGGCGTGGACGAGCAGACCACCGGCATCCGGGTCACTTCCCGGGATGCGGGCGACGAGCGAGCCACGACCTGGACGCGACTCGACAAACTCCGAAGGGATGCCGACCTCGGCGAGCCGCTCCTGCACGTAGCGGGCGGCACGCGTCTCACCGTCGCCGGTCGTCTCCGCGATGCCCGTGTTCACAGACTCGATGCGGATGAGGTCGCGGACGAAGGCGAGCGCCTCATCCTCCAGCGTGGTCGTCATAGGTATCCCTGCGTCATACTGCCCGAGGCATGCGAGCCTCGCTGCGCCACGCTACGTCGTCCCTTTCGCTCGATCCATGCATCGTGACACGCGCTGAAACAGCGCGTCACGCGCGTTCACGGTCCGATATATCCGGCGCGGATTCGCTGCGACGATCTACTTTCGGGGCATGACGACGACAATCTCCGGTGCCAGCGGCGTCAGCACCGCCCGTACGTACGACAGCGTGCTCGACCTCATCGGCAACACCCCGCTCGTGCGGCTCAACGTGCTCACGCAGGACCTTCCGGCATCCGTCTATGTGAAGCTGGACCACTACAACCCCGGTGGTTCGTCGAAAGACCGTATCGCCGCGAACATCCTGCGGCAGGCGGCGACGGACGGCGTGCTGAAACCCGGCGCGCGGATCATCGAGACCGGTCAGGGCAACACCTCGATCGGGCTGGCGCTCGTCGGGCTGCTCCACGGGCACGAGTCGACCGTCATCGCCAAACCCGATCTCTCGCGCAACAAGCTCAATCTGCTGCGTCTGCTCGGCGTCCACGTCATTCCCGGACGGTTCGACGTGGACAAGACCGATCCGGAACATGCGTGGGCCGTCGCCGAAGCAGCGACCGCGGCCGATGACAACCTCTGGTGGTCGCGGCAGCAGTCCATCGCGAGCAATCCCGCCGCCCATTACGCGACGACGGGACCGGAGCTGTGGCACCAGACGGAGGGGCGTATCACCCACTTCGTCGCCGCGATCGCCACCGGCGGGACGGTGAGTGGGACCGGGAGGTACCTACGCGAACAGTCACCCGACATCAGGGTGATCGGGACGACCTTCGACCTCCCGGAGCGGCCGTGGGCCGACTCGGCACTGAACAAGACCTTCCACCGCGCGCCGGGCTACGAGGAGCTGGAGCAGGACTGGGCCGACAACGTCGACCTCGACCAGCTCGACGTGCTCGAAGCCCGCACGAAGGGCGAGGTGATCGACTTCGGATTCCAGCTCGCTCGCTCCGAGGGCCTGCTGCTCGGGCCGAGCTCGGTGCTGAGCATCAAGATCGCGCTCGAGCTGGCCGCCACGGCATCGCCCGGCGACGTGATCGTGGCCTTCTCCGCCGACCACGCCCGCGATTACGCCTCGGCGGAGTACGACGAGCAGTGGCTGCGCGACCACGACTTCGGCGACATCGCGGACCGGTGGTTCGGCGTCGCTCCGGCGACATCATCCGTCACGGATGCCGACTCAACCGCGACCGACGCCGACGGCAGTCGTGAGCCCGTCGCATCGTCGGTGGTCTGAGAGAATCCCGTTGCCCGGTGCCGGCGCGGTAGTCGCGTTCAGGCGGCGGCGAGGTCGTGGCGGTGTCTTCCGGCGGGGCGGGGTCTTCGGTGGGGGTCGATCCAGGCGGGTGGGATCATCCAGACGCGGGCTTGGATGCCGGGGCCGTCGATGTGGATGTCCCAGCCGTCGTCGTGGAGCCGGTGGTGGCACGCGGAGCAGAGCAGGACCCCGTTGGCGAGGTCGGTTCTGCCGCCGTGGGACCACCAGGTGAGGTGGTGGACGTGGCACCGGCCCGGTGGTGCCCCGCAACCCACGCAACCGCCGTCGCGTTCGGTGATCGCGTGCTTCTGTGGTTTGGTGAACAGGCGGGCCGCGCGGCCGAGGTCGAGGATCTCGGAGTCGCCGCCGAGGACGACGGGGATGATTTCGAGGTTCGCGGCGAGGCGCCGGACCTGCCCGGCGGGGATGGGCTGGTCGGTGCCGTCGATGGTGGCGGTGCCGACACCGTCGGTGAGTTGGTCGAGGGTCATGCGTACGACGACGGTGGTCGTGGGTCTGGTCGGGGTGGCTTCGCACCCGATGGCGTGGTCGCATAGTTCGATCAGCGCGTCGGCGCGCAGTTGGCGGATGGAGCGTTGGTCGGTTTCGTCGTCGGGGCGGTCCCGGCCTGCGTTCAGCGTCGCGGTGACGATGCCTTCGATGGCGGCACGTACGGGAGCTGCGGACAGGACGTCGGAACGGAACTCGACTCGCAGTACCCCGTCGCGTTCGCTGATGGTCAGCGCCCGATCCGCGCGGGCTTCGGCGAGCTTGTCCTCGACGCCGTCGGGGTCGAGGTAGGTCTCGGCGCGGACGATGAGTTTCGCGAGCTCATCCGGTCGCAGGCCCGGAGCGGCGTCGGCGAGTTGCGCTTCCATCGCATCGGCCGCGGCGGTGTCGGCGCGCAGGGCAACCTTGTCGAGCATCGCGACGATCGCGTCGGCTGCGGCGGTGCCGATCCGGCCCGCCCGGAACGCGGCGGCGACGTGGGGGTGTTTCTCGGGCAGCGGTTCCCCGGTGAGGGAGGTGCGCGGCGCGGTCGCTTCACCGACGTGCACCATCCGTTTCGCCTCTGGCACCGGTACGCCGGTGGCTGCGGAGATCATCGCCTCCGGGGTGCGGAATCCCAGCGCCCGCGACAGGGAGTCCTTGCCGAGCTCGGTCCGCGACTGCCGGGAGATCTCGGCCGACAGTTCTGCGCACACGGCATCCACCTGCCGGCGCAGTACCCCGACCGCTTCGTTCGCCGCGACCAACTCACCCGGCGTGAGAGACGACGACGCGCGCCCGCCGCTGACATCCCGCAGCGCGTCGAGCGCCGCCTGGATGCCGGTGAGCGTGTCGTTTCCCATACCCCCGACACTACGAGGGGCCTCCGACATTGAACCCGCCGAAAACGGCCGATCAGAGGTTCACAAGGAAATAGTCTCATGAGAGTTCTCTCATGAAAATCCGGCGGGGCGAGCGCGTGACCAGATCGTTCCGATCTCCGACCGCACGCGTTCCCGATCGTCCGACCCGACACCGGCGCGGTCCTCGGCACAGCTTTTCAGTGGCGCTGCCGCGCCGTGGGGCGAGGAAGTCTGGGTCATGTTGCGCGACTTTCGCGCTAGATGCCATCATCGAGCGCACCGAGTGCCATCATCGAGCGCATCGATTTCGTTCTCGCAGGCCGGTTCGCACGCATCGCGACCCTTGAGGATACCGCGGCGTCACTGAGCACGCCATGACACCGCCGTCCGAGGACTCCCGCGACGCCGCCGTGCGCGTCGTGTTCGTCCTTGCGCCCGGCGTGCAGGTGCTCGACGTCGCGGGAACAGCGCACGTGTTCGGCGCCGTTGCCGACCGTGGCGGTCACGCGCGAGATGTTTTTCCTGGCGCGCTTCGCTTCAGCTTCTCAGAGGCGCTGCCGCGCCGTGGGACAAGAAAGTCCGCCCAGCGAGGCGAGACTTTCGCATCAGGTGGCACCTTCTGCGGGAATGGCGCTGGAGTTTCCGCGGGTTTTGTCACCTGAAGCACCGAGTCACTATGTGACGGTATGCGAACAACTGTTTCCGCCGCCGCGTTCCGGTGCGCCCAGACGGCTCTACCGTCGGTAGCGATCCGCATCAACTGCATGAGGAGGACGACATGCCCGGACCTGGTTTCTTTGTCGCGCTAGAGATCGACGGGGACGGTGCTCATCCCTCCGCGTGGCGCTTCGCCGAGCACCAGCCCGACGAGCTCCTCACTCCGCAGCGAACAGTGCAGACGATCCGCGACGCCGAACGCCACGGCTTCAGCGCCGTGACCATCCAAGACAGCCCCCAGCCGCCCCAAGCCGAGCCCGGAATCACGGGCCGCCTGGATGCGGTGCTGCGGGCAGGCTTCGCGGCCCCGCAGACTTCCGGCATCGGCCTGATCCCCGTGGCGCACACCACCTTCGCTGAGCCCTTCCACCTCTCTGCGCAGCTGTCCAGCCTGGACCACGTTTCCCACGGCCGCGCCGGCTGGATCGCCACGGCCTCCGGCGATGCCGCCGACGGGGCCGCCTACGGCCGGGAGGCGATCAGCGATGCGGACGCCGTGCAAAGCGAGTCCGGTGACGTGATCCGCGCCGCCCGGCTCCTGTGGGACTCCTGGGAGGACGAGGCGGTCATCCGCGACGCCACCAGCAGCCGGTATCTCGACCGGGATCGGATCCACCCGGCGGGCTTCGACGGGCGCAGCTTCACCGTGCACGCCGCCGCCATCACCCCCCGGCCCCCACAGGGGCAAGTGCCGGTGTTCGCCGCCTTGGATGCACTGCCCGCGCAGCTCATCGACGTCGCCCTGCTCACCGGAACCCACATCGAAGAGCTCCAAGCTTCGGCCTCGCTCGCGCGGGCTGCCGGCATCCCGCGCGTCCTCGGAGAGCTCGAGGTGGTGCTCCCGGTGCAGGGCAGAACCGCGCAGGAGCGCCTGGCAGAGCTCGACGAGGCCGCACGACGCGACGCCCTGGCCAGCTCAGCGGCACCGCCGCGGCCGCGTCATGTTGGCGACGTGGACTCCCTGGTCGCTGTTCTTGCCCAGCTGGCGGAGTTCGTCGACGGGGTGCGCCTGCACCCGGCGGTCCTGGATGTGGACGGCGAGGAGCTCGGACGTGCCGTGCTCCCCCGCCTGCGCCAGCGCGGACTTCTGACGTCGACGGCGCCGGGGCAAACCCTGAGGGAGAGTCTCGGCCTGCCGCGCCCGGACAACGTCTTCGCCATCGGCACCGCCCAGCAACTGCAGCACGTCAGAGAGGAGAGCCGGGCATGAGCACCGCCACCACCATCTCCAACACAGGTACCCGGGAGACCGGAGCCCCGGATGCGAGCGACTACGCGCGCCCGACTGCCCGCGTCCACTTCGGCGTGTTCTACTCCGGAGTCGGCCCCGGCGTGGACTGGACGGCTCCGGATGCGATCGACCAGATCGACTTCGAAGCCTTCCGCAAGGTCGCGCAGGTCGCCGAGCGGGGCCTGTTCGACGCGTTCTTCTTCGGCGAAGGTCTCCGGCTGCGAGAGCACCTCGAGAAGCTGATCGAGCTGAACGTCGCCGGCCGTCCGGACTCCCAGGTCGCGCTGGCGGCGATCGCCGCGGTCACCACCCGGATCGGGATCGTCGCCACCCAGAACGCCACCTACCATGAACCCTTCGACCTGGCCCGGCGCCTGGCAACGCTCGACATCCTCTCCGGCGGCCGGGCGGCGTGGAACATCGTCACCACCGTCAACGAGTGGACCGGCGAGAACTTCCGCCGCGGCGGCTGGGTGGCCGTCCCCGACCGGTACACGCACGCCGAGGCGAACGTACGCCTGGTCCGGGCTCTCTGGGATGCCGGCCAGAATCTCGACATCGCCACCCGCCGCGACGCCGAACAATGGGGCCGCACCGGCACCCGGGTGACCGGCGACGGCGACTTCGCCCAGGTGTCGGCGACCGCGACCGTGCCGCCGAGCCCGCAGGGCCACCCCGTGCTGTTCCAGTCCGGCGACTCCGACGGCGGCCGGGATCTCGCCGCCCGGCAGGCCGACGTCATCTTCTCTCGCCATGTCGAGATCCAGGACGCCCTGAAGTTCGCCGCGGACATCCGCCGTCGCGTCGAGGCGGCAGGCCGCCCCGCCGACGACGTGCTCATCCTGCCCGGCGGGGGCTTCATCCTCGGCGCCACCGAGGATGAAGCACAGGAAAAGGCCCGGTGGCGCCAGCAGGTCACCTGGACGGATCAGCACATCGTCCAGTTCGTCGAGAAGTCCTACGGGCGTGAGCTTCCCGAACTCGACCCGGACGGACCCCTGCCGGACTTCGACCCGGAGATCCAGGAGATCAGCGTCGAAGGCGGCACCGTCGGCCACTACCTCACCCCGAAGCAAGTCGTCGACAACTGGCGGGCGATCAGCGCCGAGCACGGCTTCACCAGCATCCGCCAGCTCGTCCTGCACCTGGGCAGCGAGCGCGCCCACATCGGCACGCCCGCCCAGATCGCCGACGAGCTCGCCCACGCCGTCCGTAGCGGCGCCTACGACGGCATCAACCTCGGCCTCTCCCACGTCCCAGCCGGGCTGGACGACATCGTCAACACCCTGATCCCCGAGCTGCAAGAGCGCGGCGTGTACCCCGCCGAGTACATCGGGACCACCCTGCGCGAGCACCTCGGATTGCGACCGCCACTGACCCGCCGAACCGCCTGACCCTCGTGCTCTACGGGTCACAGGCGTAGAGCGTCCCCCGACGACCGCGGGAGCGGCCGGTCGAGTCCGAGGTGCTCGCGCAACGTCGTCCCGGTGTAACGCTCACGGAACAGTCCGCGTCGGCGCAGCTCGGGCACGACCAGTTCGACGAACGCGTCGAGAGTGCCCGGCAGCGCCGGAAACGACACGTTGAAGCCGTCGGCGGCGCCCGCCTCGAACCACTCCTGGATGTGGTCAGCGACCTCGGTGGGAGTCCCGACGACGAGCTGGTCAGCTTTCAGACGCCGCTCCACGAAGCCGCGAATGGTGAGATTCTCGCGCCGAGCCGTCTCGTAGATCTGCTGCTGCGCACTGTGCGACTGGTTGCTCTGCGGGAACTGCGGCAACGGCCCGTCGTAGTCGTAGGCTGTGAGGTCCACCCCGCCAAGCCAGTACTCGAGGTCGCCCAGCGCGACCCGCGGGTGCAGCAGCCCCGCGATCCGCGCGAACCGATCCTCCGCTTCGCCGCGCGTGGCGGCGACCACGGGCGACAGCCCGGGAAACAGCAGAATGTCGCTGCGTCGTCGACCCGCCGCCTCCGCCCGTCGCCGCAGATCATCGGCGTACTCGACGGCGTCCTCCAGCCGCGCAGCCCCCGAGAAGATCAACTCGCCGTGCCTTCCCGCCACATCGCGGCCCGCAGGAGAGGCGCCCGCTTGCGCGATGACGGGCCGGCCCTGCGGTGGACGTGCGATGTTGAGCGGACCGGCGACGCGGAAGAACTCGCCGCGGTGGTCGAGGCGATGGATGCCGTCCTCCCGGAACGCGCGGCCCGACTCGGCATCCCACTCGAACGCATCCTCGTCGAAGCTGTCCCACAGCCCGTACACGACCTCGAGGAACTCGTCGGCGCGCCGGTAGCGGTCATCGTGCGCGAGGTGGCTGTCCGCACCGTAGTTGCGAGCCTCGGCGTCGATGAGGCTCGTCACGACGTTCCATCCCGCCCGGCCGCGGGAGAGGTGATCGAGAGAGGCGAACGCGCGGGCGAGCGTGTACGGCTGGTTGTAGGTGGTGGATGCCGTGCCGATCAGCCCGATCCGCTCGGTGAGCGTCGACAGTGCCGCGAGCACCGTGATCGGCTCGAGGCTGTCGTTGACAGTCGCGACCTTCTCCAGCACATCGGGATGCGAGTCGGGCACCGCCAGCAGATCGGCGATGAAGATCGCGTCGAAGGCTGCGGCTTCGAGTTTTCGCACCTGCGCCGCGAGGAACGGGAAGTCCACTCCGGCACGCGAGGGGGCGTCCGCATCCCGCCAGCCGCCGAGCGTGCCGCCGGCGGCGGTGTAGATCGCGTTCAGGTGCAGTTGGCGAGTCATGCGGGCACCGTCGCGTTCGCCTCGGCGCCGAAGTCGGCGATCGTGAGGTCGGGGCGGGGCAGCCCGATCGTCTCGCGCAGCGTCGCGCCATAGTGCGGACGCCACAGGCCGCGACGCTGCAGTTCGGGAAGCACCTGCTCCACGAAGGCGTCGGCTGCGCCGGGGAGGTACGGGAAGGAGAGATTGAACCCGTCGGCGACGCCGACGTCGAACCACTGCTCAATATGGTCGGCGATCTCCTCGGGAGTACCGACGATGCCGCCGCCCGCCCACCGCACGGCGAGCTCACGCAGCGTGAGCCCCTCGTCGCGGGCGAGAGCGATGATGCTCGCAGCGCGGCTGCGGGAGCGATTCGACTCGGGCAGCTCGGGAAGCGGCGCGTCGAGGTCGAAGCCCGAGAAGTCGACGTCGCCGACATTGTCCTGGATGACCCGGCGCAGCACGTCCTCGTGGAGAAGGTCGTTCAGCTCGTCGCGGCGGCGCTCGGCCTCGGCGTGTGTCGAGGCGACGATGGGGCTGACCCCCGGCCACACCCGCACGTCCCCGGGCGCACGGCCCGCCGCACCCAGCGCGGCATCCAGCGCTGTGCGGTACGCCCGGGCCTCGGCGACCGATCGCGGCGCAGCGAAGATCACCTCGCCGACACGGGCCGCGAAGGCTCGGCCCGTCTCGGAAGCACCGGCCTGGAAGATCACCGGATGCCCTTGCGGCGGCCGGGAGATGTTGAGCGGTCCGGCCGTTGCCACGTGCTCGCCCCGATAGTTCAACGGGCGCCGCCCCACGCGGTCGAGGTAGATGTCGCTGCCCTTGTCACGAGGGAACGCGTCGTCGGCGACGGAGTCCCACAGCCCCGTGACGGCCGCGACGAACTCCGCGGCGCGGGCGTAGCGCTCTTCGTGACCGTAGTGCGCATCGCGGCCGAAGTTCGCCGCCTCCAGCGGCACGACGCTCGTCACGACGTTCCAGCCGGCGCGTCCGCCCGAGATGTGGTCGAGGGAGGCGAACTTGCGCGCAATCGTGTAGGGCTCGTTGTAGCTCGTGGTCGCCGTCGCGACCAGGCCGATCCGCTCGGTCACCGAGGCAAGGGCCGACAGCAGGGTGATCGGCTCGAAGTAACTCGCTCGTGTCGTTCGGCTGAGCGAGTCGAGGTGCTCACCCCAGACGCTCACGACGTCCGCGACGAAGATCGCGGTGAGTCCTGCGCGCTCGTACTGTTTCGCGAGTCGCACGGCTTCGGAGACGTCGAGTTCGGCGCCCGCGTTCCCGCCACCCGAACTCGCGGGCAGCCGCCAGCCGGCGAGATGGTTGCCGGAGGTGCCGAAGAGGACGCCGAAGTCGAGGCTGCGATTCGGCGTACGCGGGTTGAGACTCACGAGGTCTCCTTGTCGATCAGCCGCGGCACCGACGCCAGCAGCGTGCGCGTGTAGTCGTGCCCGGGAGCTCGCAGCACGTCGGCGGTCCGCCCGGTCTCGACGACCCGGCCGTCTTTCATCACGATGACCCGGTCGGCGACGTGTTGCACGAGACCGATGTCGTGCGAGACGAGCACGATCGTCAACCCCAGGCTCTCGCGCAATGTCCGCAGCAGGTCAAGGATCTGGGCGCGCACGGTGACATCGAGCGCGCTCAACGGCTCGTCGCCGACGAGCAGGCGCGGATGATGCACGATCGCCCGAGCGAGCGCGACCCGCTGACGCTGCCCGCCGGACAGCTCGTGCGGATACTGTTCGGCGCGCCACGCGGGAAGACCGACCTGACCAAGCACTTCGCGCACGCGCGCGGCGTGATCGCCGGGCCGCCGCAGTGCTTCCAGCGGCTCCGCGATGGTCTGGGCGACGGTGAAGCGGGGGTCGAGTGACGCGTACGGGTCCTGGAGGACGATCCCGGTCGCACCGCGTAGCCACCGCAGCCGGGAAGGTGCGCCCGGTTCGACGAGCCGCCCATCGAAACGCGCCTCTCCCGTCGTCGGGCGCGCCAGCCCCAACACGAGCCGCAGCAGCGTCGACTTACCCGACCCCGACTCTCCGATGATCGCGGTGGTCTCGCCCTCGTACAGATCGATGTCGACGTCGATCACCGCGTCACGGTACGCGCTCCTGGAGAACAATGACTCTTTCGGCAGCACATAGCGCTTACCGAGACCGCGGCCGGTGACCAGCGCAGGTCCACGCTCCGACGTGGTCATGACGCCTGCTCCGTCCACGAGGTCGCCCGCGCCGCGTCGGCGAGCGCGCGCGTGACCGGATGCCGGGGCGTGTGCACGATGTCGTGGACGCTCCCGGTCTCCACCACGGCGCCGTCGGCGAGCACGACCGCCCGGGGCGCGATCTGCGACAGCACCGCGAAGTCATGCGTGATGAACAGCAGCGACGCCCCTGTGTCGGCGACGGTACGGTCGAAGAGATCGAGGATGCCGGCCTGGATCGTCACGTCGAGCGCCGTCGTCGGCTCGTCGGCGATGATCAGCCGCGGATCGGTCGAGAGGGCAACGGCGATCGCGACGCGCTGGCGCTGTCCACCGGACAGTTGGTGCGGATACTGCCGGATGATGCGCTCCGGGTCAGGCAGGGCGACACGCTCGGCGAGCCGCACGACGCGCTCGCGGGCCTGTGCCTTGCTGAGGCCGTAGTGGACGCGAAGCGGCTCGGCGATCTGGGCTCCCACGGTACGGACAGGATTGAGCGCCGTCGCCGGCTCCTGGAACACGATCGCGGCCTGCTTTCCGCGGATGCGGGCGAAGTCGCCGTCGGCGAGTCCGACGAGCTCGCGACCGTCGAGGCGAATGCTGCCGCCGACGATGGCGTGCCGAGGCAGCAGACCGAGCACGGCCAGCGCCGTCAGCGACTTTCCGGAGCCCGACTCCCCGATCAGCCCCAACCGCTCCCCCTCGGCGATCCTCAGGCTCACCCCGTCGACGACACGTCTACCATGCAGGTCGATCGTCAGGTCTTCGATCTCGAGCGTCATGAGACGAGCTCCACGCTCAGCTGCGATCCCCCTGAGCCGGTGCCGCGAGCACCGCCCGATCGCGGCGGACCGCCGAGCCGCGTGCGCAGCCGCGGGTCGACGGCCTCGCGCACGGCGTCGCCCAGCAGCGACAGCCCGAGCACGGTGAGAGTGATCGTCAGCCCCGGCCACAGCACCGCTGAGGGATGCACTCCGATGAATCGCTGGGATTCCGCCAGGCTCCGCCCCCACGACGGAGTCCCCGCCGGCGCACCGTAGCCGAGATAGCTGAGCCCCGCTTCGGCAAGCACAGCGGCTGCGGCGATGAGCGAGAGCTGCACGATCACGACGGGCGCGACGTTGGGCACGAGATGCCGGCGGACGATGCGAGCGCGGACGACGCCCGCCGCCCGCGCCGCGAGAACGAAGTCCGACCGGTCGGCGATGCGGATCTCGGGCCGCACCACGCGCGCGACCGCGACGCCGCCGGCGATGCCGACGGCGACGACGACCACCCAGAGCGAACCGCCGAAACTCGCCGCCAGCAGCATCGCGATCAGCAGGGTCGGGAATGCGATGAGGATGTCGACGAGGACGGTGACGGGCTCCGCGACCCATCGCGGGGTCAGCGCGCCGGCAGCACCGACAGCGATCCCGACGATCGCCGCGATGACGGCGGATAGCGTCGCCACGAAAACTGTCGTCCGGGCCCCCGCCAGCAGCCAGCTGAACGTGTCGCGGCCGATCTGATCGGTGCCCAGCCAGTGCTCCGGCGACGGCCCCTGCCACTTGTCGGCGACGTCCTGCTGCAGCAGCGGGTAGGGCGTCCACGCGAGGGAGACGGCCGCCGCGAGGACGACGACGAGGACCACCGCGACGCCGTATGCGCCGCCGGGACGGCGAAGGATCTCGCGCAGGACGCCGGAGCGAGTCCTGCCCGGTCGTGCGGAGGTCTCGGCATCCGTTCCGCTCACGCTGCAGCCGCCCGCTCGCGCTGACGGGGGTCGATGAGCCGGTGCACGACGTCGACGAGGGCGCCCACCACGAGGACGATCGCGGTGAGGAACAGGACTTCACCCTGCACTTTGGCCAGGTCGCGGGAGCCGACGTCGTCCACCAGCATCCGTCCCACGCCCGGCAGATTGAAGAGGGCTTCGATGAGCACGGCGCCCGCGATGAGCCCGGCGAACACGAGTCCCGACACCGATACGATCGACAGCCCCACGTTCGGCAGGCCGTGACGGACGAGCGCCTGCGGTCGGGTGAGGCCGCGGGCGGCTCCCGCCCGCACGTAGTCCTGGTCAAGCGCCTCGAGCGCCGCCGAACGCACGAACCGCAGCAGCACGGCGCCCTCGATCAGGCCGATCGTCAGCGCGGGGAGGATCAGTGCCGCGATCGCCGCCCCCGGGTCTGTCCAGCCCGACCGCGGGAACCCGCTGGTGGGCAGGATGCCGATGAAGCCCACCCCCCGCCCGAAAAGCAGGATCAGCAGAAGTCCTGCCCATAGCACGGGCACCGCGGCGAGGGTCTGCGAGCCGAAGCCGATGGCGACACCGGCGACGCGGTCGTGACGCAGCGCGGCGTACGTGCCGAGCGGCAACGCCACAAGCAGTGCGATCGTGAGCGACAGGAGCGTCAATGGCAGCGTCACCTCGAAGCGATGAGCGAGATCGTCGGAAACGGGGCGTCCGGTCAGCAGCGACGAGCCCAGGTCGCCGCGGAACAGCCCGCCCAGCCAGTTCAGATACTGGCTGAGCAGGCTCTCGTTCAGACCCAGTGACTCGCGGATCCGTTCGACTTGCTCCGGCGTTGCCTTCGTCCCGCCGATCACCTGCGCCACATCCCCGGGCAGGACACGCAGCACGAAGAAGATCAGCACGCTGGCCACCAGCAGGCCGACCACCAGCAGTACCGCCCTGCCGATGAGGAACCGGGTCACAGGCGCGTCACTCCGCGAACGTCGCTTCGGTGATGTTCAGCCGCGAGCTCGTGGAGTCGACCGAGACGCCGGACAGGCGCGTGTCGACGGCGACCAGCGTCGTGGGGTTGATGAGCCAGTCGGCCGCCGCATCCTCCGAGACGATGCGCGCCGCCTCCTTCAGAGCGTCGGCATAGTCGTCTTCGCTCGTGGCGGTCGTCGCCTTCTTCCAGAGCGCCTGCACCTCAGGGTTGTCGTAGCCGAAGTAGTAGTCCGGGTTCGCCCAGTTGTAGAAGTCACGCGCCTCGGCGTGGTCGACGATCGACAACTGATAATCGTGGTTCTTATGCACGTCGTTGAGCCACGCGGAGAACTCGACCTGGTTCGCTGTCAGGGTGATCCCGACCTCGGACAGCTGCGACGTGATGAGGTCGAGGATCGGGCCGAACCCCGTTCCTGCGTAGAAGGACGGGATCGTCACTGTCAGGTCCAGTCCGTCGGCGTAGCCGGCCTCTGCCAGCAGCTTCTTCGCCTCATCGGGGTCGTACGGGGCGACGTCGCTGAGGTCCTCGTACCCGGGGTCGCTGTCGACGATCGGGCCATAGAGCGTCTTGCCGCCGCCGACAGCCTCGACGATGGCGTCGTGGTCGATCGCGTGCCGGATCGCCTGGCGCACCCGGATGTCGTTCGTCGGAGCGACGGCGTTATTGAACGCAAGCGTGTACTTGTCGGACGCGAAGCCCTCCTCCAAGGTGAACCGGTCGTTGCCGGATATCTGCGATTGCAGGTTCTTGTCGACGCCACCGAACTGCACCGTGCCCTCATTCAGAGCGTTGAGAACCGCGTTGCTGTCGGCGAACAACTGGAACACTGCCGTACCGATCTCCGCCTTCTCGCCCCAGTAGTCGGGGTTGCGCGAGAGGACGACGGCGTCGCCCGATGTGAACTCATCGAGCACGAACGGGCCAGATCCGATCGCCGTCGTCTGCAGGTCGTTGTCGGCATCCTCATCGAGAACGAGGCCGGCACGTCCGGCGAGGTTGTACAACAGGGTCGGATCGGGATCGCTCAGCGTAATGACGACGGTGTCGTCACCGCCGGCTGCGACCTCGTCGACGTTCGCGAGCGCCTCGGCATCCTGCAGATCATTGTCGATGAGGTCGTCGATCGACCACACGACGTCCGAGCTGGTCAACTCGTCGCCGTTGGAGAACGTGGTGCCGGAGTTGAGCGTGAACGTGTAGGTCTTGCCGTCGTCGGAGACATCCCACTCCTTGGCCAGAGATGGCGAGATGTTTCCGCTCGCGTCGCGCGAGACGAGTCCCTCATACACGTTGTCGATCAGCAGCTGGTCCAGTGCGGCGCCCGAGTTGGTGCGGATATCAAGATTGTCGGGCAAGAGCGCTACGGCGAAGGTCACCTCGGTCGTGGGAGCGGCTGCGGGCTGGTTCAGAGCGATCGCGGTCGCGGCGCCAGCGCCGCCCACGACCACGACAGCGGCGATGATCCCAACCGCGAGGTTGCGCTTGCGGCGCTTCGCGGCGTTGGCGGCGCCGAGCTGTTCGAGACTCGGATCGTGGTCACTGTTCGACACGGGGTCGGTCGTCATTGCGATCTCCTGATGCTGCGGGTCGGACCTTCATGGGGCGCGGGGCACAACAGTGCTGACCCCGTCGTGGCACTGTACGGTCGCGCCCGAGCGTCCCTCCGGCGCCGTGTCACGCGACGTCAGAGAATGAAACCCACAGACACAATCGACGTTCTCGTCCACCACTGGTGTCCCGACACGATCGCGACGGGGCTTTGGATATTGCACCGCGTGACCTTCGCCGTTGATCTCAATGGTCGTCGGAGGTTCTCTTGTTGAAGACCGCAGTCGCACCATTGAAAGGACCGACCTTCATGCCTCTTTACGCTCTCCCCGAGCTCCCCTATGACGTCGCCGCGTTGGAACCACACATCAGCGCGACCATTACGGAGTTGCACCACGACAAGCACCACGCCGCTTACGTCGCGGGGGCGAACGCAGCCCTCGAACAGCTCGCCGCAGCGCGCGAGTCAGGCGACTTCTCCAACATCAACAAGCTGGAGAAGGATCTGGCCTTCAATCTCGGCGGGCACACGAACCACTCGATCTGGTGGACGAATCTGTCCCCAGACGGTGGCGACAAGCCGACCGGCGAACTCTCGTCTGCGATCGACGAGTTCTTCGGATCGTTCGAGAAGTTCCAGGCACACTTCACCGCCGCCGCTCTCGGCGTGCAGGGCTCAGGCTGGGCGGGGCTGTTCTGGGACTCGATCGGTGAGAATCTCATCGTCCAGCAGTTCTTCGATCAGCAGTCGCAGTTCGCGGCCGGCACCGTGCCACTACTGCTGCTCGACGTCTGGGAGCACGCCTACTACCTCGACTACAAGAACGTCCGCGCCGACTACGTGAAGGCGTTCTGGAACATCGCCAACTGGGCCAACGTGCAGGAGCGCTTCAGCACCGCACGCGAGAAGACCACAGGACTGCTCGTCGCGAACTGATCACGTCGTCGCCCGCAGCCGCTCTCTTGCGAGGACGAGGCCGACGACGACGAGGATGCCGGCCACCGCGAGCAGCAGGGCCGACACGATGAGCGGCGCCGTAGGCGACGCGGACAGTAGCGCTCCCCCCGCCCAGGGGCCGATCGTGATGCCGACGTTGAAGAACACGACGATCCCCGCGCTGGCAAGTGTGCGCGTGCGTTCACTGGCAACGCGCATAAGGGTTGACTGCAGCAGCGGGAACAGTGCCCCCATCGCCACACCCCACACCGCCATTGCGGCGATGACCAGCGCTGTGACCGTCGGCCCTGCGGCCAACGGCGCCACGACCAGCGGCGCCACGGCCAGCAGCAGGAACGAGCCGACGAACAGCGCCACGGTGCCCACGAGCGCTGCCCGCGGCATCCGGTCGGCGAGGGCTCCCGCCAGGACGACGCCGACGATCCCCGCGAGGCCGTAGACCAGCAACAGCGTGGCGACCCACGAAGGCTCGATGCCCGCGGCCCCCTCCAGGTACGGGCGGATGTAGGTGAACGAGGCGAACTGCCCGGTCGCGATGAGCACGGCCGAGACACCGAACACGATGATCGGCACGAGCGTGCGATCGCGCAGCGGCACCGTAACCGGTGAGTCGCCCGGCGCGTCGCCGGCGGCGGGCCCGGTCGCCGCCTGGTCGCGCGGCATCCGAC
>NZ_JBASZT010000186.1:0-7204 GCF_049661145.1 Microbacterium sp.
CGTCCTCGCGGCGGTCGCGACCGGCTCTGCCGCGCTGGCGCGGCGCGCCCTGCGCGGGATCGACGCGCTGCAGGTTCCCGAGCGCCATGGCGCGCTGCGCATCGTCACGCCGCGCCTGCTGCGCGCCGCGCATGCGGCCGGCGTGGAGGTGCATGTGTGGACCGTGAATGATCCCGCGGAGATGGTGCGGCTGCTCCAGCTCGGGGTCGACGGACTCGTCACCGACCGCACCGATCTGGCGCTGCGCGCGGTCGCCGCCCACGCCTGACGAAAGACGCCGACGGCGGCCTGAGCATCCGCTGTGAAAGGCGCTCCGGCGGCATCCGTTCGGATGATGCACTCAGGTGCGCACGTTATACCTGACACGACGAGAGGACCACACAATGGCAGATCGCAGCCTGCGCGGTATCCGACTCGGCGCCTCCAGCCTACAGAGCGAAGAAGGCGTCGTGTTCCACGAGCGCGCCAACCACACGTACGTCTGCACCCAGTGCGGGCGCGAAACCGTCATGACCTTCGCGGCCGACGCCGAGCTTCCCGAAGCCTGGGAGTGCCGCACCTGCGGCGCCGAGGCCGTCCGCCGCGACGGCGACACCGTCGTCGAGGTCGACCACTCCGGCGACAAGGCGCCCCGCACCCACTGGGACATGCTGATGGAGCGCCGCACCATCCCCGAGCTCGAGGAACTGCTCGAAGAGCGTCTGACTCTGTTGCGCTCTCGCCGTGGCGCGCAGGACGGCGCCCGACTCAGCGCCTGACGTTCACTTCCGACCGCCGACGCCGGACTTCCCTGCGGGGGAGCCGGCGTTTTCGGCGTCCCGTCGGCGGCGGGCGAGCCATCCGATGACGACGAGGGTGAGAAGGCTCCCCCAGCCCAACAGGTTCTGGATGCCTGCGCCCACCACGATCCCCGCGGTGAGTCCGCTCCGCAACGGCACGTCGGTGACCATCGCGCCAGGCGCGTCGGCGGGAAGGGCATCGAGTGTGACGCCGTCGGGACCGACCACCTGACTCGTGCCGACGGTGGAGAGGTTGACGACCGACCGCCCCGCCTCGATGGCGCGCATTCGGGCGAACGCGAGCTGCTGCAGGTTCTCGTCGGTGCCGCGGAAATCCGCGTTGTTCGTCTGGAACGTGTAGACCTCCGCGCCCGCGAACACCCCGTCGCGGATGACGTCGTCGTAGATGACATCGAAACAGATCGCGAGCCCGACGCCGACCCCGTCAACCAGGGCGATCGGGGGCGCCGTGCCGGGGGTGTACTCGCGCTGGATCAGTCCGATGAGATCGGGGGCCAGCAGATTGTAGAACCAACGGTCCGGCACGTACTCGCCGAATGGCACAGGATGCCGCTTGTCGTACATCTGCGTCGGGTTCTCCGCCCCTGACCGCCACACGAGCGAGGAGTTGAAGTACTCGTCGCCGCGCTGGGTCACAGCGCTGATCAGCAGCGGGGCGTCGATGCGCGCCGACAGCGCGTCGAGCGCGTGCGCCACCGACTCGTTCGCCGTCGGGTCGGCGTCGACGCCGCCCTCCGGCCACAGCAGCGCATCGAGGTGTTCGTCCTCGATGGGCTCCGTCGCAGCGAGCTGCGCGCGCAGCACGTCATAAGGCTCCCGCTCATCGAAGTACCCCGCCGGCCCGTTGCCCTGCACGGCGCCGACGCGGATGCTGCCGGCATCCGTCGTGGGAAACTGCGGCGCCGCGAACAGAATGACCACCGTCAGCAGGGCGGGCACACCACGGGACACGGTGTGCCGCCGCGGGCGTCCGCTGCGGACGAGTTCGACGGCCGACGCGCACGCGAACACGATGAGGAAGGACAGCCCGCTCATGCCAGTCCACGACGTGATCTCCGCCAGCGGCGACGATGCCTGTGTCACCGCCAGCCGCGTCCACGGGAACCCGCCGTAGGGAAACGTGCCCAGCAGTTCCTCGCGGCTGACCCACAGCCCCGCCACGAGCGCAGGGAGCGCCACGAAGCGCCCGACGGCGCCAGCGGTGCGGTGGCCGAGCTGGGGCATCCATCGGTAGGCGAGCGTGATCGGCACGGCCATCACGGCCGTCAGAGTTGTCTCGAGGCCGGAGAGGGCGAGCCACGGCACGGGGCCCAGGTAGCGGGCGGTGAAGGACAGGTTGAGGAAGAACAGCGCGGCACCGAACACGGCACCGACGAGCACAGCGGCCCAGGCACGGCGCCCGATGAGGCTCACGAGTGCGAGCGGTACCGCCACGAAGACGACGGGCCACCAGCCGGATGCGGGGAAGGCCCGCGTAAGGATGAGGCCCGCCGCCGCGGCGGCAGCGACCGCGCCCCACAGCGGCAGCGGCGGGCGGGGGCGATCGGGCACGGGTTCGAGCCTAACTCGCCGGCTCTGCGTGGCGGCGTTTCGATTCGTCGCTGCGCTCCTCGCTCAACGGGCGGGGTGCGGTCACACGGAGCCGTAGGCGACGATCCCGCGGCGCACCGCGTCGAGGCCACGACGTGCGGTCACCGCGACGGGCGGGTCGGCGACGATCGACAGCTGGTCGAGCAGGTCGATCGTCTGCTTCACCCAGCGCACGAAGTCACCCGCCGCGAGGTCCGCCTCCCGCAGCACGACGTCGAGGCTCCGCCCGCGTGCCCACGAGTGCATCGCCTGCGCAAGCCCGGTCGCGACCGGCGCGGACCCGGGCAGCCGGTGATCCTGCTCGAGGTCGTCCAGCCGCGACCACAGCGCCTGCGTCGCGGTGAGCGCCGTGCGGAACGCGCCGCGGGGCAGACCCTGCTCCCCCGGGCCCGTTTCGTCGCGGCGCGGCTCGTACACGAGGCAGCAGGCGAGGGCGGCGAGCGATGCCGGGTCGAGCTCGGTCCAGATGCCGGTGCGCAGCGACTCGGCCACGAGCAGGTCCCGTTCGCCGTAAATGCGCTTCATGGTGGCGCCGGCCGGGGTCAGCGTGGCCGTGCCGTCCGCTACGACGGCGACGTAGTCGAGGGCGGCGAGCACGTCCACGACCCGGTCGAAGATGCGCGCGACGGTGCCGGTGCGCGTCTCGATCTGCTGACGCAGCTTGTCGGTGTGTCGGCGAAGCTTCCAGTACCGCTCCGCCCAGCGGGCGTGCTTCTCACGGTCGGGGCACGTCTGGCACGGATGCCGCTTCAGCTGCCGCCGCAGCTTCTCGATCTGTTCCTGACGCTGCTCGCGCGCCTTCGACGGGCCGGGGCGGTCGCCCTTGCGCTCCAGGTCGGTGAGCTCACGGCGCAGGCGCGCGAACTCTGCGAAGTCGCCGCGATCGCACGCCATCGCCTTCGCATAGCCGTCGAGCGAGGTCTCGGCATCCTTCACCTCGCGCGCGAGGGACACGACAGCGCGATCGGCCTGGAACTGCGCGAACGACGATTCCAGGATCTCGCGGGCACGGGCGCGCCCGAACCGGTCGATGAGGTTGACGGCCATGTTATGCGTCGGGCGGAAGCTCGAGTTCAGCGGGTAGGTGCGCCGCGAAGCGAGCGCCGCAACGGCCTGCGGATCGAGGCTCTCGGTCCACTGGATGACGGCGTGCCCCTCGACGTCGATGCCGCGGCGCCCCGCCCGACCGGTCAGCTGCGTGTACTCCCCCGACGTGATCGCGACGCGCGCCTCGCCGTTGAACTTCTCAAGCTTCTCCAGCACGACGGTGCGCGCCGGCATGTTGATGCCGAGAGCGAGCGTCTCGGTCGCGAACACAACCTTGACGAGCTTGCGCTGGAACAACTCCTCAACGATCTCCTTGAACGCCGGCAGTAGTCCCGCGTGGTGGGCGGCGATGCCCCGCTCCAGGTTCTCGCGCCACTCCCAGAACCCGAGCACCGCGAGATCCTCATCGGGAAGCGCTGCCGTGCGTTCTTCGACGACACGCCGGATCTCGTCGCGCTCGTCACGATCGGTCAGGCGTACACCGGCGCGGCGCGCCTGCTGCACGGCGGCCTCGCACCCGGCACGACTGAAGATGAAGAAGATCGCCGGCAACAGGTTCGCCCGCGCGAGCAGTTCCACGACCTGCGGGCGGTCGATCCGTTCGATGCGCTGCACGCCTCCCGCCCGCACGGGGCGCTTGCCGCCGCGCGGCGGGCGCCGTCCGGAAGCGTAGCCGCCGCTCGATCGGAATTCCTGTGCACGCCGGTTGTTCTCGAAGTTCGCGCCCTTGACCGACCGCAGCCGCATGAGTTCCCGATTCACCTGGGCCGTCGCAACGCCCGCGCGTTCGTCGAACAGCGGCAGCAGATCGCCCCGCACGAGCATGTGCTGCTCCAGCGGCACGGGCCGGATCTCCGAGACGACCACGGCGGTGTCGCCGCGCACTGTATCGAGCCAGTCGCCGAACTCCTCCGCGTTGGACACCGTCGCCGACAGCGACACGAGCCGCACGTGCGATGGCAGGTGGATGATGACCTCTTCCCAGACCGCACCGCGGAAACGATCGGCGAGAAAGTGGACCTCGTCCATCACGACGTACCGCAGGCCTCGGAGCGCCGGCGAACCGGCGTACAGCATGTTGCGGAGCACCTCGGTGGTCATCACGACGACGCGCGCGTTGCCGTTGATGTTCGTGTCGCCGGTGAGCAGGCCCACCTGGTCCTCGCCGTAGACCTGCTGGAGCTCGCGGAACTTCTGGTTGGACAGGGCCTTCATCGGCGTCGTGTAGAAGGCTTTGTCGCCGGGCTCCTGCATCGCCAGGTGGACGGCGAACTCCCCCACGATGGTCTTGCCCGCCCCGGTAGGCGCGGCGACCAGGACGCCGCGCCCGTCTTCGAGCGCCTGACAGCCGGCGATCTGAAAGGGATCGAACTGGAACGCCTGATCGTCGGCGAACGCAGCCGTGAGCGGATGTGCCCGGCGCTGCTGCGCCAACGCGTAGCGCGCGGCGGGATCGGTCACGCGCCTTCGTCCGAGATCGCCGACGGCAAGAGCCCCGCGGCCGCGTCACGCTTCGCGCGACGGCGGTCGAACAGCATCGACAGCCCGGCGGCGGCGAAGAAAAGGACCACGAGGATGCCGGCCAGCATCAGCATGCTGACGATGTCTGCGGCGGGAGTGGCGAGCGCGGCGAAGACAGCGGCCGCGAGCACGGCGATGCGCCATGCCTTCAGTATCGCCATGCCGCTCATGATTCCGGCGAGATTGAGGGCCACCAGGAACACCGGCAGCACGAACGACACCCCGACGACCAGGAGAAGCTTGAACACGAAGTCGTAGTAGTACTTCGAGTCGTAGACGTTGGACGTGCCCTCCGGCGTGAACGATGCCATCAGTTCCACGATGTGCGGCATGATCAGCCACCCGACGAAGACTCCCGCGGCGAAGAGCGGAATCGCAGCGCACACGAATCCGATCGTGTATCGGATCTCCTTGCGTGTGAGCCCGGGGACCAGGAACGCCCACAGCTGCCAGAGCCAGACCGGGGCGGAGATGATGATGCCGACGGCGAGGGAGATCCGCAGCCGCATGTCGAACGGACCCGTGATGCTCTGGTACATCAGGGTGACGAGTTCCTCATCGCCGCGCTGTTCGGCGACGATGCGGATCGGCTCGGTCATCGCCCAGATGATCGCGTCGGTGAAGATCCAGGCGACGACCATCCCGACCACGAGAGCGAGCACGCCGATGACGAAACGCCGCCGCAACTCGATGAGATGCTCGGCCAACGGCATCCGACGATCGCGACGTGGGCCGTCCTCTCCGGCGATGCGCACGGAACCGACCGTGGCCATGGGGTCAGGGCTTGGTGTCGGTACCGGCGCCAGGCTCCGGCGCCGCCGCGGTGGTGCTCGTGCCGCTGCCGGCGGCGGGGGGTGGCGCGTCGTCCTCCTTCATCGCCTTCATCTCGCCCTTGAACACGCGGGCGGACTGGCCGACACTCTTGGCCAGAGCCGGGAGTTTCGCGGCCCCGAACAGGAGCAGGATGATGACGACGAGAGCCAGCAGGTGCCAGCCGGTCAAGCCTCCGAGCATGAGCGTCTCCTCGGGTAGGGGGAATATGGGTCAGTCTACCCGGCGTCAGAAGGCGCGATCACCGATACTGGGCGAGCCCTGCCTCCGCCCATGCGGCGGCAGCCCGGCGGGCACCGGCCGGGGCGACGACCTCGAGTTCGCCGCCGAGGTGAGCCGCCACACGTTTGAGGCTGCGCTCGTCGCCGACTCGGATGCGCGCGCTGCGGGTCCCGGCGGGCGCCGTCTCACTATCGTCGACGACGACGTAGTCCGCCAGCAGCGGCGCCGCCGCCGTGCGATAGCGGACCTCGACTTCGACGTCGCCGGCGGATGCCTCGAACAGCGCGGGCACGGCATCGTCGCCGTGTGTGCTGACGATGTCCGTCAGCCGCACGTCGGATACCCGGTCCAAGTGGAACGTCCGCATCGCGCGCCGCAGGTGGCACCATCCCTGCAGATACCACTGTCCTGAAGCGATGTGAACTTTGACCGGATCGACGGTGCGTGTGGTGGGCGCGGCATCCGGCGCCTGATAGGTGAATGACACGGCGACACCGTCCTGCACCGCCTTCGCCACAGCGACACGCACCCCGTCGACCGCGGCCGGTGCGACGATGACCTCGGGGGGCGTCGCAGCCGCGCCGCGCGCGAGCTTGGCCAGCAGCCCCTGCACGATGCCGCTGTCGCCCACGCCCGGAAGGGATGCGGCGACCTGCAGCCCCGCCAACAGCGCGGCGGCCTCACGTGCGGTCAAGCGCGGGGTCCGCTCCAGACCGACGGTGTTCGTGATGACGACCATGTCCTGCTCATCGAGCAGGTCCCAGTCGATGTCGAACAGATCATTCGCCATCTGCCAGAAGCCACCGTCCCCGGGCAGGCCGATCACGGTGAGCTTCTCGACCATCGTCCTCATCTGTTCGACGGTGACGTCGAACTCGTCGGCGGCTTCGGTCAGCGAGACCTCGCCCTTGCCGATGAGATACGGCACGAGTTGCAGGATGAGCGCGGCCCGGTCGGTCGCCGGGGGCGGAGAGCCGGTCACGGGGTGCTCCCGGGCTCGGTGTGCGCCGCGAGAGTCCGCTCCAGCCGAGCGATCACCTGTGCGCGCAGCGCTGCGGGTTCGACGACCCGGATCTCAGGACCATAGGAGGCGAGCTCGTCGGCGAAGATGTGCACATCGACATACGGCACGAGGATCCCCTGCTCGCTGGGCGCCCCGTCCGCCGCCCGCCGGCGCAGCCGCAGCGCCGCTT
>NZ_JBASZT010000187.1:0-1988 GCF_049661145.1 Microbacterium sp.
CGATACCCTCACCGTGGAGCAGGTCTCGGGCGCGTTCGTCTACGGCACGCCCGCCGGCCGCGCACTGCAAGGTGCGGGGTTCGTCGAGTCCAGCCGCGGCCTCACCCTCCGGCGAGCGCGATGACGACCACGGCGGATGCCGAGGCGGTTCCGCGACCCGACGCATGTGGCCGCCCGCATCCCGCCGCCAGCGACCACACGCGTCGGGTCGGCGCGACTTCCGGCGGGCGCTATGCGAGGGGCGACCGTGCCTGAAGGCGATACCGTCTTCCGCACCGCGCGACGCCTGCATGCAGCGCTCGCAGGGCAGGAGGTCACGCGGTTCGACCTCCGCATTCCGCAGCACGCGACGGCTGATCTCACCGGCGAAATCGTCCATGGGGTCACACCGCGCGGCAAGCACCTCCTCATGCGGATCGGGGTATACACGCTCCACTCGCACCTCAAAATGGAGGGCCGGTGGCTCGTCTTCCGGCGCGGCGAGCCGTGGCGGGCTCCCGCGTTCCAGGCGCGCGCGATCGTCGGGACGTCGCGAGTGGATGCCGTCGGTTTCGAGATCGCGATGATCGACCTCGTGCCGACGGCCGAAGAGGATCGGCTCGTGGGTCATCTCGGTCCCGACCTGTTGGGCCCGGACTGGGATGCCGTCGAGGCCGCCCGGCGCCTGGCCGCCGATCCCCGGCCGGTCCACGTCGCACTGCTCGATCAGCGGAATCTCGCGGGGCTCGGCAACGAGTACGCGAATGAACTGCTGTTCGTCCGCGGCATCCTCCCGACGCGTCCGGCGACCCAGGTGGATGCCGCGGGTCTCGTCGACACGGCGGCGCGGATGATCCGCGCGAGCCGCGACCGCGACGCCCGCACCTTCACGGGCGACACCCGTCCCGGCCGGCAGAACTGGGTGTACCGGCGGGAGCGCAAGCCATGCCGCCGCTGCGGCACTCTCATCCGCCGCACCGACCTGGGCGCGTCGGCGACGAGCGAGCGCATCGTGTTCTGGTGCCCCGCCTGCCAGACCTGACGCCCCGGCATCCGTCCCTCCGCGGACCGTCGCCGCCCCTCCGCCGACCATCCGCCGCCCTCCGCCGCCCATCCGCGGACCGTCGCCGCGCCGACCACCGGCGGGTCGCATGTGGTCGCCATCCGCACCCCATATCGACCATTCCTGACCCCACCGCGCGGCCCCGTCCGCCGAGGGGTCGCATATGGCCGCCATCCAGGCTCCATATCGACCATTCGCGACCCCACGCGTGCTGACCGCGATCTGATTTCCGGCCGCGGCGCACGACCAGTGACGTGCCGCGATTGGTCATGTGAGTACTGGGGATGCGGCTGAACCAGGCACGTCGAGCCCTCTCGCGCCCGGGCATGCAAGCGGTCAGCACTCGACGACGTTGACGGCGAGGCCGGCCTCGCTGGTCTCCTTGTAGCGCACCGACATGTCCGCGCCGGTCTGGCGCATCGTCTCGATGACGGTGTCGAGCGTCACGAGGTGCGTGCCGTCGCCCAGCAGCGCCAGCCGCGACGCCGTCAGGGCGGTCGCCGCCGCGACGGCGTTGCGCTCGATGCACGGAATCTGCACGAGTCCGCCCACCGGATCGCACGTCATCCCGAGGTGGTGCTCCATCGCGATCTCGGCGGCGTTCTCGATCTGCGCGGTCGATCCCCCGCGGACGGCGGTCAGCCCCGCCGCCGCCATCGCGCAGGCGCTGCCGACCTCGGCCTGGCATCCGGCCTCGGCGCCCGAGATCGAGGCGTTCGCCTTGATGATCGAGCCGATCGCCGTCGCCGTCAGCAGGAACGTACGCACCTCACCCGCCTCGTACCCCCCACTGCGGCACGCGTAGTACATCACAGCCGGGAGCACCCCGGCCGCGCCGTTCGTCGGCGCGGTCACGACCCGCCCACCCGCGGCGTTCTGCTCGTTGACGGCCATCGCGTAGATCGACAGCGCCTCGGGCGCCGCCGCCGGGTCGCCCGCCTCCGAC
>NZ_JBASZT010000188.1:0-1940 GCF_049661145.1 Microbacterium sp.
TCGGCGGGGTGACCTTCCGCCCCGGCGCGCACGTGTGGGCGGATGCCGATGGGGTGCTTGTCGAGCGCGTGTGATCGGCGGATGCTGGAGGGATGTTCACGACAACCGACGCCTTCAGCGGCTTCTCCGTCGACGACATCGACGCCGCCCGCACGTTCTACCGCGACACCCTCGGGCTCCGGGTCGAGGACGACCCCATGGGGTTCCTCGAGATCCGCCTCGACTCGGGCGGCCGCATCCTCGTGTACTCGAAGCCGAACCACGAGCCGGCGAGCTTCACGATCCTGAACTTCCCCGTGGACGACATCGACGCCGCCGTCGCGGACCTCAACGCACGTGGCGTTCGGACCAAGATCTACGGCGACGACGAGTTCCCCTCGGATGAGCGCGGCATCGTCCGCGGCGGAGATCAGGGCCCGGACATCGCGTGGTTCCGTGATCCCGCCGGGAACGTGCTCTCCGTGCTGAAGGGCTGACCGGATACGTCGAGTGTCCACAACACGCCGCGTGAGCGAGGGCAGTGGCGGCGTGGCGTGGACACTCGGCCCCACGAGGGGTGAGTCAGCGCGAGGACAGGGCCTCGCCGAGCTTGACGCGCGCGCCCATCCGAAGGATGGAGTTCTCGTAGATCTTCGCGCCGACGAGGATCGCCGCGACGCACGAGACCAGCAGGATCGCCAGCGACACGACCGGCTCCCACCACTGCGCCTGCCCCAGGAACAGCCTCGTCGGCATGCCGACCGGTGCCGAGAACGGCACGTACGACATGATCGTCAGCACCGTCGGGTTGTTCCAGAAGAAGATCACGAGGAAGTACGGCCCGAGGATCAGGAACATCAGCGGGGTCGTGGTCGACCCGATGTCCTCCTGCCGCGAGACCATCGCGGCCGCCGCGGCGAACAGCGCCGCCAGCAGCACGAACCCGAACAGGAAGAACACGCTGAACCACGCGATCGGCCCGCCGATGCCCTGCAGGAACTCCGTCTGACCCGTCACCGTGAGTCCCACGACGGCGATCGCCGCGAGGATCACGATCTGCGCCATCGCGAGCACCGTGTTGCCGAGGACCTTGCCCGCCAGCAGCGCCCGCACCGGAATCGCCGAGATCAGCAGCTCCACGACGCGCGTCTGCTTCTCTTCCACGACGCTCTGCGCGATCGTCGCGCCGAAGGTTTGCGCCGCGAACAGGAACACGATGCCGAACCCGATCGCCGCGATGTAGCCGATCCAGTTGGTCGCGTTCGCGGGGTCGAGTACGACGACGTTCGGCGTCTGCGACAGCGTCATCAGCAGCGTGTTCGGCACGTCGGAGTCGACGATCACCGAGAAGCCGAGCGGCGGCGCGCCGTCGGCGATGACCGCGGCATCCACCGTGCCGTCCTTCACGAGCGCCTCGGCGGCCGCCTGATCGGCGACGGTCGTGACATCCACGCCCGGCATGCCGCTGAGGTACGAGGCGGAGTCGCTCGTGACGGCGACGGGCGTGGTCGCCTCGTCGTTCGCGGTCGTGCCCGCCCAGATCACCCCGGCGAGCGCCAGGACGAACAGGATGCCGAAGGAGATGAGAAACGCCTTGCTGCGCACCTTCGACCCGATCTCGCGCTCGGCGACGAGCCACATGCTCTGGGCGAAGGAGGGGGTGCGAACGGTCGGGGTCTGAACGGTCGGGGCCTGAACGGTCGGGGTCTGAACGGTCATTGGATGACCTCCTTGAAGATCTGCGCGAGGGACGGATGCCGGGGGGAGAAGCTCGTGACGACGCCCGCCGCGACGGCGCGGCGCAACACGTCCTGGGCGGCGGCGTCGCTGTCGGCGTCGAACACGGCGTAGCCGCCGTCGAACTCGATGACCTCGATGCCGGGGGCCGCGCGCAGCCACCCGAGGTCGCCGCCCGACAGCAGCTCGTACCGGTGCCCCGCGTGCGCGGCGCGCAGGTCGTC
>NZ_JBASZT010000189.1:0-1598 GCF_049661145.1 Microbacterium sp.
GGCCACGGCATCCGCGATCTGCTCGCCGCGCTCGTCGACGAGCGCCGGGTCGATGCGGACGAGCCGGGAGATGTCTGCGGCGGTGCGGACGGGCCGCGCGAACACGGGGCCGCGCCCGGCCACGATCTCCACCTCGACGCCGACGAGGTGCAGCGGCACGATGATGTCGCTGAAGAAGACGGCGGCGTCGACGCCGTGGCGACGCACCGGCTGCAGCGTGATCTCGCTCGCAAGAGCGGGGTCGAGGCACGCGTCCAGCATCGTCCCGGTCTGGCGGAGCGCGCGGTACTCCGGGAGGGAACGCCCTGCCTGCCGCATGAACCACACCGGGGTGACGTCGGGGCGATCCCCCCTGAGCGCCCGCACCAGGCGGGAGGTGCCGGCAGCATCGAGAGGGCGAGCGGCGGTGGCAGCGGCGGAAGGGATGATGAGGCTCCTATGAGGTATGCGCAGCGGTGTCGCAGGCGGTTTCGCACGGCTCGTCTGCGCGAGGGTTCTGTGCGGCGGGTCTGCGGAAGTTAATCGTTATACTAGCGCCCGTGCTCGTCTGCCTGTCCGCCCACCAGCGCACCACACCGCTCGAGGCCCTGGAGCGACTGTCTGTGGTCGGCGATGGCGTCGCCGGCGACCTGACGGCGACGCACGAGACGATCCGCGGGGCCGTCGTGCTCGCGACCTGCAACCGGTTCGAGGCCTACTTCGACCTGACCGATGAGTCCGAGCATGCCTCCCCCGTGCCGGCGATGGATGCCGTGATGGAGCGCCTCTCCACCCTCGCCGATCTTCCCTTCCGCGACGTACGCGAGACGGTCGATTTCGCGCACGGCAACCACGTCGCGCAGCACCTGTTCGCCGTCGCGTCGGGCCTTGACTCGGTCGCGGTGGGCGAGGACGAGATTGCCGGTCAAGTGCGGCGTGCCCTCGACACCGCACGCGGCGCCGGCGCGACCACCCCGTCGCTGGAGCAGCTGTTCCAGCGCGCCACTGAAACCTCGCGCGCCGTGAAGAACTCGACGCGGCTCGGTGAATCGGGCCGCTCCCTCGTGCGCCTCGCGGTCGAGCTGGCGGGCTCGCGCGTCGAGTCCTGGGAGCACGCGAGGGTGCTGCTGATCGGTACGGGACGTTACGCCGCGGCATCCCTCGCCGCCCTCCGCGCCGTCGGTGCCGTCGACGTGCGCGTGCACTCCCTCTCCGCGTGGGAGGGCCGCTCGGGCAGGTTCGCACACCGCGAGCACCTGATCCCCGTCGCGGCAGAGGACTTCGCGGCCGAGGCCGCGCGCGCCGACGTCATCGTCAGTTGTACCAACACGACCGACACCTACGCGCTCGACGTCGAACGCCACGGCGCGGCACGGGCCGGCATCACCACACCGCAGCTCGTGATCGACCTCGGGATGCCGCGCAACATCGATCCCGGCCTGCGTTCGCTGCCCGGGATCGAGCTGCTCGACCTCGACACGATCCGCGTACACGCACCGCTCGACGAGTTCGCGGAGCTCGACGAGGCCCGGCTGATCGTCCGCACCGCCGCGCAGCGCCACGCGATGGCGCGTCGCGTGCACGAGGTCGCCCCCGCCGTCGTCGACCTGCGCGCGCAC
>NZ_JBASZT010000190.1:0-1605 GCF_049661145.1 Microbacterium sp.
CGCCACGGCATCCGCCCGCCGCGCGACGGCCGAGATCGTGCGCTTCGCCGGGTCGCCGCGCGACGCGTACGCCGTCAGCGTGCCGTATCTGGAGCTGCTGGGCGTGCTCGCGGGCGGCTGGATGCACGCGCTCGCCGTCATCGCGGTCGCCGCGCACGCCGACCCCGTCGCGGCGGATGCCGAGCGGCTCACGCTGGCCGACTTCTACGGCGCCCACCACCTGCCGCGAGTGCACGCGCTGGCCGAGACCGTCGCCTCCGGCGAGACCCTCTGATGCGAGAGTCTCGTGACATGACTCAGACTTTCCCGCCCCACGGCGCGGCAGCGCCACTGAAAAGCTGATGCGAGAGTCTCGCATCCCCGAGGCAGGTTTTCTCGCCCCCACGGCGCGGCAGCGCCACTGAATGGCTGACCCGCATCAGCATCCCCCGCGCGCGGACAGGGGTGCGGTCGGGAGAGGGGGAGAGGCGGGCGGGGGCGCGTAGCCTGGGGCGGTGCCCGAGCTCAGTTCCCACACCCGCACCGTTCCGGCCAGCGGCATCCGACGCATCTTCGAGGCTGCGCTCGGGTTGGACGGGGTGACGTTCCTCGCCGTGGGGGAGCCGGACGTCCCCGTCGCGCCCCACATCGCGGCCGCCGCGAAGGCCGCTTGGGATGCCGGGGCCACGAACTACACGCACAACGCGGGCATCCCGGAGTTGCGGCGCGCGTTCGCCGACCGGTTCGCCACCGATCACGGCGCGCGGCTGGATCCCGAGCAGCTGTGGGTCACGGTCGGAGGAACGCAGGCGCTGCACCAGGCGCTCGGACTCGTGCTGGATCCCGGCGACGAAGTGCTGGTCCCGGACCCGGGCTACACGACGTTCTCGATGAGCCCGCGGATGCTGTCGGCCGTGCCGGTGCCGTATCCGCTCCGCGAGCAGGCCTCGTTCCAGCCCGAGCTCGACCGGCTCGATGCGCTCGTGACCGATCGCACCCGTGCGATCATCGTGAACTCGCCCTCCAACCCGCTCGGCACGGTGCTCGACGAGGCGGCGGCGCGCGCTCTGCTCGCGTTCGCGCGCCGGCATGACCTCTGGGTCATCAGCGACGAGGTGTACGGCTCGCTCACGTGGGACCGGCCGCACGTCAGCCTGACGGCGCTCGACGTCGAGGAGGGCGGGGAACGCGTGCTCGGCGTCTTCTCGCTCTCGAAGACATATGCCATGACCGGCATCCGTGTCGGGTTCCTCGTCGCCCCCCGGTCGTGGGGCGCGACGCTCCGGAGCGCACAGGAGGCCATGATCTCCTGCGTCAACGCGCCCGCTCAGTACGCCGCGATCGCCGCGCTCACGAGCGACCAGAGCGACCTGGCCCGCGCGCGCGAGCACTACCGGAGCAACCTCGCGGCTGCGACCGCACTGCTCGACGAGCGCGGCATCCGCTATCTCGCGCCTTCCGGCGCCTTCTACCTGTGGATCGACGTGCGCCACGCTTCCGGTGGCGACGGCGGCGACGTCGCCGCGTGGGCGGAGGAGTTCCTGCGCGCCGAGCGCGTCGCCGTCGCGCCGGGTTCGGCATTCGGTGCGTCGGGTGAGGGCTGGATCCGCGTGTGCGCCGCCGCCT
>NZ_JBASZT010000191.1:0-13652 GCF_049661145.1 Microbacterium sp.
CGCCGAGGTCGCGTGCTCCGCGAGGCACGAGAACAGGAGGACGGGCCGGCCGTCCACGACCTCGACCTGGGTGACCTCGAGCTGGCCGAAGCCGCGCTCGCTGGGCGCCGTCAGCGGCGGACGCAGCTCCCAGGTGCGAAGATCCGGCGACCAGCCGTGGCCGATCACGCCACGTCCGTCGATCGGGCCCTCCGGCGCCCGGGCGGTGACGAGCATGTGCCAGCCGTCCCCACCGGGATCGGCGAACACCCAGGGATCGCGGAAGGCCTCGTCGTGCCAGGCGCCGCTGTCCAGCGTCTCGTACCAGGGCGCCGCAGCGGCCAGCACGGGGGTTGGCGCCTTGTGCCAGACCAGCAGATCGGACGAGGTCGCGTAGCCGATGCGCTGGACGTTCTTGCCGCCGGCCGCGAGGCTGGACCCGGTGTAGAACAGGTACCAGAGCCCCGCCTCGTCCCGCACGATCGATCCGGTCCACGTGGCGAGGTCGTCGAAGGCTCCCGCGTCGCCGCGCACGAGCGCGTCGGCCACCGGGGTCCAGGTGACGAGGTCGTCCGAGACGGCGTGCCCGATGGAGGCGCGGTAGTGACGCGCGTCGGGGTCGTGCAACGCGCGAGACGCGTAGAGGAAGAAGAGGTGGTACGTGTCACCGTCGTCGGCGAACCAGAAGTCCCACACCCACGAGCCGGCGAGATCGAAGGTCATCCCTTCACCCCGCTGGCGGCGATGCTGCTGACGAAGGCGCGCTGGAACACGAGGAACACGATCAGCACCGGGAGGGTGATCAGCGACGTATATGCCATGACCTCGCCCCACGCCGTGTTCAGTTGGAAGAAGTACTGCATGCCGACCATGACGGGGCGCAGCCCCTCTTTCTGCACGACCATGAGCGGCCAGAGGTACTGGTTCCAGGCGGGCAGGAACGTGAGGATCGCGACCGTCGCGAACGCCGGCCCCGAGAGCGGGACGATGATGCGGCGGTAGATCCCGAACCAGCTCGCGCCGTCGATGCGGGCGGCCTCGTCGAGGGATGCCGGAATCGTCGAGAAGTACTGCGCGAACAGAAAGATCGAGAACGCGTTGGCGATGAAAGGCACGATCTGCACCTGATAAGTGTTCAACCAGCCGAAGTCGTACTTCAGCATCCCCCCTTCGAACACGAGCGTGGGCAGTTGCGAGACCCAGTAGACCATCGGCACGGCGATCGTCTCGAACGGGACGATGAGCGTCGCGATGATGAGCGCCATCACCACCAAGCGCCCCTTCCACCGCAGGCGCGACAGCGCGAAGCCCGCCATCGAGTTGACGATGAGTCCGAGGCCGACGGTGAGCACCGTCACGAGAACGGAGTTGAAGAGGAACTGCCAGACGGGCACTCTGTCGAACACCCCGAAGTAGTTGTCGAGGCTGATGTCGCCGACGGGGAGGAACGCCGCGGGCGAATCGACGTCCTGGAGGATCTGGCTGTCGGGCTTGAGGCTCGAGACGAACATGAACACCAGCGGGAACAGGAACACCACCCCGAAGGCGCACATGACGATGTAGTAGACGACCGAACCGATGCGGCGCCGTCGGCTCAGACTCGTTTCACGGTGCGGCGTCGGCGCGGGCGTGCCCGCCTGTGCTGCGGGGGTGAGTGTGGCGGTCATGGGTTAGTCCTTGTCTCGCGTCAGGCGGCGCTGGATGAGCGCGATGATGAGCACCGCGACGAAGAAGATCAACGAGATCGCGGCGGCGTAGCCGATCTCCTGCTGTTCGTAGCCCTTGCGGACGGCGTGGAAGACGATCGTCGACGTCGCACCGGTCGGGCCGCCCTGCGTCATGACGTCGACCTGTACGAACAGACCGAGAGCGGCGATCGTGATGGTAACGAGGACGAACACCATGGTCGGCCGAAGTCCCGGCCAGGTCACGCTCGTGAACTGTCGCCACGGGCTCGCGCCGTCCATCTTCGCGGCCTCGTAGAGCTCTTCGGGAATAGTCTGCAGTCCCGAGAGCCAGATGATCATGTGGAACCCGACCGCCTGCCAGATCGACAGCACGATGATCGCGGGAAGAGCCGTGCGCGGGTTGTTGAGCCAGTCCACGCTCTGCCACGCACCGAAGGTGATCGAGTCGATGAACGAGTTGATCAGCCCGTTCTTCTGGTACATGAACTTCCACAGGATCGACACCACGACGATCGAGGTGACGACCGGGATGAAGAAGATCACGCGGAAGGCGGTGACGGCCCGCATCCGCCTGTTCACGAGCACCGCCAGCAGCAGACCGAGACCGGCCTGCACGGGAACGACGACGAGCGCGAACATGAAGGTGTTCCACGCCGATTGCAGGAACATCGGGTCGGTTCCGAACGCGCGCGCGAAGTTGTCGAGGCCGACGAAGCGTGGCGGGTTCGGCGAGATCAGACGCGCGTTGGTGAACGACAGCCCGAAGGCGAGCAGGACGGGGATGACGAGGAACAGCAGCAGCAGGATGCCGGCCGGCGCGATCATCGCGACGCCCGCCCAGGTCTCCCGACCTCGGGTCGAGCGGAAGCGGCGCATCGCACGCCGGGGCTTGCCCGCGGCCGCGGTTGCAGGGGTGACAGTCATGACAACTCTTCCGGTAATGGAGCGGGCGGGGGAAGCCCCCGCCCGCTCGGCGGATCACTGGAAGCCGTATCCGTCGTTCGACGCGATGTTCGCGTCGATCTCGGTGACGGCCTGGTCGAGCGTCGACGCCACGTCGGCACCGTTCATGATGTCCTTCGCCGCAGTCTCGAACGTGCTCGAGATCACGGCATAGGCGGGCGTCTCGGGACGCAGCACGGCGAACTTCTGAGACAGCTCCACGAATGGACGGAGGACGCCCGCCTCGCCGAAGTACTTCGAGTCCGCGGCGGCCGACTCGGTCGCGGGGATCACGATCTGGTTGTCGGCGAACTGGGTGACGTACTCGTCGGCGAAGCTGAACTCGAGGTACGCGCGGGCACCCTCGGCGCTGTTGCACTCCTTCGAGATCGCCCACTGCCACGAGCCGCCGCCGATCTTCGGACCGGTGCCGAGGTCCGGCGGAGGCAGGATGAGCAGGTCGTCGCCGATCGCATCGACCGCAGCCAGCGCGTTCCAGACTCCCGTGTAGCTCAGCGCGACCTGGTCGTCGACGAACTCCTGGTTGCCGATCGTGCCGTCCGCGTTCGCGTAGCCGTCCTTGAACAGGTTCTGGAACCAGGTCCCCCAGGCGATCGCGTCGTCGCCGTTGAGGGCACCCTCGGCGGAGAGCATCGTGTCGCGGTCGATGAGGTCGCCGCCGAAGCTCTGCAGGAACGGCGAATAGGCGTACGGCCACCATTCCCCGGTGTCTTCGGCCCCGATGTCGATCGGTGTGTCGTAGCCGGCGGCCTTGAGCGTGGCCAGCACGCCGGCGAACTCGTCCTCGGTCCACGGCTCGTCGACGGTGGGGACGCGGATGCCGTTCGCCTCCAGCACGGACTTCCGCGCGAAGATCGACAGCGCGGCATCCCAGTATCCGGCCGAGTAGATCTCGCCGTCCCATGTGCCGACCGCGGTCGGCAGGAGCGAGTCTGTGATCGAGGAGGAGATGCCCAGCGGCTGGAGGTAGCCGGCCCACGCCCAGTTGGGCATGATCGGGCCGTCCAGATCCAGCAGGCAGGGCAGGTCTCCGGATGCCGCTGCCGCGACGACGGCGTCGTTGTAGGCACCCTGCGGGAAGGACTCCTCGACAACCTCGTACTCGTCCTGTGAGGCGTTGAAGTCGGAGATGATCTGCTTGTAGACCTCGAGTTCGGCGGGGTTGCCCGCGGAGTGCGTCCACATGGTGATCTTCGTGCGACCGTCCTCGGTCGTGCTGTCACCCTGCCCGGCCTGACCGCAGCCGCTCAGCGCGAGCACACCGATCAGTCCCGTGGCGGCGAGAGCCGCGACGGATGTGCGCTTCATTGTGGTTTCCTTGTCTGGTGATCGAAGCCTGCGTCGATCACCGATCGGGGGCCGCCGACGGCGGCCGCTCGGTGTGTTGTGAAGTCCGTCGCCGGTTCGGTTTGGCGACTTGCGCCGGCGGCGGACCCACGGAGTCTCGTCGGATGACGGGACACTCCATCTGGTGGTTGGCGTCCTCTTCCCCCGATGCGGAGGTGTCGCCTCCGTGCTCAGGTTCCCTTGTCCCAGGGCGCGGCAGCGCGCCTGAGAAAGCGGTCGCGCGGACGCCGAGCGCGACCTCCATGGCCCAGCGACCCATCGCGTAATGGGGCAGCGCCACGGTGGTCAGTGGGGGGTCTTGTTCGGCCGCGACGAGCTGCTGGTCGTCGTAGCCGATGATCGAAATGTCCTGCGGGATGCGCAGGCCACGGCGGTGGACGGCAATGTAGGCGCCGGCCGCCATGCGGTCGTTGAAGCAGAACAGGCCCGTCGGGCGCACCTCGACCGGCAGATCCAAGAGCCGTTCGGTGGCGGCGCGGCCGCCGCCGGCGGTGATCTCGCCGTGCACGTGCAGCGCGGCATCCGGAACGATCCCCGCATCCGACAACGCCTCGACGTAGCCGGCGTGACGGAGATCGGCGGCGATGGGCCGCTGCGGGGACAACTCGGTGTCGATGAAGGCGATACGTCGATGCCCCGCGGCGATCAGTTCGCGGGTGGCTGCCACGCCGCCCGCCCGGTCGTCCGGGACGACGCTGCGGAAGCCGGGCGTGCGGGGACGGCAGTCCAGGAAGACGGTGTCGGCGGGAAGTCCGTCGGGAACCTCGACGACCCGGTGCCACATCGCGGCGTAGATGGTCGCATCGACCTGCTGACTCGCGAGAGCGCGGATCGCGTCCTGCTCGATGTCGGCCATTCCACCCGTGTCGACGAGGATGACGAGCTTGCCGTTGTCGCGAGCCACGTCCTGCGCTCCGGCGAGCATGCGCCCCGCGTAAGGGGTGGTGGCGATCTGGTCGGAGATGATGCCGACAGTGCGCATGCGCTGCTGCCGAAGGCCGCGGGCGACCGCGCTGGGCGCGTAACCCACGGTGGCAGCAGCCTCTCGTACGCGGTTGCGGGTCTCTTCGGAGATCCGCGACTCCACGTCGTTGAGCACGAGTGAAACGGTGGTGACCGACACTCCGGCGGCTACGGCGACATCCGAGATGCGGGCTCGCACCATATCGATCACCCCCTTGTGATAAATCGATTTATCTACTGAGGTGATTATGTTCTCGATCTCCTCGCACGTCAAGCACTTGGAGATATCTCTCCGTGGACCCGGTCCGGCCTGCGAACTACCCGACCGCCAGCAGGGTGCGGCACAGCGACTCGAGCGCGGCACGCACGTCGTCGTCCGAAAGCGCCGACAGTTCACGCAGCGCCGGCTTGAGGTCCAGGACCAGGGCCAGACGCGCGCTCTGCTGCGGGGTGGGCCGATCCCCGAAGAGCACGGCGGCGGCGCGGTCGGTCAGCACGTCGAGCCGGCCGGCGATGTCGGGAAGGCTCGTGACCGCGGGGTCCCGGAAGTCGATGGGGGCCAACGACCGGTGCGCGATGACCACCTGCTCGATGTAGCCGACAATCAGCCGCTCGGCCCGTTCTTGCGCGTCGTCGACGCGCGCGACGTCGTCCAGCAGCGCCTCGAGCTCGCGGATCCGCTCGGTCAGCAACTCGCCGACGATCGACTCCTTGGTGCGGAAGTAGTAGTAGACGTTCGCCTTGACGACGCCCATCTCGTCCGCGATGTCCTGCAGGCTCGTCGCCGCGTACCCGCGCGTGAAGAACAGGCCCCGCGCCGTGTCGAGCACCCGCTGGCGGGTCCGCGCCGCCTGCTCCGATCGCTTCGCCACGTCCTCATGGTATCGTTAGCCATTCGGCTAATGAAATCCGCCGAGCGAAAGGAACGATCATGAAGGTGCTCGTGACGGGAGGCTCAGGGTTCGTCGCCAGCTGGGCCATCGCCCAGCTTCTCGAGCGCGGTGACACCGTCCGCGCGACGGTACGCAGCGATGCGAGCGCGGCACGCGTGCGGACGCAGTTCGCCGATGCGCCGGATCGCCTCGAGGTCGTTGTCGCGGATCTGACCGCGGATGCCGGGTGGCCGAGCACCATGACCGGCGTCGACGCCGTCCTGCACATCGCATCGCCGCTCGGCGCGTCCGGCGAGACCGAGCAGGCCCTGACCGCCGCCGCGAAGGACGGCACGCTGCGCGTGCTGCGCGCCGCCGTTGACGCCGGCATCCCGCGGGTCGTGATGACCTCCAGCGGCGCCGCCGCGACCCCGCCGCCAGGCGCGGCGGGCGAGTTCGACGAGTCGCTGTGGACCGATCCCGAGCAGTCCGATCTCGACGCCTACCGCCGGTCGAAGGCGCTCGCCGAACGGGCGGCGTGGGACTTCATGGCAGGTCAGACGGGTACGACCCTCACGACGATCCTCCCGGGCGCGATCTTCGGGCCTCTCCTCAGCCGCGATACCGTCGGTTCGGTCGGGATCATCGCCAGGATGATGACCGGGATGGCACGCGTTCCTCACATCGGTCTGCGCATCGTGGACGTACGCGACGTCGCGAAAGCCCACCTGCTCGCGCTGGACACTCCCGCGGCGGCCGGGCAGCGCTTCATCGTGGTGAGCGACCTGCTCACGATGCAAGACGTCGGGCGCGTACTCCACGAGCACTTCCCCGACCACGTGAAGTCTGCGCCGCGGGAGCTGCCCGATGTCCTCGTGCGCGCGGCATCCTGGTTCCGGCCCGAGCTTCGCGGGCTCGTGCCGATGCTCGGTCGCCGATACTCCTACTCGACCGCCGCCGCCCGATCGGTCCTCGGCTGGGAGCCGCGCCCGTCCGAACAGGTCGTCGTCGACACGGCTCGCTCGCTTCTCGACCTGGGGCTGGTCTAGAGCTCCCTTCCCGAGCGCAGCGCCGGCCCGGCACCGCGACCGCGCCCGCGCCGGTTGCTGCCGACTCCGCCGCTTGCTGCCGACTCTGCCGGTTACGGACGCGCAGCAACCGGCCGGCTCGGCACAAACCGGCCGACTCGGCGCCCCCGCCCCCGGCGCCGGACCCGGGCTCGGGTCCCGAGCGCAGCACCTACTCCCGGTGCCCCGCCCGGGCACGCAGTACCTCGGCGAGCGCGTCGGCGAAGAGCACGGACTCCGCGGGCTGCAGCGTCGCCGTGCACACGCGGACGAAGGGACGCTCCGACATCCGGAATCCCTCGCCGCCGCGCACTCCCCAACCTCGCAGCGCGAGATTGGCGACGACCGCGCTCTCGTCCGGCACCGGAACCATGATGCTGAAACCGCTCGCGCCGCGAGCTTCGATCCCCCTGTCGGCGAGCGCCGCCAGCAGTGCTCGCCGACGCTGCGCATAGATCTCCGCGGCGTCCGCGATCTGATTCCGCGCCTCCGGCGACGCCAGCAGTGCGGCCACGACGCGCTGCACGAAGTGGCTCACCCATCCCGGTCCGATCAGCTGCCGGCCCTGCACGGCACCCGCGGAGCCGGGATCGCTCGCGGCGACGGCGACGCGCAGATCGGGGCCCAGTGCCTTGCCCATGGATCTGACGACGGCCCAGTGCTCGCGCCCGGCGGTCAGCGAGTGGAAGGCCGCGCCCGCGATGAGGCTCGCGTGATCGTCCTCGATGACGAGCAACTCCGGATATGCGGCGATGACGTCGCGCAGCGCGGCCGCGCGCTGCGCGCTGAGCGCACTTCCCGAGGGGTTCTGCGCTCTCGGAGTGATCAGCAGAGCCGACGCATGCCGCTTCGCCAAGGTCTCTCGCAACGCGTCCGGCCGCATGCCCTCGTCGTCGATCGCGACGCCCACGATCTCCAGTCCGAGCGTGCGCAGCAACGAGAGGGTCGACGTCCACATCGGGTCCTCGACCAGGACGACCTCGCCCGGTCGCAACCGCGCCTTGAGCAGCCGTTCCATGAAATCGAGGGCGCCGTTGGTGACCGTCAGCTCGCCGCGGATCCCGTCCCTCTCGAAGTCGACCGCCAGCTGCGCCCGCAGCTCCGCCGCGACGTTGCTCTCGCGATACAGCGTGGGCCGGTAAGTGTCGGGGGTGAGAACCGCGCCCACGTCGGGGAGGAGTTCGGGATCCGGCTCCATCGCGGTCAGATCCCGGACGCCGTCGGGCAACTGCATCGTCAGACTCGCACGCGGAACCGGGGGCCGCGCTGACACCTGCGCACGCTTGCCGTGGGACGTGCGGATGACGCCACGCTCGCGCAGCATGCGGTAGGCCAACGCGACCGTTCCGGGGCTGACGCCGACGTCCGCGGCGAGTCCCCGGACGGAGGGCAAATGTGCCCCTTCTGTTAACTCTCCGTTACGGATCGCGCTGAAAATTGCGTCCGCCACCGCCTGTGATGAAACTGGACCCGACAAACTGTGAAGTAACACAGTTTCAGACTGTACTAGGACAGTGTATGTGGGTCAACCCGAATTTCGAGATCAGGCATCGCGCTGCGATCGCGGCCCTCGTGGCCGAGCATCCCCTCGCGACGCTGGTCGTCGGCGATCCCGTCCGGGTGGGGCACATGCCGTTGGTGCTGGAGAGCTGGGAGGACGAGATGGTGCTGCTGGGCCATGTGCCGATCGCCGATCCGGTCGCGCGCGCCATTGCGGCGGGCGGCCCGCTGACGGCGGTGTTCCAGGGCGAGTCGGCCTACGTGAGCCCGAACTGGTACGCGGATCCGGGCCTTCCCACGTACAACTTCTCCGTCGTCCACGTCGAGGGGCGCTGCGAGCCGCTCGACGAGGCGGAGCTGACCGCGCACCTGCTCGACCTGGCCGCACGACTGGAGGCGCATACTCACGTGCCGAAGGAGCATCCCTGGCAGCCGGATGACACCGCCTTCGCCCGCATGGCGGAACTGCTCCCCCGGATCATCGGGTTCCGGCTGCGCGGGGCGTCCGTGCAGGCGAAAGCGAAGCTCGGACAGAACCGCTCCGTCGCCGACCGCCGGGGAGCTGCGGCCGCGCTGCGCACCTCCGGCCGGGAAGACGACGTCGTCGTGGCCGAGCAGATGGAGGCCGCGTTGCGCATGCAGGAACAGCCCGAGATGCCGCACGCGTGCCCGCACCACGAGGATAAGCCATGAAGCTCGACACCATCATCCGCAATGCGGACATCCGGACCCTCGACGCCGCCCGCCCGCGTGCGCGCGACCTGGGCATCTGGCGGGGACGCATCGTCGGCCTCGACGAGGATCTCGACGGACTGGTCGCGACGGAGGAGGTGGATGCGCACGGCGCCACCGTGCTGCCGGGCTTCATCGATTCCCACACCCACCTGGCTCTCACGGGTCAGCGGCTCCGATCCGTCGACATCGGCGGGCTCACCGACCGGGCGGCGGCGCTGGCGCGCATCGCCGCGGCGGTCACGGACACCGGCGCCGACGACTGGATCGAGGTCGGCGGGTACGAGCACAGTCTGCTGGGCTCCCACCTGACCGCGCAGGAGCTGGAGACGGCCGCACCCGGACGCCGCGTCTACGTCCGGCACATCTCCGGGCACGCGGGAGTCGTCTCGCCCGCTGTGCTCGCTCAGATCCCGCCGTCCGTGCGGGAGAACCCGCGGGTGGAGTCCGGTCTGCTCGAAGAAGCCGACCTCGCCCACCTCCGCAGCCAGCTGTTCCCCTATCCCCTCGACCGGATCAAGGAGGCGATCGTGGCGGCGGCCGCCGCGATGCGTCGCGAAGGCGTCACCATGGCGATGGATGCCGGGGTGGGACTGCGCCTGGGAGGCATGAGCGGTGTCGACATCCTCGCCTATCAGGAGCTCCGCGATGCCGGCGAGCTTCCCGTGCGCGTGCAGGTCATGCCCGAACTGCTCGACCTCTCGCCGCAGCAGGTCGCCCGGACGGACGGCTTCTCGCGAGGGATCCCATGGGGCATCGCCACCGGGCTCGGCGACGACATGCTGCGCGTCGGCGCCGCCAAAGTGCAGCTGGACGGCGGGCTCATGGTGCACTCGGCCGCCCTGACCGAGGACTATCTCGACGGGGAGGGACGCGGCTGGCTGATCGAGGATGCCGAGACGTTCACGGAGCGGATCGTGGACGCCCACACGGCCGGGTGGCAGCTGGCGATCCACGCGATCGGCGATGCGTCCATCGACGTCGCGATCGCGGCGCTGGAGGAGTGTGCGCGCATCGCCCCGCGCCGCCGGTTCCCGCACCGCATCGAACACGCCTCGGTGGTGCGGCCCGATCAGGCCGAGGCCCTCGGCCGGCTCGGGGTCGCCGCCGTCGTGCAGCCATGCTTCATCTACAACTCCCTCGAGGAGTACCTCGACATGCTCGGCCCGCAGCGGGAGAGCTGGATGTACCGGTGGCGGAGCCTGGAGGCGGCCGGTGCACGACTGGTCTCCAGCACCGATCGGCCGCTGCTCGGATCCCCCCTCGAAGGCATCCGGTCGCTCGTTCGCCGCACCTCCGCGCGCGGCACCGTCACGACGCCGTCCGAGCGGATCGGGCTCCCCCGTGCGATCGAGACGTGGACCGTCGACGGCGCGTGGGTGGCCGGGATGGCGGATCGGCTGGGCCGACTGCGCCGGGGGTACCTCGCCGACCTCGTCCTCCTCGACACGCACCCGGAATCCGTGGCACCGGAGCGGATCCGCGACGTCCCGGTCGTCGCCACCATGGTGGACGGTGAGCTGCAATGGCATTGATCGCGACGCTCCCGTATCCCTGGCTCCGCGAGCGCGTCGCACAGCTCGCACAGGCGGAGCTCTCCCGCGGCGAGGTCGAGCTGATCGACTGGAGCCTGCGCGGCGAAGCACCCGAACGCGCCGACCTCGACCTCGTCGTCCTCCCTTTCCATTCCCTTTCGGACGAGGTTCCCGCGCCGTACGCGAGCGTGACCGCGATCGGCGCCTCGATCGAGGCCGCGCACGGCATCGGTGTGCTGCAGACGGTCTCGATCGGCTACGAGGGCATCGCCAAGCTCGTTCCGCCCGGCACCGTCCTGTGCAACGCGGCCGGGGTCATGGAGACCCAGACGGCCGAGCTGGCCGTCGCGCTGCTCCTGGCGCTGCAGCGCGATCTCCCCTTCTTCGCCCGCGCCCGCACCTGGCAGAACCACCGCACGCCCGGCCTGGCCGGCAAGCGCGTCGTCCTGCTCGGGCACGGCGGCATCGGCGCCGCCGTCCACCGGCTTCTCGCCGCGTTCGATGCGGACGTGGCCCCCGTCGTCCAGACCGCGCGCATCACCCCGGACGGCACCGTGCTGCACGCCGTCGCCGAGCTGGCGGACCTGCTGCCGACCGCGGACGCACTCGTGGTGACCCTGCCGCTGACCGAACGGACGGCGGGCCTCGTCGACGCCGGGCTCCTGGCGGCCCTCCCCGACGGCGCGGGCGTCGTGAACGTCGGCCGGGGCGCCGTCGTCGACACGGATGCCCTCACGACCGAGGTGATGAGCGGACGTCTGCGCGCCGGCCTCGATGTGACCGATCCCGAGCCGCTCCCGGACGATCACCCGCTGTGGTCGGCGCCCGCAGCTCTCATCACGCCTCACGTCGGCGGCAACACCGACCTCATGGCGGAGAACATCGCTCGACTCGTCTTCGACCAGCTGCGCCGACTGCTCGCCGGCGACGAGCCGCGCAACGTCGTGTCGGCCCCGACGACCCGGACGGGCGGCGCACCATGATCCGGTACATCCTGGGCCGGCTCGGCGGTGCCGTCGTCGTCCTGTTCGTGCTGTCGGTGCTGGTGTTCTCGATGGTCCGGCTGATCCCGGGCGACCCGGTCGCCGCGTTCGTGGACCCGAGCAATCCCGACCCCGAGCAGATCGCGGCCATCCGATCACAACTCGGGCTGGACCAGCCGCCCGTCCTGCAGTACGTCACCTGGATCGGCGGCGTGCTGACGGGAGACTTCGGCATGAGCCTCACGCGACCGGTCTCGGTGACCTCGCTGCTGGCGGATCGGATGCCGGTGAGCATCCAGCTGGCCGTGATGGCGACCGTGATCGCGCTGGCACTCGGCATCCCCGCCGGCATCTGGTCGGCGCGCCGGGCGGGACGCACCGCGGACGGGCTCGCCCGCGGCGTGTCGTTCGCCCTGCTCGCCATCCCACCGTTCCTGCTCGGTCTGCTCGTCATCCTGCTCAACGCGCGCACCGCGAAGCTCCCGCTCATCGGTTTCGTCCCCTTCGCCGCCGATCCGCTGCGCAACCTGCAGGTGATGATCGTCCCGGCGATTCTGCTCGCGCTGCCGTTGGGCGCGCTGATCATGAGGTACACGCGCGGCTCGCTGCTGGACACGTTCTCGCAGGACTACATCCGCACCGCCCGCGCGAAGGGCGTGCCGGCCGGCGCGCTCGTTCACCGTCACGCCGTGCCCAACGCGCTGATCCCCGTCGTGACGATCGTCGGTGTCGAGCTGGCCGGCCTGGTGGGCGGCGTCATCGTCACCGAGCAGGTCTTCGCCATTCCGGGGATCGGCGGGGCGCTGATCACCGCGGTCAGCTCGTCGGACTACCCGACCACACAAGGGGCCATCCTCCTGCTCGGCGCCGTCTACGTCGTCATCAACCTCGCGGTCGACCTGATCCACCCGTTGATCGACCCACGAGTGAGAGTGGGGAAGAAATGACCGGCACCCGTCGTCGCATCATTCCGTCGCTCGTGATCGGCGCGGCGCTGCTTTCGGCCATCGTGCTGCTCTCGGTCGTCGTGACGCTCTGGCCGCCGTACGACCCCATGGCCGCCAGCGGAGCGGCCTTCCTCGGGCCGAGCACCAAGCATCTCCTCGGGACCGACCACCTCGGCCGCGACACCTTCACCCGGCTCGCGATCGCGGCGAGCACGACGCTCGCCATCTCCGGAAGCGCGGCGCTCCTCGGAGCTGTACTCGGCGGAGCCTTCGGTCTGGCAGCCGGTTACGCCGGAGGCGTCACCGACGCGATCATCATGCGCTCGGCGGACGTCCTCCTCGCGATCCCCGCGATCCTCATGGCCCTGATCGTGCGCGTCATCCTCGGCCCGGGGGCCATGCCGATGATCCTGGCCCTCGGTATCGTGCTCGCGCCGACGTTCGCGCGGGTGGTCCGCGCGCCCGTGCTCAGCCTGCGGCACCGCGACTTCGTCGTCGCCGCCCAGCTCAGCGGCATCCACCCGCTCCGCATCACCGTCACGCACCTGCTGCCCAACGTCCTCACGCCGCTGCTGATCCAGTTCGCGGCGGCGGCGTCGTCCGTCGTGCTGCTGGAGGCCGCGCTCAGCTACCTCGGCCAGGGCGTTCAGCCCCCGAGCCCGTCGGCGGGCCGGATGATCGTCGAATCGCAGCGGTTCCTGCAGACCGATCCGCTCCTGCTGATCGCGCCCGCGTTCGTCATCGTGCTGCTGTCCGCCGCGTGGAACCTGCTCGCGGACGGTCTGCAGCTCCAGTTCTCGCCCCGGGAGGAAAGCGGCCTCCCGGGCAACCGCGCTCGGCGCCGTCGCACCCAGCGACGGCCGGGCACGGCCGTTCCATCGCCGGCATCCGCTGCTCCATCCCGCACCGCCACCGATCGCACGCCGTCGGCGGCCGACGCCGACGCGCGCCCCGAAATCACTCAACCCGAAGGATGACCATGTCACTGCACAAACCACTGGCGCTCGTCGCGGGCGCCGTCGCGGTTGCCCTCGCCCTGTCCGCCTGCTCCGGCGGCGGCGAGAGCAGCCCCAGCA
>NZ_JBASZT010000192.1:0-2488 GCF_049661145.1 Microbacterium sp.
CGCCGGGGCCGCCCGCCCGGGGCGCCCGCCCCTTGCCCGCGAAACCCTCTCTGCGGGTCGAGACCCCGCGTTTCGACGCGGGTCTCGACCCGCAGGCGGGGTCTCGGCGTCAGCGAGCGGGGGCCGCGAATCCCACGCGCCCTCACACGAGCAGCTGATGGCGTGCGAGGTCGCGGTACAGCGGCACCGTCTCGACGAGCTCGGCATGGGTGCCCTGGCCGACGACTTCGCCGCGGTCGAGCACGACGATGAGGTCGCTGTCCACGACGGTCGACAGGCGATGCGCGATGACGACGAGCGTGCGCCCCGCGGCAACGGCGTCGATCGCCTCGCGCATGCGCTGCTCGTTGAGGCCGTCGAGCGAGGAGGTCGACTCGTCCAGCAGCAGGATCGGGGGAGCGGCCAGCAGCGCCCGCGCGATCGCGAGGCGCTGGCGCTCGCCGCCGGAGAGCATCACGCCCGCCTCGCCGACCGGCGCCTCGAGCCCGAGCGGCGACCGCTCGAGCACGTCACCGAGGTTGACGGCGCGCAGCACGCGTTCGCACGCGGCATCGGATGCCGACGGCGACGCCAGCCGCAGGTTGTCGGCGATCGTGCCCGCGAGGGTGGGCGCGTCCTGTTCCACGTAGCCGAGTTGTGCGCGCAGCCGGGTGCGGTCGATGGCGCGCACATCGACGCCGTCGAGCAGGATCGCCCCGGACACAGGGTCGTAGAACCGCTCGATGAGCGCGAGGGTCGTGGATTTTCCCGCTCCCGACGGGCCGACCAGTGCGACGCGCGCCCCGCGCGGCACGCGGAACGACACTCCGCGCAGCACTTCGCCCGCGGCATCCGCCACGTCTGCGACGTCCACGGCGGCATCCGCGTGGGCTTCGGCGAGGAGCGCCGCCGCTTCGCTCTCGCTGCGACGGCGGGCCTGCACCACGGCATCCGGATATGCGAAACGGACGTTCTGGAACTCGATGGCCGCGGCATCCTGCACCGCCTGACCCGACCGCGACGCCGAGCCGATCAGCGCGACGGGCGACGTCGCGGGGGCGACGGATGCCGCGACCTCCGCGTCGCGCGCCGTCTCGGTCGGCAGGTCGAGCACCTCCTGGATGCGGCCGAGGGCGCCGAGGGCCTGATTGACGGAGGTGATGGCGCCGAAGAACGAGCCGAGCGGCTGGATCAAGAAGAAGAGGAACATCACGAACGTCACGAGCTGCGCGATCGTGATCGCCCCCGAGGCGACGCGGAATCCGCCGACGCCGAGCACGACCAGCAGCGACACCTGCAGCGCGATGCCGGCGATCGGGACGATGAACGCGGATGCCTTCGCGACCTCGACGCCGGCGTCGTACGCGCCGCGTGCCGTCGCCTCGATCGCCTCGCGCTCACGATCGGTGGCGCCGGCGGCGCGGATCGTGCGGATCGAGCCGACCGCGCGCTCGACGCCGGAGGCGAGGTCGCCGACGCCCTCCTGCTGCACGGTGGTCGCGCGCCGGATGCGGACACTGAGCGCTCCGACCACCGCGACCGAGGCGCCCACGACGACGAGGATCAGCAGGAGCAGCACGGGGTCGATCAGCAGCATCGCGACGACGGCGCCGACGAAGATGAGCGCGTTGCCGATCGAGTCGGCGAGCCCCTGGGTCAGCACGGCATAGAGCAGGCTCGTGTCGGCGCCGACGCGCGAGACGAGGTCGCCGGTGCGCCGCGCGTCGTACTCCTGCACGGGTAGGTGCAGCAGCTGTGCGATCAGCCGGCGCCGGCTGGAGAAGACGACGGCGGTGCCGGTGCGCTGCAGTAGGAAGTGCTGGATGCCGCTGATCAGCGATCCCACCACGACGAGGCCGACGAGCAGCCAGATCAGGATGCCGAGCGGGTCGCCGAGTTGCACCCGCTCGATCACCTGGCCGACGACGAGGGGCTGGCCGAGCGTCGCCGCCGCGGCGAGGATGCTGAGCATTGCGACGATCACCAGCACGCCCCTGTGCTCGAACACGAACGGCAGCAGTTGACGCAGGCTCGCTCGCGGGCCCTCGTCCTTTTTTCTCATCTTGCTATCTTCTCCCGTACTTCTTGTGCACCGCTTGCCGGCTCACGCCCATGGCATCGGCGATCGCGACCCACGAGAACCCGAGGGCGCGGGCGCGGCGCACCTGTTCGGCTTCGGCGCGCGCGAGGTCGGCGTGGAGGGCCCGCAGCCGCCGCAGCTCGGGGAGGGGATCGCCGCCGTCTGCCGCGGCGATCGCGGTACGCAGATGATCGCTCATAGCGTCAACCCTAGTTGACGCGGCGACGGTATGTCAATCTGGGTTGACGCGGCGAGTGGTTGTCAACCGAGATTGACACCGCGTCCGGCCTGCACAACTCCGCCTGGTCGGGCGGACCGGGATGGATTTGCCCCCTCAGGGGCAGCTCAGGCGGAGTTGTGCAGACGGACGGCGACCGCCGCGTCCCCACGGGCACGCCCCGGCAGCCCGGAGCGGTCGCCGCCACGGAG
>NZ_JBASZT010000193.1:0-2877 GCF_049661145.1 Microbacterium sp.
GCGCCGACCCGGCTACTGCTGACGCTCGCGGCGGGGGTCGTGGTTCTCGCCGGTCTGTCGTTCGCGCGCGACGTGATGGGACCGTTGCTGCTGGGCGCCGTGATCGTCATCATCTGCCATCCCCTGCGGCATCCGCTCGAGCGTCGCGGCTGGCCGTCGTGGGCCGCGACGACGGCAGTCATCGCGGTGGCCTATCTCGTGCTCGCGGCTCTGGCGGCGATGCTCTACTACGCAGGCGTCGAGTTCACGCGGCTGGTGCGCGATTCGGCCGAGCAACTGCGCGCGAGCGCCGACGGTGTGCTCGCCTGGCTCACGGACCTCGGACTGGAGAAGCAGGCGGCGGATGCCGTCGCCTCGGTCCTGAAGCCGACCACGATCGCGTCGTTCGCGGCATCCGTCGGCGGTACCGCCCTGGGGGTCCTGACCGCCTTCTTCTTCGTGCTCGCCTACGTCATCTTCATGGCCGCCGACGGCGCCCGCTACTCCCGCGCGGAGCGCGCGTTCGGTTCCGGCATCCGTCCCACGGTCGAGCGCTTCCGCGCGTACAACCACGGCGTCCGCACCTACTACGTCGTCAATGCGAGCTTCGGCGCGGTCGTCGCGATCGTCGACGGGCTCGCGCTGTGGGCGCTGCAGATCCCGGCGCCGATCGTGTGGGCGATCCTCGCGTTCGTGACGAACTTCGTGCCCAACATCGGGTTCGTGCTGGGGCTGATCCCACCGGCAGTGCTCGCCCTCGTCGTCGGCGGGTGGCCGCTCCTGCTCGCGGTGATCGCCATCTACTGCGTCGTCAACGTCACGCTGCAGGTGATGATCCAGCCCAAGTTCGTGTCCGATGCCGTGGACCTCACCCTCACGCTCAGCTTCTTCTCCGTCATCTTCTGGACCTTCGTCATCGGCCCGCTCGGTGCGATCCTGTCGATCCCGCTGACGCTGCTCGTGCGTGCGCTGCTGCTCGGAGGGAGCGGTGGTGCGGGTGCTGGCGGTGCGGGGGCGGGTGCCGGTGCTGGTGGTGTGGGTGCCGGTTCCGGCGCCGCCTGGCTGCGCTGGCTGTCCGGCGAGGATGCGCCTTCCTCCCCGCCCCCTCCCTCCTGACCCTCCCTCCCCCTCCCCCTCTCCCGCGCCGCGAACCGACGCATGTGGCCGCTTGCCCCGGCATCCACCGGGCCACATGCGTCGGGTCAGCGCCGGTAAGGCGGTGGCGGGATGCCGGCGCCATCGATCTCTCCACAGGACGGGGTTTCGGGGAGTTGTCCACGGATGGGCAGATGCGGCCCCCACGGGCGGGCGCGGCGGGCGCACCATCGGTGGATGCCACGCGCCCGACCCCTGCCATCGCAGCTGCCCGACGTCTTCACCGTCCCCGCCGCCCGTAACGCCGGCGTGTCGCGACGGCGCCTCCGGGCGCGCGACCTGGGCGCCCCGTTTCGCGGTGTGCGCACGCGCAAACGCTCCCGCGAAACGTGGGCGCTCGTCCGCGCCTACGCCGTCAAGCTGCGGCCCGGCGAGCACTACAGCCATGCCACCGCGCTGATGCTCGTCGGCGGCTGGGTGCCGGACCGATTGCGCACGAAGCTGGACGTGTCCGCGGTCCGGCCGGTCGGTCGACCGCGCGGCGCCGGCATCCGGGGGCACGAGGCGAAGGACCCCCGCGTGTACCTCTGGCACGGCGTGCCGGTCGTGCATCCCGCCGACGCCTGGTGCCAGCTGGCGGGCGAGCTCAGCGAGCGCGAGTTGATCATCGCGGCCGATGCACTGTTGCGCCGCAAGGATCCGATCTTGAAGAAGCAGACGCTCGTCGAGGCCGTCGAACGCCGGGCCGGATGCCGCGGCATCCGTCGACTGCGTCGCGCGCTCGCACGGGTGCGGGCGCGAACGGACTCGGTCGCCGAGACCGAGCTGCGCCTCGACGCGGAAGCCGCGGGACTGCCCGAGTTCGAGGTCAACGGAGAGATCTTCGACGAGCACGGGAAGCTCGTCGCGGTGGGCGACCTCGTCGATCGGGCGCGCAAGGTCTTGCTCGAATACGACGGCGAGCAGCATCGGACGGACGACCGGCAGTATGCGCGGGACATCGACCGGCTGGAGGCGCTTGCGCAACTGGAGTGGCGGGTGATCCGGGTGAACAAGCGCCATCGCGGCAGGCGGCGCGCGCAAGCCATCGAGCAGACTCGCCGCGCCCTCCTCGCCCGCGGCTGGATCCCCGACTGACGCCCGCCCGACTGACGCCCGCCGCCCGCTGCTGGCCGCGAGCCGACGCATGTGGCCGGATGGATGCCGGGGCAAGCGACCACATGCGTCGGGTCGGCGAATGGGCGGGTGAGCAGGCGGGACGGGGGCGGGCAGCGGTCAGATGCGGACGCGGACGGCCTCGCGGCGGCTGCCGACGCCGAGCTTGCGGTACACCGACTGCACGTGCGTCTTGACGGTGTTGACCGACAGGTACAGCGCGGCGGCGATCTCGGCGATCGTCATCGTCGTGCGGAGGTACGCGAGCACTTCACGCTCGCGCTCGGACAGGTCGGCCGCAGCGGCCGATGCCGCCTCTCTGCGCGCGAGCGCCTCGGCGATGAACGCGCCGTGGCGGCTGCCCCATGTCGCGTGCTGCTCCAGCAGGGTGCGCAGTTCGGGGTACGGATCGGCGAACGGGCGCAGGATGTGTTCGGGGACGGCCAGATCGAGCGCGGTCTCCAGCGCGACGTGCGCGTCGTCGCGGCCTGCTTCGGCGCGCAGCAGGGCGTCGGTTAGCAGCAATGCCGTTCGGTTAGCGGGTGTGGGGTGTTGTCAAGCGTTGGCGCGGCGCGGCGTGGGCTGGAAGTGACGTAGCTCTTGTAGGAGTGGATCTGTCCGCCAAGACCGATCCGTCCCACAAGAGCT
>NZ_JBASZT010000194.1:0-1518 GCF_049661145.1 Microbacterium sp.
CGCCTCCGCCGCGCGCGTGCGTGCTCGGCGTGGTCGCCGCCGGGCTCGGCATCGCGCCGCTGGACCTTGCCCGCCTCGTCGTCTACGAGGACCTGCAGGCGGCCGCCGCCGCAGTGCTCAAGCTGGAACCGCGCGATCCGCTCGAACTCGTCGCGCTCGTCTCGCGGCTCTGTGGCGAGGCGGAGGGCGCGCTCGCGGCGGTCGCCGCGATCACCGCCCCGGACGAGATCCCCGCGCTCAGCGCACCACAATCCGAGACGTGGGCCGAGGTCCACGCCCGATCCACGAGGAGGCTCTTCCGTGCCTGAATCCCCATCCCGCACCCCCCGCGCGCTGCGACTCGGGGTCGCCGGCCCCGTCGGCACCGGAAAGTCGTCGCTCATCGCGACGGTCTGCCGGGCCCTCGCCGGCGAGATCCGCATCGGCGTCATCACCAACGACATCTACACCGACGAGGACGCCCGCTTCCTGCGCTCGGCGGGCGTGCTCGAGCCCGAGCGCATCGTCGCGGTGGAGACCGGCGCCTGCCCGCACACCGCGATCCGCGACGATGTGACCGCCAACCTGCTGGCCGCGGAAGACCTCGAGCGCGCCTTCGCTCCGCTCGACCTGGTCGTCATCGAGTCCGGCGGCGACAACCTGACCGCGACGTTCTCGCCGGCCCTCGTCGACGCGCAGATCTTCGTGCTCGACGTCGCGGGCGGCGGCGACGTCGCCCGCAAGGGCGGCCCCGGCATCGGGCGCGCCGATCTGCTGGTCGTCAACAAGACCGACCTCGCGCCGTACGTCGGCGTGGACGTGTCGCAGATGGTCGCCGATGCGACCGCGGCGCGCGAGGGCCGCCCGGTGCTCGCGCTGTCGCGCAGCGATGCCGCGTCGGTGGCCGCACTGCGCGCGTGGGTGCTCGAGGTGCTCGCCGCGCACCGCGCCGGTTCGCACGTACCGCAGGACCCGGGTCCGATGGCGCCGCACTTCCACGCCGACGAGGACGGCAACGGCTATCTGCACACACACGCCGACGGAGACGAGGTGCACGCGCATGCGCACAGCCACCCGCACTCGTCGTGACCGAGACCGTCGTCGAGATCGCGGGGCGCGGCGATGAGGTCTCGTGTGTCTTATCCGGCGAGCTGGTGGTTCCGCGTCTCGTCCGCCGGCGGGCACGCTCGGTTCGCGTCGCACTCGTCGCCGGCGGCGCCATGCTCCTGCCCGGCGACGAGGTGCGCGTGCGGATCCGCGTCGGCGCCGGCTGCACGCTCGGACTCGTCGACATCGGCGGTCTGGTCGTCTACGGACGCGGCGACGCCGGCGACGCGTCGCAGTGGCACGCGCATCTCGACCTCGCCGCGGACGCGCACCTCACTTGGGACGGGCTGCCCACCGTCGTCACGGATGACGGGGAGCTCGCCCGCACGCTCACAGTCCGCCTCGCCGCTGGGTCATCGGCGGTGCTGCGCGAGACGCTCGTGCTCGGCCGCACCGGCGAGCGCGGCGGCCGGCTGCGCACCGACACGGACG
>NZ_JBASZT010000195.1:0-8710 GCF_049661145.1 Microbacterium sp.
GCCTGGGCTCGCGGGGCGGCCTCGGGTCGCGCGCGGGCTTCGGGCTGCGGGGGGCCGGTGTGCCGGGCTCCTCCGGGTCGGGCTCGCCGAGCCCCAGGTCGGACCAGCTCATGACAGGAACTCCCTCGCGGCGATCACGAGTGCGTCGACGCCGCGCTCGATCGTGGGGTGAAGGACGGGTGCGAAGAACGGCGAGTGGTTCGTCGGGATGTCCTCGTTTACCGTGCCGCGGGCCACGGCATCCGCGTACTGCTGCGGATCGACGCCGCCCCAGAACCAGAAGACGAGCGGAGCGCCGGCGTCGCGAGCGAACCACGAGACGTCCTCGCTGCCGGTGAACATTCCGGGGTCGACGACGGTGCCCTCGCCGAAGGCGCGGTCGAATGCCGCGGTCAGGCGCGCCGTCGCCTGCGGGTCGTTAATCGTCGGCGGCAGCGAGTGGTCGACGACGATCTCGGGCTCGCGTTCGGCGCCGGATGCCGCGGCCTCCGCTCGCACGACCCGTTCGACGCGCGCCATGACGCTCGCGCGCGCGTCGTCGTCGGGGTAGCGCAGGCTGAGCTCGAGCCTCGCCTCGGCGGGGATGATGTTGTTCTTCAGGCCGGCATGGATCGAACCGACAGTGACGACGGCCATCTCACGCGGGTCGACCTCGCGTGAGACGACCGTCTGCAGCCGCATGACGGTCGCCGCAGCCATGACGACGGGGTCGATCGTCGCGTGCGGCCTCGACCCGTGCCCACCGCGGCCGTGGAGCGTGACGGTGAGGCCGTCGGATGCCGCCATCTGCGTGCCGGGGCGCACGCCGATCGTGCCGGCCGGAAGCGGCGTGAGGTGCTGGCCCAGCACGATGTCGGGCTTCGGGAAGGCATCGAGCACGCCGTCGGCGATCATCGCCTGCGAGCCCGCGCCGTACTCCTCGGCGGGCTGGAAGACTGCGACGACGGTGCCCGCCCATTCGGCCTTCGTCGCGGTCAGCCGCTCGAGGGCGCCCAGCAGGGCGGTCACGTGCATGTCGTGGCCGCACGCGTGCATGACGGGGACGTCGGTTCCCGACGGGTCCGTGCCGCGGGCGGTGCTCGCATACGCCAGCCCGGTCTCCTCGTGCACCGGCAGGGCATCCATGTCGGCACGCAGCCACACGACCGGGCCCCTGGTACCGGGCTCGGGTTCCCGCTCGCCGGTGATGCTCGTCGCAACGCCGGTCTTGCCGAGTCCCTCGACGAAGTCGAGCCCGAGCGCCGCGAGCGCGCGCGTCACGACGCCGGCCGTGCGGGTCTCCTGAAACGACAGTTCGGGATGCCGATGCAGGTCGATGTACAGGGCTTCGAGATCGACGCTCATGGGTCAGAGCCTACTTTCTGAGGGCTTGACACGAAGCACTACCTCGTACTTCTATGTACCTAGTACTTCTAGGTAACCCCCCGGCACCCCGCGAGGGAGCCGTAGGCGACCGGCCTCTCAGAAAGCTCTCAGAAAGGTGGAGCGCGGATGCGGATCGGGAAAGACCTCGTGGCCGCGGCGGCGACGCCGTTGGTGCTCGGCATCCTCGTCGAGGGCGAGTCGTACGGGTACGCGATCCTCCAGCGGGTGAGCGAGCTGTCCGACGGTGAGCTGGAGTGGCGCGACGGCATGCTCTATCCCCTGCTGCACCGTCTCGAGCGGTTGGGGCACGTCGAGTCGTCGTGGGGCGTGTCGCCGAGCGGACGGCCGCGCAAGCTCTATCGCCTCAGCGCGAGCGGCCATGCGGCGTTCGCCGAGCAGCACCGGCAGTGGTCCGTCGTCAGTGAGGCCCTCGGCCGCGTGTGGTCGGAGCGCCCAGACGGGTTCGGCGCTCCCGCGCTCGGAGGTGCGTGAGATGGATGCCGCGCAGCCCGACCGGGTGCCTTCTTCCGGCCCCGCCGCCTCGCACGCCGAGGATCCCGGCGAGGAGCAGATCGCGCTGTGGCGCGCCTACGTCGAGCGGCACGACGCGATCGGGCAGGCCGATGTGAGGGAACTCGAAGGGCACCTGCGCGACCAGATCGAGGAGCTGACGGCATCGGGACTCGATCGCGACGAGGCCTTCCTCGTCGCGATCAAGAGGATGGGCAGCCTCGATGCGCTCTCGCGCGAGTTCGCCCGGGAGCACTCCGACCGGCTGTGGAAGCAGCTCGTGGTGCCGCCCGGGGCCACACCGACGCGCACGCGTGGACTCGCCCTCGCGCTCGGTCTTGCGGGCCTGGCCGCCGTGGCGATCAAGCTCCCCGCTCTCTTCGGACTCGGGTTCCCGGCCGCCGGCGAGTTCTACGCCCGCAACGTCGCGCTGCTCGTCCTGCCGTTTCTCGCGGTGCTGTTCCTCGTGCGCCGCCGCGCGGGAGTGGGCACGGTGGCCGTGGTCGCGGCATCCTTCGTCGTCGCCGCACTCGTCGTGAACGGCTACCCCTTCGAGCCCCGCGGGGCGACGTTGCTGCTGACGGTCGTCCACACGGCGGTCGTGCTGTGGCTCGTGGTCGGTGTGGCGTACGTCGGGGGAGACTGGCGGTCGGGCAGCGCGCGTATGGACTTCATTCGGTTCACCGGTGAGTGGTTCGTCTACCTCGTGCTCATCGGGCTGGGTGGGGCGTTGCTCCAGGGACTGGCGGTCGCGCTGTTCCACGCCGTCGGTCTGAGCGTCGACTGGTTCCTTGCCGAGTGGATGATTCCGTGCGGCTTCGCCGGAGCGATCGTCGTGGCCGGCTGGTTGGTGGAAGCGAAACAGAGCGTCATCGAGAACATCGCGCCCGTGCTGGCCCGGATCTTCACGCCGCTGTTCGCGCTGCTGCTGATCGCGTTCGTCGTCGTGACCGTGTGGCAGGGGCGCATCGCCATGGCGGACGGCATCCAGGTCTTCGGACAGCGCGACCAGCTGATCCTCTTCGACGTCGTGCTGATCGTCGTGCTCGGTCTGCTGCTGTACTCGATGTCGGCACGCGACCCGCTTGCGCCGGCCGGGTGGTTCGAGGTCCTGCAACTCGTGCTCGTCGTGGCGGCGCTGGCGGTAGACGCGATCGTGCTCTTCGCGATGGTCGAACGCATCGGCAGCTTCGGGATGAGTCCGAACAAGCTCGCGTCCCTCGGGCTGAACCTCATCCTGCTCGTGAATCTCGCCGTCGCCGCGTGGCTGCAGGTCGCGTTCCTGCGTCGGCGCGTCGCGTTCGCCCGGCTCGACGCCTGGCAGACCTCGTACGTGCCCATCTACTTCGTGTGGGCCGTCGCCGTCGCGGTCGTGTTCCCGCCGGCGTTCGGGTTCGGGTAGGGCGACGGCGCCCGGCGGATGCCGGGGCTACCGCGCGGGTGGGGCGGTGGAGCCGCGGACGACGAGCTCGAAGGGGAGCGGCGCGGGGTCGAGAGGTACCCCGTCGAGGAGCGCGAGCATCGCGTCGGCGGCACGTTCGCCCTGCCGGCGGGGGAACTGGTCGATGGTGGTGAGTCCGAACATCGCGCCCATCTCGTGCCCGTCGACGCCGATCACCGACAGGTCGTCGGGCACGCGCAGACCGTGCTCGCGCGCCGCGAACATCACCCCGAACGCGAGCTCGTCCGACGCCGCGTAGATCGCCGTCGGCGGTTCGAGCGCTGCGAACAGCTCGAGCGCTGCGCGGCGACCGCCGGCGACGGTGAAGTCCGTCTGCACGAAGAGCGGGGCACCGGCGGTATCCGGCCGGGCCGCGGTATCCGGCCCGCCGGCGGCATCCGGCCCGCCGGCGGCATCCGCCATCGCCGCCACGAAGCCACGGTGTCGCTGCGTCGGAACGTCGAAACCGGCATCCGGGCCCTTGTCGTTGCCGAGGTGTGCGATGCGACGATGCCCGAGCGCCCGCAGGTGCGCCACTGCTGCGTGCGACACCGCGCGTTCGTCCACCCGCAGGGCGAGCAGTCGCGGCGACGGCGTGCCGAGACCCAAGACGGGCACCCCGAGCCCTCGCAGGGCCTCGATCTCGTCGTCGGTCAACGTCACGGTCAGGGCCAGGATGCCGTCGACCCGGCCCCGGCGCAGCGACGTCTCGAACAGCAGCCGCCGCTGCGCCGGATCGCCGGTGACGTCGTACAGTGTGAGGTCGTATCCCTGCGGCGCAAGCCGCGCGGCGATGCTCTCCAGCACCGTCGCGAAGTACCAGCGTCCGGTGAGCGAGACGAGCACGCCGACCGACATCGTGCGGCCCGTCGCGAGACTCGCCGCTGTCGCCGACGCGACGTAGCCGAGCTCATCGGCGACGTGGCGCACGCGCTCGCGCGTCTTCTCCGAGATTCGTCCGCGCCCGCTGAGTGCGCGCGAGACGGTCGTGGCCGACACCCCGGCGCGTCGGGCGACGTCGTCGATGCTGGCCACGGTCAGTACCGCCCCGCCGGCCGAGAGCCGCGCGCCGCCCAGCTCACAGCGCCCGCCGCCCGGCTCACCGCGCCCGCTGTCGCCAACACTCCGGTCTTAGCCGGCCAACAGCCAGACCGCCGTATCGGCGGGCAGGGCGCCGCCGGCGAGCGGCTCGCTCGCGACCACGAGGGTCCCCGCCGGCAGCACGACCGGCTCGGAGCCGAGGTTCACGACGACGGTCACGTCGCCGTTGCGGACTGCGATGACATCGGACGGATACCCCGACAGCCACTCGATCGAACCCGCGCCGAGCCCGTACTGGCGGCGGTTCGCCAGCAACGTGCGGTACAACCACAGCGTCGAGGCGGGATCGTCCTCCTGCGCGTCGCGTGCGAACCGGGCCCACTCATCGGGCTGCGGCAGCCACGAGGCGCCCGTGTCGTTGAACCCGAACGCGGGGGCGTCCGCGGTCCACGGCAGGGGCACGCGGCATCCGTCGCGGCCGTACTTCTCGCCGTTCGTGCGAAACCACGTCGGGTCCTGGCGCACGTCATCGGTCAGATCGACCGCCTCGGGAAGGCCGAGCTCTTCGCCCTGGTAGAGGTATGCCGAGCCGGGCAGGGCGAGCATGAGCGTCGTCGCGGCGCGGGCGCGGCGCTGGCCGAGTCCGGGGATCGGACGGGCCTCGGTGCGCGGGCCGATGCCGCCGTCGCGCGGTGTGTCGGCGGTGAGGGCGAGCCGCGTCGCATGACGGATGACGTCGTGGTTCGAGAGCACCCACGTCGCGGGCGCCCCGACGGCGGGGTACGCGCGCAGCGACTCGGAGATGACCTCGCGCAGATCGTCGGCATCCCACTTCGTCGTCAGATACGGGAAGTTGAACGCCTGGTGCATCTCGTCGGAGCGCACCCACAGCGCGGTCTCGTCGACCGTGGGCAGCCACGCCTCGGCGCACAGCGCGCGGTCACCGTCGTACTCGCGCAGCACGGCGTTCCACTCGCGGTAGATGTCGTGCACGGGCTCCTGGCCCCAGTACGGGGCGACGTGCTCGCCGCCGCCCATCGACGGGTCGTCGCTGATGATGGTGTCAGGCAGCTCGCCGTCCTTCGCCAGCCCGTGCGCCACGTCGACGCGGAAGCCGTCGACGCCGCGGTCGAGCCAGAAGCGCAGCACGTTCTTGAAGAACTCGTGCACCTCGGGGTTGGTCCAGTCGAAGTCGGGCTGGGTCACGTCGAACAGGTGCAGGTACCACTGCCCCGGCGTGCCGTCGGCCTCGGGCACGCGGGTCCAGCCGGGTCCGCCGAAGACCGACACCCAGTTGTTCGGGGGCAGCTCGCCGTGCTCGCCCTTGCCGTCGCGGAAGAGGTAGCGCGCCCGCTCCGGACTGCCGGGACCGGCGGCGAGGGCCGCCTGGAACCACTCGTGCTCGCTGGAGCTGTGGTTGGGAACGAGGTCGACGACGACCCGGATGCCGCGGTCGTGCGCGGCGTAAAGCATGCGGTCGAAGTCGGCCAGCGTGCCGAAGCGCGGGTCGACGTCGCAGTAGTCGGCGACGTCGTACCCGGCGTCGTTCTGCGGCGACGGGTAGAACGGGCTCAGCCAGATGGCGTCGACGCCGAGCGAGACGAGGTCGTCGAGGTGCGCCGTGACCCCGGCGAGATCGCCCATCCCATCGCCGTTCGCGTCGGCGAACGAGCGGGGATACACCTGATAGATGACGGCCGAGCGCCACCACTCGGCGCCGGGACGGTTCTCGCCGATCGGGGCGAGCGTGGAAACAGCGATGGTCATGGCGTCCAGCCTAGCGCAAGCGCTTGCGCGCCGGGATCGATGTCGACCTCGGATCGGGCGCGGCATCCTGCCCTCCCGCCGAAAGTTACGACCAACTACCCTTCACGGCCTCCCGGTGTTGCAGCGATGTTTCGGCCCGTGAACTTTGGGGAACGGATGCCGAAAACCGCCGCGCGCGACTTCAGCCCCGGCTTAATGTCGGGTTCACGACGGAGCGTCCGCTCCGTGAGCGCATGGCACAGGAACAGGAGCGCGCACATGGCATCCACGGCACCGCCCCCCACCGAGGGGAAGAGAAAACGCGACACATCGGGCAACTCCGTCGACTCGATCCCACCGCTCGCACGGCTCTTCCCTCTCGGCCTGCAGCACGTGCTCGCGATGTCGCGGGTGCCGTCGCGGTGCCGCTCATCGTCGGCGGCGCGCTGCAGCTGAGCCCCGCCGACATGGCGTTCCTCATCAGCGCCGACCTGTTCGTCGCGGGCCTCGCGACTCTCGTGCAGTCCATCGGATTCTGGCGGTTCGGCGTGCGCTTGCCGCTCATGCAGGGCGTCACCTTCGCAGCAGTCGGTCCCATGATCGCCATCGGCACGGCGCCCGGCGGCAGCATCACCGACATCTTCGGCGCGACGATCGCGTGCGGTCTGTTCATGATCCTCGTGGCGCCGTTCTTCGCGCAGCTGCTGCGCTTCTTCCCGCCGATCGTGACGGGCACCGTCATCCTCATCATCGGCCTGTCGCTCATGCGCGTCGCGGCCGGATGGATCACCAACAACGACCCCGAGGGCGCCGACCCCGTCAACGTCGGCTTCGCGGCAGGCACGCTGCTGTTCATCATCCTCATCGAGCGCTTCGCCCCGGCCGCGTTGCAGCGCGTCTCGGTGCTGCTCGGCCTCGTCGTCGGCACGATCGTGGCGCTGTTCGTGCCGGGAATGGTGCACTGGGACAACGTCGGCGATGCCGCGTGGTTCGCCCTCGTCACGCCGTTCCACTTCGGCCTGCCGACCTTCAACGTCGCGGCGATCGTCTCGATGATCATCGTCGGCATCGTCATTATGACCGAGACGACGGGCGATATGATCGCCATCGGCGAGATCGTGGAGAAGCCCGTCACCCGTCAGAGCCTCGCCGACGGCCTGCGCGCCGACGGCCTCGGCACGGTGCTCGGCGGCATCTTCAACACCTTCCCCTACACGGCGTTCGCGCAGAACGTCGGCCTCGTCTCGCTCACCGGCGTGCGTTCGCGCTATGTCGCTTCGATGGCAGGCCTCATGCTCATCGTGCTCGGCCTCATCCCCAAGGTCTCGTCGATCGTCGAGGGCGTGCCGCGGGCCGTGCTCGGCGGCGCGGGCATCGCGCTGTTCGGGATGGTCGCCGCCAGCGGCATCCGGACCCTCACGAAGGTGAAGTTCAACAACAAGAACATCCTCGTGGTCGCCATCTCGGTCGGCATCGCGCTGCTGCCGACGGTGGCGCCGACGATCTACCACCACTTCCCGACGTGGTTCACGCTGATCTTCGAGTCGGGCATCTCGGCCGGCGCGATCGCGGCGATCCTGCTGAACCTGTTGCTCAACTCCGACCAGATGCGCACGGAGGCCGCGGATGAACCCGCGCTCAGCGCCCACGACGCGGTGCGCGGACCGGCAGCTGCGGCACTCGTGCACCCCGACGCGGAGGGGACGGGTCTCATTCACACGGTCATCACCGGCAGCGAGGAGAAGCCGGATGACCCTGTCGCGCCGCCGAAGGCCGCGACGGAGGATCCCGATGCGCGCACCTGAGCGGCCGATCGACGGCTGAGCCGCCGCTACGACCGCGGCATTCTGCGGGTACGCCTGTGCGCGACCCGCAGAATGCCGCGGTCGATTCTCGGGCGGCTGTGATCCGGCCCGGCTGCCCTGTTGCGTAGACTCGTCGCGGGAGGGGACAGCGCGTATGACGACCGAGCGGCCGGGAGGGATAGCGGCATCAATCGGGCCGCGCCTGCGCCGCCTGCGTACCTCATCGGGTCGCTCGCTCGCGTCGGTCGCCGAAGCCGTCGGCATCTCGTCGAGCGCGCTCTCGCAGATCGAGACGGGCGTGATGCAACCCTCGGTCAACCGGCTCATCGAGATCGTCGCCGTGCTGGGCGCACCGGTGTCGGCGATCTTCGACGATCACGACGTGCTGCAGCCGACCGCGCTGGCGGCGGGAACGAGCGAGCCGATCCCCGGTGTGCACGTGAGCGTTCCCGACGAGGCATCAGCGCCGACGCTGCGCCAGGGCGTCGTCTATCGTCGGCTCACGCCCGTGGCGCTCGATGGCATCGACCTGTTCGAAACGACCTATCCACCGGGGACGTCCTCGAGCATCGACGGGGCCATGCTCGTGCACGCCGGCTACGAGATGGGTTCGGTCGTCGTAGGCACCCTGCTGTTCGAGTTCACCGAGGGGGCCGTCGAACTCGGCGTCGGGGGCTCGCTCGCCTTCTGGGCGACGCGGCCGCACCGCGTCGTCAATCCGTCGCAGGCCACGACGGCCGTCGCGATCTGGCTCACGCTGCGCAACGGGTTGTAGCCGCGGCATCCGCGTGCGGGCGCGCCT
>NZ_JBASZT010000196.1:0-7837 GCF_049661145.1 Microbacterium sp.
GGAGCCGCCGGCGCGAGGCCGGCCGCCTCGGCGGCGGGCAGCGTCCGCGCGAACGACAACAGCACACCGCAGCCGATCAGCACCGACAACAGGGAGGTTCCTCCCTGCGACATGAACGGCAGCGGCACGCCCAGCACGGGAGCCAGGCGTAGCACGACGGCGATGTTCAGCAGGGCTTGACCGACGATCCACACGGTGATGCCACCGGCGACGATGCGAATGAACGGGTCGTGCGTCTTGCGGATGATGTGGAACGCACCGACGGCGAACAGCGTGAACAGCCCGAGCACGACGAGGCATCCGATCAACCCGAGCTCCTCGCCCAGGATCGCGAAGATGTAGTCGTTCGACTGCGCCGGCAGCCAACCGTACTTCTCCCGCGAGTTGCCGAGGCCCAGTCCGAAGATGCCGCCGTTCGCGAGGCCCCACACGCCGTGCAACGGCTGATAGCAGGTGGTGTCGTAGCACGCGAGGCTGTCGACGTCGAGAAAGCTCATGATCCGCGCCATGCGGTTGGGGCTCGTGACGGCGAACACGGCCGCTGCCCCCAGGACGAGGATGAGCGGGATGAGGAACAGCCTCAGCTTCACGCCCGAGAAGAACAGGCACCCGAGCAGAATCACCATGAGGATCATCGCGGTGCCGAGGTCGCGACCGGCCAGCACGGTACCGATGACCAGCGCGCCGACGGGCACGACCGGGATGAACACGTGCCGCCACAGGCCCAGCAGCGTCTGCTTGCGATACAGGACGTATCCGAGCCACAGCGCGAGGGTGACCTTGAGGAACTCGGAGGGCTGCGCCTGGAAGCCTGCGATCTGGATCCAGTTGCGGTTGCCGCCGTGCTCGTCACCCAGCCCCGGCACGAAGACGAGGAGCTGGACCAGAGTCGCAACGATCAGCCCCGGCCAAGCGATGCGCTTCCAGAACGTCACGGGCAGTCGGCTCGCGACGAACATGAGCGGGATGCCGATGACCGCGAACGCCGCCTGCTTGAGGACCACCTCGAACGGGCTCTGCCCGTCGGCGACGGCCGTGGCCATCGTCGCCGACAGCACCATCGTGAGGCCGAAACCTGTCAGCAGCAGCGCTGTCGACGCGATCAGCAGGAACTCGCTCGGCACCGGCGCGAACACCCGCCCGAGCGAAACCCGCGCCGCGTAGCCGCGGCCGCCCTCGCGAGCCGATCCTGAAACGCCCGATCCCGGGACCCCGGATGCCGGGGCCTCAGCCGTCGGCGCCCTGCGGATCCGCGGCGGGGTCGTCGTCGTCACCGGCTCCCCCTCCGTCAGCTCGTGTGTCGTTTCGTGTGTCGCTGTCGCGCAACTCGTTCTCGTCCCGGCAGATCCGGTCTCGCACGGCCCCGGCGAACCGGTGACCGCGGTCGGCGTAGGAGTCGAACTGATCGAAGGATGCCGCAGCCGGAGCGAGGAGAACCACGCCTGGGTCACGAACGATCCCCGCCGCCAGCGCGACGACCTGGGCCATGACGTCTTCAGTCTGTGCGTCGTCGACCTCGAAGAGCGGAACGTCGGGCGCGTGTCGCTGGAACGCCGCGACGATGGGCTCCCGGTCGACGCCGATGACGATCGCCGCCGAGACCCCGGGACCGCGCGCGGCGACGAGGTCGGAGATGTCGACGCCTTTGAGCTGGCCGCCCACGACCCACACCGCACCGGGGAACGCCGCCAGCGACGATGCCGCCGCGTGCGGGTTCGTCGCCTTCGAGTCGTCGACCCACGTGACGCCGCCGACAGTGGCGACGACCTCGATGCGGTGCGCATCCAGCCGGAACTCCGACAGCGCCGCCGCGATCGCCGCCGGCGCGACATCCAGTGAGCGGGCGAGGGCAGCGGCGGCCAGGACGTTCGCCACGATGTGGGGGGCCGCGAGCCCCCGCGCCGCGAGGGCGTCGAGCGTCGTCAGCTCCAGCGCCCTCGTCCGTCGATCCTCGAGGAACGCGCGGTCCGCGAGGATGCCGTCGACAACCCCAAGATCGCTCGGACCGGGCACACCGAGATCGAATCCGATGGCACGGCACCCCTCGATGACGTCAGCCTCTTCGACCATGACGCGGGTCGCGGCATCCGCCTTGTTGTACACGCACGCGACGCGGGTGTTCTCGTACACGACGGCCTTCGCGTCGCGATACGCGGCGAACGAACCGTGCCACTGCAGGTGGTCTTCGGCGAGATTGAGGCACACGCTCGCATAGGGTGACAGCGGCTCCGGTCCGGTCTGCTGCGACAGATACCACAGCTGGTGGCTCGACAGCTCGATGACGAGCGCGTCGAACCCTGCCGGATCACGCACCGCGTCGAGCACCGGCACGCCGATGTTGCCGACCGGAGCTGCTCGCAGGCCGCCAGCGACGAGCATCGCCGCCGTCAGCTGCGTCGTCGTGGTCTTGCCGTTGGTTCCGGTGATGAGCAGCCAGTCCGCCGGCGTGCCGTCCGGGCGCAGCACCTTGTCACGCACCCGCCACGCGAGCTCGATGTCGCCCCACAGCGCGATGCCCTGCGCACGCGTCCACGCGATGACTGGATGGTGGGGCGCGAATCCGGGCGAGGCGACGACGACCTCAGGCCGGAAGGCGACGAGCTCATCGGGTGCCTCGTCGAGCGGCCCGGTCCACAGCTTGGCACCGATGACCGGGAGGAGCCGGGCGTAATCCTCGCCCACATCCTGCGTCACCACGAGCACCTCGGCACCGAGCTCCGCAAGCGTGTCGGCGACCGAGAACCCGGTGACCGAGAGGCCGAGCACGGCGACCCGCAGGCCGCGCCAGTCCGCGTTCCAGCTGGTGAGCTGGTCGAGCCGGCCCGTCACAGCGCTGCCAGCCACGCGACGTAGAACAGGCCGACGCCCGTGACCGCTAGCATCCCCGCGATGATCCACATGCGCACGACGATCGTGATCTCCGGCCAGCCGCGCATCTCGAGATGGTGATGGAAGGGGCTCATGAGGAACAGTCGTTTGCCGCCCGTCGCTTTGAAGTAGTACCGCTGCAGGATGACCGATCCGGGGCCGATGATGAATACGCCGGCGATGATGACCGCCAACAGTTCGGTACGGGAGAGGATCGACATCGCCGCGATGACGCCGCCGATCGCCAGCGAGCCGACGTCGCCCATGAAGATCTTCGCCTTCGGCGCGTTCCACCAGAGGAACCCGACGAGCGCGCCGACGAAGGATGCCGCGATGATCGTGAGATCCATCGGGTCGCGCGTCGGATAGCAGGCGCCCGCGTAGCTGTCGACGAGCGCACCGCTCATGCAGCGCTGCTGGAACTGCCAGAACGTGACGAGGCTGAGCGCGGAGATCGTGAAGATCCCCGAGCCGGTCGCGAGCCCGTCGAGGCCGTCGGTGAGGTTGGTGGCGTTGGACCAGGCGACGGAGATGAACGACACCCACACGAGGTAGACGATCCAGCCGACGACGACGCCCAGCGCGAGGAACGACAGCGCCGGGATGTCACGGAAGAACGAGACGTGCGCGGTGGCGGGAGTCTCGCCGTAACGGTTGGGGAAGTTCAGCGCCAGGATGCCGAAAGGCACCGCAACCAGCACCTGCCCGACGATCTTGCGCCAGCCGGAAAGACCGAGGCTGCGTTGCTGACGCACCTTCATGAAGTCGTCGATGAAGCCGACGACGCCGAGGCCCACCATCATCCAGATGACGAGCAGACCCGAGGCCGTCGGCGGGGCGCCGCCGGTGAAGGTCCCGACGAAATACCCGACGATCGTGCCGGTGATGAAGACGACGCCACCCATCGTGGGCGTGCCGCGCTTGGCCTGGTGACGCGGGATGTTTCCATCTTCCGGCGTGCGAATGACCTGCCCCCAGCCCAGCCGTTCGAACAGCCGGATGAACAGTGGCGTGAGGAAGAGAGTGAAGGCGAGGGAGATCGTCGCGGCCGTCAGCAGAGATCTCACGAGAGCGATTCTCCCAGACGATCGCCCAGATGCCGCAGGCCCGCGGAGTTGGACGACTTCACCAGCACGCGGTCGCCGTCGCGCAGCTCGGCCATGAGGTAGTCGTACGCCTCGTCGGCGGTCTCGAAGAAGACCGCCTCGCCATCCCACGAGCCCTCCCCGACTGCGGCGAGGTACAGTCGGCGCGCATCGCGGCCGACGACGACGATGCGCTCGATCCGCAGACGCACCGCCAGCAGGCCCACACGGTCGTGCTCTTCGCCGGCATATTCGCCCAGTTCGCTCATCGCACCCAGCACGGCGACCTTGCGCTGACCGGGGGCGACGATCTGGGCGAGGGTGCGCAGCGCCGCCGCCATCGAGTCGGGGCTCGCGTTGTAGGCGTCGTTGATGATGCGGATGCGATCGGATCCAAGCGGCTGCATGCGCCAGCGTTCGGCGAGCTCCACCGTCTCCAGCCGCGCGATCCCGTCGCGCAGCGAAACGCCGAGCACCTGCGCCGCAGCGAGCGCGGCGAGGGCGTTCATGACGTGGTGCTCCCCCAGCACCTGCAGCCGCAACGGCACCCGCTCGTCGCCGCCGACGACGACGCAACGTGTGCCGGATGCCGACACTTCGACGTCTTCGGCTCGGAGCTGATGCGAAAGTCTCGCAACATGTGCCAGACTTTCTCGCCCCCACGGCGCGGCAGCGCCGCTGAAGAGCTGACCCGTAGATCTCGCCTCGCTGGGCAGGCTTTCCTGCCCCCGCGGCGCGGCGGCGCCCCTGAAAGGCTGCTGCTTGGGATGCGACGGGGCACCGCGCCCGAACCAGCGCACCGACACGTCCCGTGCCGCCGCGACGGCGGCCATCGTCACGACCCGCGGATCGTCGGCGTTGAGCACCGCGACACCGCCGGGACGCACCGCCTCGACGAGCTCGGTCTTCGCCTTGAGGGTCGCCTCCACACCGCCGAAGCCTCCGGCGTGCGCGAGGCCCACCATGAGCACGACGCCGACGTCCGGGGTCACGAGGCCCGCGAGACGGGCGATCTGGCCGGGGCCAGCGGCCCCGAACTCGCTCACGAGAAACCGCGTGCTCTCGGTGACTCGGAGCATCGTCAGCGGAGCGCCCACCTCGTTGTTGAACGAGGCACGGGGGGCGACGGTGTCGCCCTCGTCCTGCAGGATGCGGGCGAGCAGGTTCTTGGTGGTCGTCTTGCCGTTGGAGCCGGTGATGCCGACGATGCGCAGGTCACCGCGGGCACGCACACGTGCCACGACGGCGCGGGCGAGATCGGCGAGAGCCTGCACGGCGTCGCCGACGACGATCTGGCTGATGGGCGCCTCGACGGGGTGCTCGACGATCGCGAGGGCGGCACCAGCGGCTGCAGCGGCGACGACGAACCGATGACCGTCGGTGATCTCGCCGGGCTTCGCGACGAAGATATCGCCGGGCCCGATGAGACGCGAGTCCGTGTCGACGGCTCCCGCGACCGCGGTGTCGGGAGTGTCGGCATCCGCCTCGCGCAGCACACCGCTCACGGCGGCGGCGATCTCGGCAAGTGTCATCCGGATCATGTGGGGGGTTTCCTCAGTTCACCGGCAGCAGTGGGGTGGCGGAATCGGAGGGCATGACGCGGTAGTGCGTCAGCACCTGCATCATCGCCTTCTTGAACGAGATCCGGTTCGCGGAGGACATGCGGTTGTTCAAGGGCTCGTCGAACACAGTGATGACAACGTACTCGGGATCATCGGCCGGCGCATATCCGACGAGGCTCGTGAAGTAGACACCGTCCTTGTAGCCGCCGGAGCCGTTGCTGATCTGGGCCGTCCCGGTCTTGCCCGCCATCCGGTAGCCCGGGATCGCGACGTCGGCGGCCATCGTCCCTTGCGCGAACACGTTCTCGAGCATCGTGCTGAGGGTGTGTGCGGTCTCGGGTTTGATCACCTGCTCGGGCGCAGGCAGGTCGGGTTCGGCGACGGTCCCGTCCGCCGAGGTGCACGACTCCACGAGCGACAGCGGCATCTTCTCGCCGCCGTTCGCGATGGTCTGGTACACGCTCGCGACCTGCGGCACCGTGACGGTGAAGGCCTGGCCGAACGTCGTCGTGTAGTACGTCTGGCTGTCCCAGCTCGCAACCTGGTGGTACTGCCCCTTCGGCTCGGCGGACCAATCGAGCGCCGTGCCGCTCCCGACGCCGAACCTCAGAAGATAATCCAGGCGCGTCTGCGGGTCGATCATCGCGCCCAGCTGAGACAGAGCGACATTGGAGGACCGCACGAGAGCACCGGTGGCGGTGAGGGTCTCGGTCGCATGCTTCTCGTCGTCGTTGATGACGGCACCGTTGGCAAACTCCATGCGGTCCGGGTCCTCGACCCGCGTGTCGGGGGCGAAGGCACCCGTGTCGAGTCCCGTCGCGATCGTCACCGGTTTGAAGGTCGATCCCGGTTCGAACGAGAACCGCAACAGCTTCGAGGCCCGGTCGGCGGCGGGGGTGGCGCCGGGATCGTTGGGATCGACGGTGCCCGATTCGGCCGCGGCGCGGATCTTGCCGGTCTTCACTTCGACGACCATCGCGCCGCCCCAGGTCGCGTTCAGCCGCTGGGTCTCCTCCGACATCAACTGCTGCAGGAACCACTGCAAGTCGCTGTCGATCGTCAGCTTCAGGGTTCCGCCGTCGACCGCGGCGTCCTCGACCTCGGTGCCCGGGATGATGACGCCGTCGGCGCCGCGCTGATAGGTCAGCGAACCGTCTTCGGCCGCCAGGCATGAGTTCTGCAAGTCCTCGAGCCCTTCCAGCGGCGTCCCGTCGGACCCGACGAAGCCGATCAGGTTGCCGGCGACGGCACCGTCTGGGTAGATCCGCGACGGATGGGGTGGGAAGGAGAGGAACGGCAGCTTCAGGTCGGCGAGGGCCCGATACTCCTCGGTCGCCACCGACGACTTCACGACCGCGTACTGGCTACCGGGGTCGATGGCGAGCTTGTCGGTGACGATCTTCTCGACATCGGCCGCGGACTGCCCGGTGATTCTGGCGATGCGTGCCGCCAGCTCCGGCCACGTGACGACGACGGTCTTCCCGCTGTCGTCTTCGACCGCGACCCCGTCCGCATCCCGCTTCGTCATGCCCTTGATGGCCAGCGACGGGTCGATCTGCACGTCGTAGCGCAGCGTGCTGGAGGCCAGCACGGTGCCGTTCGCGTCGACGATCTCGCCGCGTGCGCCGTACAGCGGTTGCTTCGCGCCCGTCGCGAATGTCTGCGAGTCGGTGACGTGGTCGTTCGCGTTGACGACCTGGATGTCGACCAGACGCACGACGAATGCGGCGAGCACGGCCAGGACGACAGCGAGAGCGACGACGGTGCGTCGCCGCGGGCTTCGGTCGGCTCTGGTCGTCATGGAGATCAGTGTGTGGCGGGCGTCGGAAGACCGTCGGCGATGGCGGGGGGTGTCGTCATATTGGTGATCGCCTCGTCCACGACGCTCGCACCGCCGCCGAGACTCGCCGACGGATCTCCTGCCAGGGGCACACCGGCCACGAGGGCGTTGCCGACGGCGGCCTGAGTGAGCGCATTGACGGCGCTCGCTCCGTCCGCGCCGACGGCGCTGCCGACGACGGTGTGGTCGCTCAGGCGCAGATATGTCGGGTCCTGGCCCGTCAGCATCCCCATCGCCTGCGCGTTCGCGGCGAGGTACTGCGGCGAGCTGAGACCGGTCACATCGTCCTGCAGCATCTGCTTCTGCCAGTCCAGGTTCCGCTGCTGCGAGGTGAGCGTCGACAACTCGTAGGACGTCTGCGTCGACAGGATCGACAGCCCCATCTGCGCCGCGGCGATGAGCACGGCACCACCGACCGCGACGATGCCGTACGCGACACGCGGCCGCCGCCGCGGCAGCGGCCGCTCGAGCACCCGCAGACG
>NZ_JBASZT010000197.1:0-13692 GCF_049661145.1 Microbacterium sp.
ACGGTCATCGTCGTGGTTCCTTTCGAGATGGATGTGAAGAGTTCTCTCGAAGGATCACACGGTGACCGTCGCCACGTTCACAGCGACGCGGCCACCGGATCCGTACACCACGCTATTGGACGCAACCTGGCCTGTTCGGCGGTGACGCGGCGTGGGTGCTGTTAACGAGGGGCGGAGGGTGTTAACCCCGGTGTGTGAAAACTGAACTCAACACCCTCCTGATCACACTGTACGTCCATCTCGATGACCGGATCCTCCCGGCTATCGGCTTCACCCGGGATCATTCGCCGGGCCGCAAGCCCGCGCTCAACGACGTGGAGTTGCTGTGCCTGCTGGTCGCGCAGCACCTGCTCGGCATCGCGTCAGACCGCAAGTGGATCCGGCACGCGCGCAAGCACTTCATCGGGATGTTCCCGAACCTGCCCCGCCAGTCCGGATGGGGTAAACGCGTCCGGCAGTCCACCGGACTGCTGTCCGCGGTGATCACCGAGCTGGCCCGCGACACCCCGTCCTGGGGCGAGATCACCCGACTGGTCGACTCGACCCCGCTGCCATGCGCCGCGTCGAGGGAGACCGTGAAACGCTCCGACCTGGCCGGGCACGCCGGCTACGGGTACTGCGCATCCCACTCCCGATACTTCTGGGGATTCCGGCTCTACCTGCTGTGCACCCCGGAGGGGATGCCCGTGGTCTGGGGGCTCGCGAACCCGAAGGTCGGAGAACGAGAAGTCACCGAAGCGCTGCTCCGACACGACCGGCACCTCGTCCACCCCGGTCAGGTGATCGTCGGCGATAAAGGGTTCGCCGGCCGCGAGTTCGAGACCTTCGTCACCGACGACCTCGGCGCGCACCTGATCCGCCCCGACCGCAAAGACGAGAACCCGCGTTTCGGGAAACTCGGCGGCATCCGGCAATGGGTCGAGTCCGTGTTCGACACCCTCAAAGGCCAGCTCACCCTCGAACACCACGGCGGACGCACCATCGCCGGTGTCTACTCCCGCGTCGCCGCCAGACTCCTCGCCCTCGCCGCCGGCATCTGGCACAACTGGCTCATCGACGCACCCAACAAGCGATCCCTCATCGCCTACGACCACTGAAGACGATCGGACTCACTCATCTAGTGTCGCGTTCGGGTGCGCGTCGCGCATCCGCTGTGTCGAGGCGGCTCCCGCATGGGAGCTAGACGCGACAGTCTGCTAGGCACTGTATCCGATGAGCCCTCCACGGACTCAGTGTCGGCGAGACGGGACCGGCTCCCATCGGACCCTACGGAGCTGCGGACGCACCCTCTGGCGAAGCGCTGGTCGCCCGGCCCCGAGTACGCACCGGGGAGCGCTTGCGCAGCGCAAGAGCCGGCCTCTCAACCAAGAACCAGCTCGCTACAGCGAACGGCACCGTGATTGCGAGCGCGAGCAGGGAGAAGCCGAACACGCCGAGGTATCCCAACCCGGCGACCGCCAGCAGTTGCTGCACGGGGAAAGCAAAGATGTACACACCGTACGAGATGTCGTTGCGCAATTGTGCCCACGACGGTTGAAAGAGGCCACCCAAGATGATGAGGCCGATCGCCGCCGTCGGCGCCTGCACGATGTTCCAGCCATTCGGAATCCACGCGCTCGCCCCAGTCACCGCGAGCATGGTCACCGCGACGCTCCATGATCCGGGGATCCGATGAGCGTGCTGAGCAGCCAGGGCGCCGGCGAGGAAGAAAATGGAAAATCGGCCGGTCCGCGCGACCGCTTCGACGTACATGGCGGGAAACATCGACACGACGTTCAGTAGCACAGCGAAGCCAAAGGCGGTCGGGAGGATCCATCTCCGGCTCGTCATCCCAAACAAGCCAAGCACCATGAGCGCGAGGTAACAAAGAAACTCCCAGGCGAGAGTCCAGAGCGAGGCGTTCCAAACATCTGGATAGGGAACGTTCGCGGGTGTGCCTGCTATGTCCCACTGGAGCATAGCCAGGCTCACGTTCTTGACCACGTATGTGAGGGACTCCCAGGAGAAAGCCTGGGCGAATGCATCACGGCCCTGGATCGCCACCGATATCGGCGCGAAGACAAGCGCGACGATGACGAGGCAGGCCCAGAAGGCCGGGTAGATGCGGACTACGCGCGCGAGCAGGAAGGATGTGACGTGGGGTCGTCGCGCCCAACTCTGATAGATCAGGAAGCCGGAGATGGTGAAGAACCCGTTTACTGGGAAGTTGCCGATGAGGGTCTGAATCCCCCCTCCTGGATAGGTGATGCCCGCCGCCGCGTAAGTGTGAAAGACGACAACCGCCGACGCCAGAAACAACCGGATGAGGTTGAGACTGTTTGAGCGTCCACGCACATAGAGATCGGCCACAGTACGGGGCGATCCGGTTCGCAACGCGCTGAGTCTGCTCACACCGGGAGGATACATCGCTCATGTTTCCCGCAATCGCGCGCCTTTCGATGAACCGCGGACGGGAACTTACGTCGCCTGCCAGTACTCTTGACCCCATGCCTCGGACTTGGGAATCGTCGCGGAGCGTGTGGGCGCTCCCGCTGGCCCTCCTGGCCGCGGCCGTCGTGCTGTTCCTCGTCCGCGACGTCCCCGACACCATTGCGCTCGTTCTGGCGAGTTCGGTCGCCGTAATCGCCCTCGTAGGCGCCCTGCAGTCGGTGGCGTCCGGTCTACGACCGGTCGCCGCCGCGTTCTATATTTTCACGTTCGCATGGCTCGGCGTCGGGCCGATCATGCAGATGAGCATTCGCAGAGTCGCGTGGGGTGATCTCACGATCCTGAGCGACACAGGTGCGATGCGGCACGCTCTCGCTCTCACCGCGCTCGCGGCAGCCGCATTCTGGGTCGGGAACCGACTTGGGCAACGCAACGAGCGTACTCGAAGAAGACCCCCGACGCACTCGACCGTCCGGACCCCCATACAATGGCTACTTTCGGTGGCACTGATCGTCGTAGGCGCCAACGCCATCCGGGTGCTGGGGATGTCCAACTACTTCGTGGCACGGACGGAACGTGCCGAGGCACTCAACAATGCTGGCATCGGTTCGGCGAGTGTCGGCGGCGTCGAGTACGCCCTCTACACCGTTCTCCCATCGTCGTTGGCGATCGCCGTTCTCCTCCTCGCGATTATTGGGCTAAAGAGCACCCGATGGCAGGGTAGGAGCGTCGGCATTTCGCAGTGGTTCCATCTCGCCCTCGGTCTTGCCGGGTGCGCATTCTTCGCCAACCCGGTCTCGCAAACGAGGTTCATCGCTGTGATCGCCATCGGCGGCGCCGCCCTTCAGTTGTTCGAGTGGCGTAGCCGTTTCTCGGGATACCTCTTCCTCGCCGGGGGTCTCGTCGGCACCCTGCTGGTCTACCCCCTGGCCAATGCGTTCCGGTACGCGGGCTCCTCTTTGGGCGACGTGACACAGGACACCTTCGCTGGCGCTGACTTCGACGGTTTCCAGCAAGTCGTCAATACGCTTCGCTTCGTGGAGACGCACGGGTACACGTGGGGAAACGAGTTGCTGTCGTCCGCGCTGTTCTTCGTTCCCCGTTCATTCTGGGAATGGAAGGCGATCCCCGCGAGCGTGCGGGTCGCCGAAGACGCGGGTTACACGTTCACCAACCTGTCACTTCCCTTGCACGCCGAGCTTTACCTGCAGTTCGGGCTCATCGGCTTGGCGCTGGGAATGCTATGGCTCGGGTGGATTTCCGGAAGGTTGGATTCCGAGTGGTTGACGCACCCTCGATCGAAGTGGGCGCTCTTGGCTCCGGTCGCCGCTTTCAGCATGTTCGGTCTTCTTCGGGGCCCGCTGGGCGCCCAGGTGCCCGCGTTCGCAGCAATCATCATCTTCCTTGTGCTCGCGCTCCGTTCGAACTCGTCAGCCGCAGAGGTTACGGGCTCGAGTTCCACTAACCGGCGACAACGCGTACCGCAACCCTCGCGGTCGCCGAGCAGCGCGGCGCTACGCGGCGGCCGCACAACTCGATGAGCCTCAGTACGATCAAGTTCGAGGAACTGAACTACGCTCTAGTTCAGGGCAACGATACGCCCGTCGCGGCCTAGCCCCACCCTCCGGGATACCCAGGCCTGTTCAGCCGGTGCGTGATTCCCCACGGCCGATCTTCCGCATGGAAACGAGGAAAACTGTGAGCGAGAACCCCCCGCGTATCGACGTCGGATTCGGGGTGGAGGTCGCCAATGACGCTCCATTCGTGCTGTTCGGCGGCATCAATGTCATCGAAGACCGCGATTCCACACTGCGAACGGCCGAAAAGTACCGCGAGGTAACCGATCGACTCGGGATACCCTGGGTATTCAAAGCCTCCTTCGACAAGGCGAATCGCACTTCACTCAATTCCTATCGTGGTGTGGGCCTCGACGCGGGTCTGGCCGTTCTCGCAGCGGTGAAAGAGCGGTTCGCGGTACCGATTATCACGGATGTACACGAGATCGCGCAGGCGGCACCCGTAGCCGAGGTCGCCGACGTCCTCCAGATTCCAGCCTTCCTTGCTCGGCAAACAGACCTCGTGTACGCGATCGCGGAGACTGGCCGGGTTGTCAATATCAAGAAGCCGCAATTCATCAGTCCGGCCCAGATCGCGCACATCACCACGAAGATCAAAGACGCGGGGAACGAGCGGATTCTCCTATGCGAGCGCGGATCCCAGTTCGGTTACGACAATCTGGTGGTCGATATGCTCGGTTTCCGCGAGATGCGAGAGGTCACCGGCGAGTTGCCGGTCATCTTCGATGTGACCCACAGCCTTCAACGACGCGAGCCAGGTGGCGGCGCTTCTGGCGGGCGGCGGCGCCAAGTTGCCGAGTTGGCCAGGGCGGGCATGGCTGTCGGCGTCGCCGGCCTATTCGTTGAGGCGCATCATGACCCAGATCACGCCAAGTGCGACGGTCCGAGCGCTTTGCCGCTCGGGCTACTCGATCCATTCCTATCGCAGATGCTCGCGGTGGACCGCGTCGTGAAGTCGTTCCCGCCGCTCTCGATCGCATAAGCGTCTCAGATGACCGTAGTACGTGGCGAACAAGGATGGCGATGAGTACGGATACCGACGACACATCGTGGAGAGCTACTATGCCGCCAACGGATAAGGACCGCAAGCAGCGCGCTATACACGCAAGAGAGGCCGCCGAGCGTGTCCTACGAATCGAAGCCGACGCCATCCTGCGAATCTCCGAACGTGTCGATGACGAGTTCAGCAACGCCATCGAAGAACTCCTGCACGCCGCCGGCCGGGTTATCGTCTGCGGCATGGGAAAGTCGGGCATCATCGCGCACAAGATCTCAGCAACCTTGATGAGCACGGGTACGCCGAGCTTCTATATGCACCCGGGTGAGGCATACCACGGCGACCTCGGTATGGTGACACCCGAGGACGTCTTCATTGCCATCTCCAATTCCGGTGAGACAGGCGAGCTCGTCCGACTGCTCCCTTACCTTCGCGACAACGGGAACCTCCTCATTGCTATGACCGGAAACCGCAACTCCACAATCGCGCAGGCGGCACGCTTTCATCTCGACGTACGAGTACCCCAAGAAGCCTGCCCACTGCAACTCGCCCCCACTGCCTCGACGACCGGGGCACTTGCAATGGGCGATGCGCTGGCCGTCGCTCTCATGGAGGCGCGGGGCTTCACCGCCGCCGACTTTGCCCGCTACCACCCCGGAGGATCGCTCGGACGCCGACTCCTCGCCCGCGTCGAAGACGAGATGTCGGCCACCGCCCCACCCATCGTCGAGGCAACGGCAAGCTTCTTGACGATCGCGAGCCGCATCGCCGACGCCGGCCTAGGAGTCGCCGTATCGAAATCGGGTGCTGAGTGGGCGATCATCACCGATGGCGACCTTCGACGCGCGCTGGACCGCTTCGGCAAGGAGGTGTTTGCACTTACCGCGGAGAGCATCATGAGCCGCGATCCGCTGTCCGTGCAGACAGGCACGCGCATCGAGGATGCCATGCTGAAGATGGAACGGGCGGGCGTTGCATCCCTTCTCGTCTTCGATGGCGATGAAATGGTCGGAGTGCTGAAGAAGTGAGGATAGTCGCACTCGTGCCGCTGAAGCTCAACAACGAGCGCACGCCAGGTAAGAACACCCGGCTCATGCACGATGGGATCCCCATGGCATCCCATCTGTTGCGAACGCTTGCCGAGGTCGAGGAGATCGACGAGGTCGTCGTGTACTGCAGCGACGAGAGCATCGCCGAGATGGTCGAACGAGACGGAGCCACCTTCCTTCGGCGTAGCGCGACGCTCGACACCGCGCAGACGACTTCGAACGACATCCTCTCCGCGTTTACCGCCGCAGTTGATGCGGATCTCTATATCCTCGCCCACGCCACGTCACCCTTCCTCTCCACCGCAAGCGTCCGCGCCGGAATCACCGGTGTGGTGAGCGGAGGCTACGACTCAGCACTCACAGTGCGTCCGACACGAGACTTCTACTGGTCGGATGGAAGGCCGTTGAATTACGATCCACGACGGATCCCACGCACTCAGGATCTTCCTCCTATGTTCATCGAGACGAGCGGCTACTTCATGTTTCGCCGCGAGGTGTTTACCGAAAGCGGCCGCCGCGTGGGTGACCGCGCACTCCTGGTGACCGTGGATGAGATCGAGGCCGTCGATATTGATGAGGAGGTCGATTTCGCAGTTGCCAATGCACTCCTCGCGCACGGTCTCGTTCGGAGAAGTTTTCCGCGCCGCGCTGGCGGGGAAAAGGGCGACGCGCGCATCAGAGCGCTCGTAATGGATGTGGACGGCACTCTCACCGACGGCCGTATCACGTTCGGCACTGCTGGGACGGAGACCAAGGCCTTCAACGTGAAAGATGGATTCGGCATAGCACAGTTGTTGCCGCGCATCGGCATCGTTCCCGTTATCCTCACCGCACGACGATCAGACGTGGTGATCCGCCGAGCCGCGGAACTCGGGATCGAGCGCGTCTACCAAGGGGTCGCCGACAAGGCGAAGCACCTAGAGGAGCTGGCCACAGATCTCGACATCCTCCTCAAACAGATCGCCTACGTTGGAGACGACCTCAACGACCTCGAAGCGATGAGCGTTTGCGGACTCACGGCGTGTCCGGCTGACGCGGTCGACACGGTGAAGAGGCAAGTTGATGTCGTTCTGTCGAGACCCGGCGGACAGGGAGCGGTGCGCGAGTTCATCGAGATGCTGTCCGAGCGTGCGTGACCCGGGGCGCCCGTGACCGACCCACATCCCGCTGGGAACCCCCTCTCCCGACTGACCTCCGCGCTACGCGGCGCTGGGAGTCTTGCGCTGGGGTTCTCCTTCTCGACGCTGTTGCTCGCGCTGCTGTCCCTCATCATGATTCCGGTGATGATCTCCGCCAGCGGCGCTGATGTCTGGGGGCAGATCGCCTTGGGGCAGAGCGTCGCGGCATTCCTCTCCGTCGTCGTCGGCTGGGGATGGAACGTTGACGGACCGGCTCGCGTGGCTCACGCCAGCACCGCAGAACGGGCGATGGAGTTTCGCTACTCCGTGAAGGCGCGCCTCCTGCTCCTAGTCCCGACGATTGCGCTTGCGCTCCTGCTCGGCGTTGCTCTGAACCCCGGCGACCCCCTCCCTGTCATGATTGGCGGCACAATTAGTGTGGTTGGCGGTCTCTCCCCGCTCTGGTTCTTCGCGGGAATTCGCCGCCCCTACGCCAACCTTCTCCTCGAGACTGTCCCGCGGGTTGTCCTGAGCGTGATCGGGATCGTCATGATGTTGATGGGTGCCTCGGCGGTCATCGGCGCCGGCATGCAAGCGGTTTCCATGATCGTCTCGGCGGCCATTGCGAACTGGTGGGTCCTGCGAAGCAACCCGCGCCCCGCATCGGCCGAGACGGAACGGCTGTCTCGTGTGCTCTGGTCTCGGCGTCATGGCCTAAGCGCGGGAATCCTGTCAATGGCCTACGCGGGTGCCCCCATAGTCATCGTGTATCTCGTTGCGCCTGGTGTCCAGCCGGCCTTCGCACTCTACGATCGGGTCGCTCGCCAGATCGGCACAGGTCTCTCACCGATCATCACTGCAATCCAGGCTTGGGTCCCGACCGTCCGCAAATCTCGGCAGCAGCTGAGCTTTGCTCTCGTCTGCATCGTTGCCTCCGCCGTCCTGGGTTTGCTTGTCCTGTGGCCCATGATCGGCCCGCTTGTGCACACGCTCGGGAGCGGGACGATTCCCGTCGATACGCTCACCGCACTACTAGTCGCGGCTTCGATCGCCCTCGCCTACCTGGATGCGGTTGTCGTAAAAGCAGTCCTACCTGTGGTCGGGCGCTTGAGCGTCGCGACCGTCTCGCTGGCCCTGGGAATGGTCGTCGGGCTACCGCTCGTTGCCGTGGGTGCATGCTTTGGTGGTACCGCGGGTGCTCTTGGAGGGGTGAACTTGGGTCTTCTACTCCGCGTAGTACTTGTCCTCTCGGTTAGCTTTCGGACGATCCGCTCGGCCAACAAGTCGTTCGGCACCAGCTAGGCTCGTTCATGGTGATGTCGGCAACGGAAGCAGGAAAACGCCAGTGCATACAGTCTTCGCTCGCCCTCCAAAAGGTAAGCGACCGCCGAAGCTCGCCAGCGATGACTATTACGGTTCCGGTTTCTGGCGAAGGCCGCTGAACACCGCCCGGGCCTGGGTGGCGCGTTGCTCGGCTCCCTTGCGTCACTTCGCCTACGGCCGCTCCGAAGACGGCCGCCGAACATCCGCAGTCATCAACGAACTCCACGATAGTCAGCGCGGGCTGACCGGGGTCATCGTCTGCAATGGACCGAGCATCGCCAACACCGACCTCGCTCTGCTTGCGGGCCGACCCCATATCGTCCTCAATAGGGGTTACCTGCTCGAAGGCCACGTCCCCACGCCGCCCACGATCTTGTGCGTCCACGACCCCCTGGTCCTCAGCCAGTTCGGCAAGGAGATCTCCCGAGTTCCTTGCCCCATCATCGCTCACACGCACGGCCGCAAGGATTTCTCGCGTCGAGATGGAGTGGCCTTCCTGCAATCCAGTCGAACGTGGCGTTTTGCAACCAGGCTAGGGCTGAGCTCACACCACGGCGCGACCGTCACCTTTTGGGCACTCGAAACAGCATTCCATCTCGGCTGGGACAAGGTGCTCATCGTCGGCATGGATCACACCTTTCCGAAGACGACCGCTCCGAGCACGGTGGAAGTGATCAGAGGATCCGACCGATTCCACTTCTCGGCCGACTACTATCCCCCCGGAACAAAACTGCTCACGCCGGATGTCGAAGCCATCGAGTATTCTTACATGCTCGCGCGCTCCGCCTGGGAAAGCGCAGGACGGAGAGTAGTCGACTGCACGGTAGGTGGCGCCTGCACCATCTTCCCCAAGGGCGACCTGAAGGAGGAGTTGCTTGCGTCAAGTGGGGTCTTCGGCGCGGAAAGCTGACGTGAAGTTGACGACGGCTTCCGTGAGGAGCCATCGACATCTTGCCAAGCGAACGAAGTTCGGGGGGACCTACCAGGAGCGGACCGCTATGATTGCGCAAGCGTGCCGGATGCACATCTGTGCGGTCGCTTTCGAACAACGACCTTCTCGGTTCGAGCACACGAGCTTTCTGAGTTCGGCGGCGGCGACCGAGTAACTGAGAGTGGGGACCATGGAACTCCGTGACTATCTGCGCGTGCTGCGCGCCCACTGGATCGGGGTCGTTGTCCTCACGCTAGCCGGGGTGAGCGTGGCCTGGGGCTGGGCTGCCATCCAGCCCCGGATCTACACCGCTGACGCCACAGGCTATGTGTCTGCTGTGCGCGACGCGGACTCCGGCGGTGCCGGCAACGCGAGCCTCGGTGACACGCTTGCGAAATCGAAGGTCAAGTCCTTCGTCGACATAGGTGAATGGCGCTCGGTGGCCGACCACGTCATCACGGACCTCGACCTCGACACGACTCCCGAAGCACTCGTCAAGCAGGTCAGCGTCAGTTCACCCCTCGACACGGTCATTATTCAGGTGACCGCAGACGCGTCCAGCCCGGAAGAGGCACGCGAACTGGCGGGCGCATGGCTGGACGGAATGGCAGCGGAGGTGCAGAAGCTCGAGACGAGCGACGGCGCTATCGGCGCCACAGTCGAACTAGTTCCCGGCCAGTCCGCACAGCTGCCATCCAGCCCCAGCTCCCCGAACACTCGATTGGCGCTCATCATCGGCGGACTCGTCGGGCTCGCGCTCGGCATCGGATACGCGGTATTGCGGTTCGTGTTCGATCGCCGAATCCGTTCCGCGGAGTCGGTCGAACGCGAGACTGGACTCAACGTGGTCGGCGCGATTCCCGATGAGCGAAGCTTCACGAAAGAGAGCCGACTCATTCCACTGGACGGCGGGAACTCGTCGTCCAGCAAGTACGTGCACTTGTACGCCGTCTCTGAGGCTATCCGTGAGCTGCGCACCAATATCCAGTACATGGATGTCGACAATCCGCCGCGTTCCATCGTTATCACCAGCTCACTGCCCGGCGAAGGAAAGTCAACGATCGCGGCCAATCTAGCGATAACTCTCGCGTCAAACGGGCAGCCGGTGGTGCTGATCGACGGCGACTTGCGGCGCCCGATGATCGCCAGCATCTTCGGACTCGTCGGCGAAGCCGGGCTTACCGATGTCCTCGCCGGTCGAGCGACCTTCTCCGACGTGGCGCAGCAGATCACCGCGGGCAAGCTGATCGCCCTGGCGTCTGGTCGCGTGCCCCCGAACCCCAGCGAGTTGCTCGGATCTCAGCGCATGCGGGACCTCATCGCCGAACTGAGCAAGCACGCTTTCGTCATCGTAGACGCCCCGCCGCTCATCCCTGTGACGGACGCTGCGGTCCTCTCTCACGCGACCGATGGTGCGCTCGTCGTCGCGACCGTTGGCCGAACAACCGTCGATGCTCTCGCGAAGGCTCACCAGAACCTCGATCGCGCGGGGGGACGCGCTCTCGGCGTTGTGCTCAACCGTGTGCCGCGTAAGGGTGCCGGCGCAAGCTACTACGGCTACCAGTACACAGGAAAGTACTACCGGGCGGCGTCGGTTGAGGGGGACGCGGCAAGTACGGTTCCCGATAGCACCGCAGACTTGTTTGCAGACCAGTCCGGCGAATCCGCAGACGCAGCGAGCCGACGGCGCGAGCGACGAACCGCGCGCCACTGACGACTAAGCTTGTCGTTTAACCTGGTGAAGGCTGTTTTCCGACGGGTTGGATGGCGGCTTTGACGTGGTTTCGGCTGCCTTTGGGGCGCCCGGGTCCTGCTCGGGAGGGTTTCGGCGCGCGCGCGGGACGGGCGGCTGTCGCGTGGATGCGTCGGTAGCCTGCTCGGACTCTGCCGGGGGTCAGTTCCTCCGGGGAGAGGGGACGCTGCCAGGGCAGCCGGTGATCGGCGGCGATCGGGCGCGCGAGGCGGAGTTGGGTGTGCGTGGCGATGAGCAGAGCGGTCCACCGGTCGGCGGCTTCCGGGTCGCGTAGCCGGGCGCGGGTCCATCCGAGGGTCTGCTTGAGGAATCGGAAGGTGTGCTCCAGGTCGAACCGGCGCAGATACATCGACCACCAGTGATCGAGTTCGGCGTCGTGATCGGGCGCGGGTTTCGAGGCCCACAGCCAGACTGGTTTCGGGTCGCGGTCACCGGGCAGGCGCTCGACCTGCAACCGGATCACGGTGCCGGCGATGATCGGGAGGGGCCCGTCGTGACCGGCCCAGCCGCCGCGGCCGGTGATCCTCGGGTGCATCCGGCTGAACGCGATCGCCTCCGCACGCCCGTACCTTGAGGTGTCGTTCGCAGTGGCAAAGGTGGGCTCCGGGTAGCTGCCGGTGTCGCGGAGTGTCAGCTTGGCGCCGTGGCGTGGCGGGCGACCCTTCGTCGGGCCCCGGCGTGGTCCGGCCGGGGCGTGGAACACTCGGTCCGAACGCATCCTGCCCACCAGCACGACCGGGTGTCAACGTCGGCTGAATTTTGACCCCTTTTCGTCGGCGAGCAGGAACGCCAGCCGGGCCGTGTCGTAACCGGCATCGAGGACGACCAGGATGTCCGGATCACCGCAGCGATGATGCCCGGCCCGCGCCAATTCGCCGATCACGGCGCGCAACTGCGCGGCGGTGACGGCGGTGAGGTCATCGGCAGGGCGCAGCCGGACAGCGTCCAGCAGAGCCGTCCACGATGTCGCCCCCGCCTCAAGCGCGGCAACGAACGAGTACGGCCAGCCCGGGATCATATGCGCCTGACCGCGCCCCCGCGCATAGGTGTGACAGAACGACCGGCCCGGGCTGGTGCCCGCGTCCGGGCGCAGCCAGTTCTGACACGTCCACGCCCAGCACGAGCCGTTCCCGCCCGTCCGGTGAGGCGATCTTCGGGACGGGGCACGAAGCGACAAGCGCACGCAGCCGATCGGTGTCGATCACCCCGCATGCCAGCGCGTCATACAGAGCGCCATGTCCGCGGCGATGCGCGGGATCCAGAGACAGCCTGGCCAGATCCGTCACCGGAGCCGCCATGCAGGCGATCGCGTCCACGAGCTCGGACAGCACATCAGCCCGGCGCTCGAAGCACTCGTACAAGCCGATCCGGAAACCGTCGAGCACACCGGCGCGCCCCGGTAGCGATGCGTGCAGCGCCTGGTCGATAATCATTGAAGCGGCCGCCGTTCTCGAAGCTCTTGCGTAGACAACAAGAAGCATCGAAGACGACGGCCGCTCCCTCGCCACGACGCGCCGCACTCAGCAGCAAACCCTCAACCAGAGGTTAAACGACAAGCTTAGCCTCGATTTTTCATCGGTCCGCTGGGTTGGTCTGGTCGGCATCGTTGCCGGGGTCGTGCTGTCGATTTTGGCGTGAGGGTACGACTGTGACCGCGTTGCGCTGCGGTGGCGGGTGCTCATCCCGGATAACGCGCCGACCGCGTCGAACCAGATCAGCAAGACCGAACGGGCCCGTGATGTGAACGCGTCGTATGCGGAGTTCCTCGAGTAGTACCGGGCGGCCGCGGTCCCGACCCGCGCCTACCGGCCCCGCGAGAAGGGCAACGTCGAGGCGGAGGTGAAGGTCGTCACGAACTGGGTGATCCACTACCTCGCCGACCGGCTGTTCACGTCCCTCGACGAGCTGAACGACGCGGTCGCCGTCCAGGTCGATGAGATCAACACCAAGACCCCGTTCCGGGGTGAGGGGCGCAGCCGCCGGGACTGGCTCGAGGAGCGTGAACGAGGGGCTACGTCAACTTTCGCCGACGAAAAGGGGTCAGATTTCAGCCGACGTTGACAGGCGCTGCCCCTTCGGGACCAGCATCGGCGTGAACGTCCCATTACGGTCCCGCGGGACAGCCAGTTCGATGTCACCGACCTCCGTCGAAACGGTCTTCACGGTCGTGCCGTTGCGGGAGTTCGGATACAACGACGCTTCCGCGTCGCCCCGCTCGTAACCGACATGCTCGGTCAACTCGGTCTCAAGGCCCCGCTCCAAAGCGGCCTTGAGCATGCCCCCGAGCAGCCCATACTCACCCGTGAGCGCCTCGCCCGCGTCGATCTTCGCGAAGATCTCGTCCATCGCGCCCGACGCCTTCAACGAATCAGCAAGCTCCTTCTGACGCCGGCGACGCTCCTCGCGCTCCGGACTGACAGCCATGGTCTCCATGATGTTCTCCTTCGAGGTGATAAGCACCCCTTACACAGACCATCTGACACCCCCTGAACGGCAGAGCTGCTCGAGTTGCCCGCG
>NZ_JBASZT010000198.1:0-14704 GCF_049661145.1 Microbacterium sp.
GGGTCGCCGAGCTCGGCCAGGGAGTGTGCACCGGTCGACACGTCGCCGTCGAGGTACGACGCCCAGCCGTCGGCGGCGACGACGAGTGCGTCGGGCACGGCCAGTCCGCACGCATCGGCGCGCGCCAGGAGCGTGCCGATGAACTCGCGATGCGGTAGGGCGGTCGTGATACCGGCATCCGTGTAGACGACGACCATCGCCGCGTCGGCCTCGGCGATGCGGCACATCATGCCGATCGTCGTGGCGGCGACGGTGTCGCCGACGGCCGAGTCGCCGTCGACGGGCAGATCGACGCGCAGTGCGCCGAGACTTCGGCCGCGGCACATCGGCACCAGGACGAGGCTGCGCGTAGGGACGAAGCCGAGCAGGCGGGGGACGAGGGAGAGGAACTGTGCCGCGTCGGCGGCTTTCGCGATGGTGGGCATGAGCCGATCCTGCGCGCGCCGGCCGGGCCGTGGCGGCGGGGATGCCGGATCCGTGGACAGTTTCCCGAAACAGCCGCCTGGGGAGAGGGCGATGAGCCCCGCGTACCATGGGGACATGGATGAGTACTGGGTCGCCGTCGTGTGGGCGCTGCTGCCGACCGTCGTCGTGCTGGGCCTCTTCGTGTTCGTGATGAGGTCCATCCTTCGGATGGATCGCACCGAACGCCGCGTGTACGCCAAGATCGAGGCCGAGGAGCGTGCCAAGCGCCGGTCGGCACCCCGTCCGGCACCCGGCGTGGGTGAGGATGCCGCCGCCTGACGTGCCGTGTCCGCCATACTCGCTACGCTGAACCGACGGCGGATCGCGCCGGGGCGGAGGAGTGCGAGTGCTGAGCATCACGGTCGACTGGACGTGGACCTGGTGGGTCGTGGTCCTGATGATCGTCGATGTCACGATCCGCGTGCTGGCGGTCATCATCATCCCGCGCAACCGCCGGCCCACAGCCGCCATGGCGTGGCTCCTGGCGATCTACTTCATCCCGATCATCGGGGTGGTGCTCTTCCTGCTGATCGGCACGCCTCGGCTGCCCCGCAAGCGGCGCAAGAAGCAGGAGCAGCTCAACGACTACATCCGTCGCACGAGCCACGGACTCGACCTCGGCACGCTCCGGCCGAACCCCCCGGTGTGGTTCGCGCAGCTCGTGCGGTTGAACCGGAACCTCGGCGCGATGCCGCTGTCGGGCGAGAACGACGCCCGCATGATCTCGTCGTACGAGGAGAGCATCGCCGCGATGGCCGAGGCGATCCGGGATGCCGAGAGTTACGTCCATGTCGAGTTCTACATCCTGCAGGCCGATCAGACCACAGACGACTTCTTCCGTGCCCTCGAAGAGGTCGCGGCGCGCGGTGTCGTGGTGCGCGTGCTGCTGGACCACTGGGCCAACCGCAGCAAGCCCTTCTACAAAGAGACGTGCCGGCGTCTGGACGAGATGGGGGCGCAGTGGCACCTCATGCTGCCGGTGCAGCCGTTGAAGGGCAAGTACCAGCGCCCCGACCTGCGCAATCACCGCAAGCTCCTCGTCGTCGACGGTCACGTCGCCTTCACCGGCTCGCAGAACGTCACCGACTCCACCTACAACCTCCCCAAGAACATCAAGCGCGGGCTGCACTGGGTAGACATGATGGCCCGCCTGGACGGGCCCGTCGTGGCATCCGTCAACGCCGTCTTCCTCAGCGACTGGTACAGCGAGACCGACGAGGTCATCGAGGGTATGGAGCTGTTCGATGTGCGCACCGGCAAGGGTGACCTGGACTGCCAGATCATCCCGTCGGGCCCGGGGTTCGAGTTCCAGAACAACCTCAAGCTCTTCATGACGCTGCTGTTCGCGGCGCGCGAGAAGATCATCATCGTCTCGCCGTACTTCGTGCCCGATGAAGGGCTGCTCCTGGCGATCCAGACGGCGTGCCAGCGCGGTGTGACCGTCGAGCTGTTCGTCTCCGAAGAAGGCGACCAGGCGATGGTGTACCACGCCCAGCGCAGCTACTACGAGGCACTGCTGCGCAGCGGCGTCAAGATCTGGATGTACAAGCGGCCCTTCATCCTGCACTCCAAGTCGATGTCGATCGACGATGAGGTCGCCGTCATCGGGTCGAGCAACATGGACATGCGGTCGTTCGGTCTCAACCTCGAGATCTCGCTCCTCGTGCGCGGCGAGGAGTTCGTCTCCCAGCTTCGCAGCGTCGAAGACGAGTACCGCGCCCTGAGCCGCGAGCTGACGCTCGAGGAATGGATGCAGCAGCCGCTGCGCTCCACGGTGCTCGACAACCTCGCGCGGCTCACATCCGCGCTGCAATGATCGTTATCCGCGCGTGACCGCGTTTGCGGGTCGTTTTCAGAGCAGGCCGAGAGGATGCTGATATGACCATCTCCCGCACGCTTTCGCTCCTCGCTGTCATCGGTGCCGGTGCGCTCGCTCTCGTCGGCTGCACCTCCACGACGCCCAACTCAGCCTCCTCGGGCTCCGGCGCTCCAGCCGCAGGAGGAGAGGTCGATGTGGATGCCGGGTGGCTCGACGGCGGTCGGATGGTCGCAATCGTCACCCAGGGATCGTCCGGATGCATCCCGATCGCGACAGCGGTGACCCTTCAGGCGGACGGCTCGGTCGCCGTGACGCTGGAGGCTCCCGCCGGCGACGTCGTGTGCACGGCCGACTTCGTGCCGCGCGCGTCTCTCGTCGTCCTGCCCGACGACGCCGACGCCGCCGCGGAGCTCGACCTCGTTGTGACTTATGGCGATGCCCGGGGCGAGACCGATCTCGACCCCTACTCCGGTGGCCCGGTCGAGGAGTTCGCGCCGTCGGCGGGGTGGATCGACGACGGTCAGTTCGCGATCCTCACGTGGGGCTCCTCTTCATGCGCGCCGCGGGTCGACCAGGTGCTCGCCGACGCCACCGATTCCCTCACCGTCGTCTTCGTCGATCCGCCCGCCGACCAGATGTGCACGATGGACATGGCCCCGCGCGTCGTGCTGGCGACGGTCGGCGACGTCGACGACGACAGCATCGCAACGGTGACCCTCACCGGCGGCGGTGCGGAGTTCGCGACCCCCATCACCATCCCCCTCGCCGGCTGAGCAGGCGGCGGCATCCCGCCTCGCGTCTGCGTGATGCTCGACAGTCGCTCGCGCACAGTGCACGTGCCGGATACCGTGCTGAACCGACTGCTGAACGATCGCGCGTCCCGTCATCGGCCCCTCCCCAACCGGTGGATCCGGGAAGTTGTCCACTGATCGGGGCGCGAGCCGCCGCACGCGGTACGCGACACGCCACGATACCGAGATGCGACGCAATGACCTTCCGGCATCCATCGGGCACCTCTTCACGATCGACGAGGCGCGCGACGTCGGCGTTCCTCGCTCACGGCTGCGTGCGTCCGACCTGACGATTCCGCATCGCGGCTTGCGTCTGCGCGGCCGGGCTGCGGGTGAGAACAACGGCTGGTCCGAGTACGAGCGCCGCCGCGAAGCGCTCGTCGAGCGCGCGCGAGTGTACGCGCGCGTCATGCATGACAACCAGGTGTTCAGCCACGCGACCGCTGCCGCTGTGTGGCAGCTGTCGTTGCCGAGCGCGCTGTTCCATCCGGCCAGAGACCTCGATGTCGGGGTGCTCGCGCCGGCGCGACACCCGCGGCGTACCGGGATCGTCGGGCATCAGCTGCAGCCGCACCTTGCGACCGTCGTCGAACACCGTGGTCTGCGCGTTACCGATCCGGCGTCGACCTGGGCCTCGATGGGGTCGGTGCTCACGTCTGACTACGAGCTCATCGGCCTCGGCGACTCGATCGTGAGGGAGCGCATCTTCCGTGAAGACCGCGATCCGATAGCCACGCTCGACCAGCTGATCGCCATCGCCGGCGCCGGGCGTTGGGCCGGGTGCGACGGCTTCGCGCGGTGGTGGGGCGCGTGCGTACCCGCAGCGCCTCGGCGGGAGAGACACGCTCTCGATGCGAGATCATGGATGCCGGGCTGCCGGAACCATCGCTCAATGTCATCGTCCGTGATGGGTACGGCAATCTGGTGGCGGTCGTTGACCTCGCGTACGAGGACCTCAAGATCGCCGTCGAGTACGAGGGCGATCAGCACCGCACCGATCCCGAGCAATGGGCCAAGGACATCGCCCGACATGAGCAGTTGGCGGCGATGGGCTGGATCGTTATCCGCGTGACGAGAGCACAGCTCTACGGTGCGCCACATACGGTTATCGCCCGCGTTCGTGCCGCGCTCGCGCGTCGCGGCCGGTAGGCCATCGTCTCCCTGGTTTCGGCAGTCGCTTGCGCACAGTGTTCTCGCGTCACACTGTGCCGAAGCGACTGGTGAACGCGACTGGGTGCCGGCGCGCGACTTTCGGCAGTCGCTTGCGCACAGTGTCCTCGCGTCACACTGTGCCGAAGCGACTGCTGAACGCGATCGGGTCAGTCGGCGCGCACGAGCAGGTCGCCCACCTCGCAGTCGAGCACGCGGCAGATCGCCGACAGGGTCGAGTACCGGATGGCGCGGGCGCGGTCGTTCTTGAGCACCGAGAGGTTGACGACCGAGACGCCCACGAGATCGGACAGGCGCGCGAGGGTCATGCCACGCTCGGCCAGCAGCTCGTCGAGTCGGCAGTGGATGCCGAGGACTTCGTCGTCGTCCGCAGGGCTCACACGAGTCCTTCCGTCTCGCGCTGTAGGCCGGCGCCGTACCGGAAGAGTGCCGCGAGCGCGGCGAGCCCGAGTGCCGCACCGATCGGCCACAGTGGTAACTGGACGTCGTGCCCAGGTCGCGGCCACCACGCGGCGGCCGGATCCGTGATGCCCGCGACCTCGGCGTAGCCGCCCGATGTCCAGGCCAGAACTTCCTGCGCCGCTGCGCCGCCGGCAATGTCGCCGAGCAGCTGCATCGCCGTGCCGCCGATGAGCACCACGAGCGCCGTCGCGAACGTCACCTTCGCGAGTGCCGCTGCGAAGGGGCGCCCGCCGAGCAACAGCCAGCACGCGTAGGCGATGAGCGCGGCGATCGCCGCCGGCACGAGCAGCGTGAGCACGCGGGATGCCGTCCAGAGCGTGCGGGTCAGCGGGCTCAACCCCTCGATGTACAGCTCGGCCGAGGCGAAGCCGCCGCCAGCCAGCGTCGCGCTTGTGCCTTCGAGGTACATGCCGGCCGGCAGCTCGGGCCAGAAGGTCTGCACAGGCACCGTGATCGTGACACCGGATGCCAGGGCGGTGCTCAGCCCCGTGATGATCGCCCCGAGCACATACACGCCGGCCACGAAGGCAGAGACGCTGAGCGTCAGCGACACGACCGGCGAGGGATTGTCGGTGCGTCTCGCCTTCACCGCCGCCGCGCCGAACGCGAGGATCGCCACCCCGACCAGAACCACGACGCCGATCAGCGCCGCAACATGCCAGCTCCAGAACATCAGACGAGTCCTTCGGTGTCGCGCTGCAGGCGCTCGCCGGCCTGGAATACGTAGGCGAGAGCGAGGATGCCGAAGCCTACGACGACGGGCAGCGGCTCGAGCAGGAAAGCGGGCTCCGGAAACCCGCCGAGCGACGGCCCGAGTTCGGTGGCAGCCATCATCCGTCCGAACCCGCCGACGGACTGGCTGAGCATGCTGCCGAAGATCGTCGCGCACCCGGCGACGACCGAGGCCGCCGTCGCCGTGCGGTGGAAGGGCTTGCGGTGCACGATGCGCACCAACACGAGCGCGAATGCGGCGGTCGCCAAGCCGACCCCGACCGCGCCGAAGAGGTCAGCGAGGACGAAGCACCACACCGCGCCCGACGACAGCGAGTCGGCCATGACGACGAGCGAATCGCCGTGCGCCTCGACGACGCCGGGGCCCGCCTCGACGGGGATCTTGGCGAGAAGCGTGATCGGGAAGCGTGCCGGGTCGATCAGCCGGAAGAGTGCGGTGACGAGGCCGCTTCCGGCGATGTAGCCGCCGAGCGCTCCTCCCACGATGAGGATGGCGGTCACGGCGATGCGGTCGGCGCGGCCGATCTCCGAGTCGGGGCGCGACCTGCCGGCATCCCGCCTCTGGTTTGTCGGTGACATCACGATCGCTCCTTATCGACAATCGTTGTTATCGATAAACGATATGGACGTCGGGGTGTGCTGTCAATAGTCGGCTTGGGTGATCTCGATCTCCCCACGGCTACCCCACTCAGCGCTGCCGCGCTGCGCGGGGCCCCTCGCCGCGTGGGCCCACCGCTGCGCGCGGGCACTCGATCACCGGTGGGTGGGTGCCGCGAGCATCCCGGAGCCCGGCGGTGTCGACAGCCCGGCGGTGCCGGCATCCGTCGACACCCCGTCGACAGCCCGTCGGCGTCCGTCGGTTACGCCGCGCGCTCCGCCGACGGCGAACACGGGCATACCGGCATCCGGCGGTCGTTACCCTCGACGTAAGCGCACCCGAGAGTGCGCCGGAGGAGTGTCGACGAATGTTCGAGAGATTCACGGACCGTGCCCGTCGCGTGGTTGTGCTCGCCCAGGAAGAGGCGAAGATGCTCAACCACAACTACATCGGCACCGAGCACATCCTGCTCGGTCTCATCCACGAGGGCGAGGGCGTCGCCGCCAAGGCGCTCGAGAGCCTCGGCATCTCGCTGGACGCCGTCCGCGAGCAGGTCCAGGACATCATCGGCCAGGGCCAGCAGCAGCCGACCGGCCACATCCCGTTCACGCCGCGCGCCAAGAAGGTGCTCGAGCTGAGCCTGCGCGAAGCGCTGCAGCTCGGCCACAACTACATCGGCACCGAGCACATCCTGCTCGGCCTCATCCGCGAAGGCGAGGGCGTCGCCGCCCAGGTGCTCGTCAAGCTCGGTGCCGACCTGAACAAGGTGCGCCAGCAGGTGATCCAGCTGCTGAGCGGATACCAGGGCAAGGAGCCCGCGGGCGTCGCCGCCGGTGCCGGCGAGCAGAACGCGCAGGCCGGTGCCCAGGGCGGTTCCGCCGTCCTCGACCAGTTCGGCCGCAACCTCACGCAGGCCGCGCGCGAGAACAAGCTCGACCCGGTGATCGGGCGCGAGAAGGAGATCGAGCGCGTCATGCAGATCCTGTCGCGCCGCTCCAAGAACAACCCCGTCCTCATCGGCGAGCCCGGCGTCGGCAAGACCGCCGTCGTGGAGGGCCTCGCGCAGGCGATCGTCAAGGGCGATGTGCCCGAGACACTGAAGGACAAGCAGGTCTACTCGCTCGACCTCGGCTCGCTCATCGCCGGTTCCCGCTACCGCGGCGACTTCGAGGAGCGCCTGAAGAAGGTCACCAAGGAGATCCGCACGCGCGGCGACATCATCGTCTTCATCGACGAGATCCACACCCTCGTGGGCGCGGGCGCCGCCGAGGGCGCGATCGACGCGGCATCCATTCTGAAGCCGCTCCTCGCGCGCGGCGAACTGCAGACCATCGGCGCGACGACCCTCGACGAGTACCGCAAGCACTTCGAGAAGGATGCCGCGCTGGAGCGCCGCTTCCAGCCGATCCAGGTGGCCGAGCCCAGCCTGCCCCACGCGATCAACATCCTGAAGGGACTGCGCGACCGCTACGAGGCGCACCACAAGGTGCAGATCACCGACGGCGCGATCGTCGCGGCGGCGAACCTCGCCGACCGCTACATCTCCGACCGGTTCCTGCCCGACAAGGCGATCGACCTGATCGACGAGGCGGGCGCTCGGCTGCGCCTCAGCATCCTCTCCAGCCCACCGGAGCTGCGCGAGTTCGACGAGAAGATCGCGAAGGTCCGCGAGGACAAGGAGTTCGCGAGCGAAGAGCAGGACTTCGAGAAGGCCGCTGCCCTGCGCGACGAGGAGAAGAGCCTGCTCGCCGAGCGGCTGCGCCTCGAGAAGCAGTGGCGAAGCGGCGACGTCGCTTCGCGCGCGGTCGTCGACGAGGGCCTCATCGCCGAAGTGCTGGCGCAGGCCACCGGCATCCCCGTCTTCAAGCTCACCGAGGAAGAGACCAGCCGCCTCGTCTTCATGGAGAAGGCGCTGCACCAGCGCGTCATCGGCCAGGAGGAGGCGATCGCGGCGCTGTCGCGGACGATCCGTCGTCAGCGTGCCGGCCTCAAGGACCCCAAGCGCCCGAGCGGCTCGTTCATCTTCGCCGGGCCCACCGGCGTCGGCAAGACCGAGCTCGCTAAGGCGCTCGCGGAGTTCCTGTTCGACGACGAGGGTGCGCTGATCTCGCTCGACATGAGCGAGTTCGGCGAGAAGCACACCGTCTCGCGGCTGTTCGGTGCCCCTCCCGGGTTCGTCGGCTTCGAAGAGGGCGGCCAGCTCACCGAGAAGGTGCGCCGCAAGCCGTTCTCGGTCGTGCTGTTCGACGAGATCGAGAAGGCCCACCCCGACATCTTCAACTCGCTGCTGCAGATCCTCGAAGAGGGACGCCTGACCGACGGTCAGGGCCGCGTCGTCGACTTCAAGAACACCGTCATCATCATGACGACCAACCTCGGCTCGCAGGCGATCGCCGGCGGCCCGGTCGGATTCCAGGTCGAGGGCAACGCGCAGACGACGTACGAGCGGATGAAGGGCAAGGTCGACGAAGAGCTGAAGCGTCACTTCAAGCCCGAGTTCCTCAACCGCGTCGACGACGTCATCGTCTTCCCGCAGTTGAACAAGGACGAGCTCCGTCAGATCGTCGGCCTGTTCACGAAGCGGCTGAGCGAGCGGCTGCTCGATCGTGACATGACGGTCGAGCTGACGGATGCTGCGAAGGACCGCCTCATCGAGATCGGCTTCGACCCGACGCTGGGCGCCCGACCGCTGCGCCGTGCCATGCAGCGCGAGGTCGAGGACCAGCTCAGCGAGCGGATCCTGCACGGCGAGCTGAACCCCGGCGACCACGTGAAGGTGGATGCCGAGAACGGCAGGTTCCTGTTCGAGCACGGCCCGCGCGGTGAGAAGGCCGCGCTCGCCACGATATCCGCCGCCATCGGGGCGACCGCGGACATCGTCGCGGGCGCCTGACCCGGACTGAGACGAACGTACGAGACGAAACGTACGAAGGGGGCGGATGCTGCGGCATCCGCCCCCTTCGTCGTGCGCAGACTCAGCGGGTGAGCCACTCCGGGTCGGCGAGGAAGCGCGCGCCGACCTCGACCGTGCCCGGAAGGTTCTCGTCCCACAGGTCGGGTGGGAGCGCGTCCGCGCGGTGGGTCGTCGCCCAGCCGAGCATCGTCAAGCGGCGCAGCAACGAGAACGCGCCCGCGACACGCAGATCGACGGCCGACAGCGGGCGGACGGTCTGGTACCCGGTGAGCCAGCGCTCGGCCATCTCCCGCGCCGCCGGGCGGTGCTCGTAGAACGTCAGCGCCGCCGCGAAGTCGTACAGGTAGTAGCCGAAGCCGCAGTCGTCGAAGTCGATGATGACGAGCGGATGCTCTCCCTCGCTCATCCGCATCACGTTCGACGGACGCAGGTCGCCGTGGATGAGGCCGAAATGGTCGGGCGAGTGATCGACTCCGGCATCGGCGAGGATTCCCTTCGCGCGCTCTTCGGCGCGGACGAGCATCGCCCGGTCGGGGTCGGTGAGGTCGGCATCGCGCCAGTCGCCCCAGCGGGCGGCGGGTCCGACCATGTCGGCGACGTCCCACTCGAACCGCACGAAGGCGGCGGGCGGCTCCCACGTGCGTGCGTGCTCGTGGAGCAGCCCCGTGAGGCGCCCGATCTCGTGGAAGTGCGCCGGGTCGGCACCCTCGTCCTCGAGCACCGAACCCGCGACGAAACCGAACGCGACCGCCGACCACCGCGCCCCCGAGGCGTCGTCGAGGAACTGCACGAAGTCGCCGCCCTGCCCGCGGACGGGAGCGGGCGTCGGGATGCCGGCATCGTCCCGGAGCGCTTCGACCCACTGCAGCTCGGCGCGGATGTGGTCCGTGCTCGCGGCGTAGCCGGGCCGGCCCAGTCGCACGACCATGATCGGCTCTCCGGAACCCGTCGAGACTTTGAACGTCACGTTCTCCGACAGCACGATGAGGGTCACGACGCTCGTGGCATCCAGGTCCCACGCGCGCAGGATCCCGTCCGAGACCCAGGTCGGTGCCGCTTCGCCTCGCCGCAACTGGGCGAACACGTCGAGTTGAGGCGCGTCGGACTGCGGGACGTCGAGCTGCGGCGAGGTCTCGCTGATCGTCATGCTTGGGAATGTAGCCGCGCCACCTGCCGTCCAAGGACGGACCGCGGCATCCGTTACGCGCCATTCACACGGCGCGAGGCGACTGTAATCGCCGGGAAACACGGTGCTGGCGTTCTCGGGGCCCTCCCGGCGACGATAGAGGGGTGAGCACCTCTTCCGCGCCCTCGCCGGCGGCCCCACCATCCACCGGCAACGCCAGCATCCTCAACGGCAACAGCTTCAAGGCGGCTGACGCCGACGCCCTTCCCGAGCATCTGCGCTCCCTCGTCGAGCGCCGGCGCGAGAGGCTGGGCTCAGCGTATCGGTTGTTCTACCGCGAGCCCGTCGCCCTCGTCCGCGGACAGGGCGCACGGGTGTGGGATGCCGACGGCGTCGAGTACCTGGACCTGTACAACAACGTCGCCTCGCTCGGGCACGCCCACCCCGCCGTCGTCGAAGCCGTGTCCCGGCAACTCGCGACCCTGAACACGCACACCCGCTACCTGCACCCGGCGATCCTCGACTACGCAGACGACCTCGTCTCGACCCTGCCCGAAGACGACTACCAGACGATGTTCGTGTGCACCGGCTCCGAAGCGAACGATCTCGCCCTTCGCGTCGGGCGCGAGGCATCCGGCGGGCAGGCCTACATCGCCACCAGCGAGGCCTATCACGGCAACACTGCGCTGGTCACGGCGCACTCGCCGTCGCTGTCCGGTGCCGAGGCGATGGACCCCGCGCTGCGCGTCATCGACCCCCCCGACACGTATCGTCACGGGTCGTCGGATGCCGCGGGCCGGGCGTTCCTCGACGACGTGCGCGCCGCGATCGCCGACATCGAGGCGTCGGGAGAGAAACTCGCCGGCCTCATCGCCGACACCTCGTTCTCCTCGGACGGGGTGTTCACGGGCGAGCCCGGCATGATCTCGGCGGCGATCGAGCTGGTGCAGCACCGCGGCGGCGTGTTCATCGCCGACGAGGTGCAGCCCGGGTTCGCGCGCACCGGTGAGCAGTTCTGGGGCTTCGCGCGCCACGGCCTCGTGCCCGACATCGTCACGACGGGAAAGCCCATGGGCAACGGGTACCCGGTCGCGGCGATGATCGCCCGTCACGCGGTGCTCGAGCCCTTCGCGTCGGGACGGCCGTACTTCAACACGTTCGGCGGCAGCCCCGTCGCCGTCGCCGCCGCTCAAGCGGTGCTCGACACGATCCGCCGCGAAGGACTGCAGGAACACGCGCTCGCCACCGGGATCGCGTTCCGCGCCGCGCTGCGCGAGCTGTCGGCATCCCACGCAGTGATCGGCGACGTCCGCGGTGCCGGGCTCTACACCGGAGTGGAGCTCGTGCTCGACGCCGACAGCAGGACACCGGCGACGACGATCGCCCTCGACGTGATCGAAGGACTGCGTCGGCAGCGGGTCCTGACGAGCGTGTGCGGGCCGTCGAACAACGTCCTCAAGCTGCGCCCGCCGCTGGCGTTCGCCGAGTCCGACATCCCCCGCGCGATCACGGCGTTGGACACGGCGCTGTCCGAGGCGGTACAACGACAGTGAGATGAGTCGGACGCGCGAACTGTACGAGAGGCTGGTGGGCCACCTCGACACGTCCGATTTCGACGCGGGCGAGCGCATCGGGTCGGAGCGGGGTCTGGCCGAGCAGTTCGGCGTGACGCGGTCCGAGCTGAGGGCGGCGCTCGATGTCCTCGAGAGCGAGGGCCGCATCCGCCGCACGATCGGCCGCGCGGGAGGCGTCTTCAGCTGGGACGGCAAGATCGAGCGTCATCTCAACGCGATCGAAGGCGTGCCCGACATGCTGCGCCAGCAGGGTTTTCGCTGCGACACCGAGGTGCTCGGCGCCGAGATCGCCGTCGCGACGCCGATCGAATGCCGGGCGCTGCGCCTGGCGGCGGGCGCCCCGGTGTTCCGGCTGCGCCGGCGCCGTGACGCGAACTCGGTGCCACTGTCGCTCGACTCGATGAGCCTGCCGCTGCACCTCGTGCCCGGTTTCGCCTCGGTCTCGCACGACCAGAGCGTGTACCGCATGCTCGCCGAGCGGTACGGCATCGAGGCGATGTCCGCCAGCGAGACGATCGACGTCGTGCGGGCGACGGTCGAGCAGGCGACGATCCTCGGTGTGGCCGTCGGCGACCCGCTGCTGGAGATCCACCGCGTCACCTACGGGCAGGATGCGGTCCCCTTCGAGTTCGCTCACGACTTCTTCCGCGCCGACCGGACCCGCATCACGCTGCGCAAGCACGGCGCCCGGTGGAAGCGCACCGGAGGGTGACCGGCGCCGGGGCGTGCTCCCACCCCTCGTGTGGCGGTGCGGCGGGTCCGTAACGCGCCATTCATCCAGGCGACGGCGTTGTAACGCGGGGGAAACTCTGTGCCATCGCTCCCGAAGCGGCTCGTGAGCAAACTGTGTCGCAGGAGCACGTCGCGCTCGCCGAAACCCCGCTCCCACCCGACCGCGGAGGAAGAATGTCTGATACGACCGAGACGCGCACCCACGGTGGTGCCACGTACACGCGCGCCGACGCCACGTACTTCGAGAAGCGCTCCCTGAAGCGATCGGCGGGGGTGTGGGGCCTCTGGGGTCTCGCGGTCGCCGCGGTGATCTCGGGCGACTTCTCGGGATGGAACTTCGGCATCGGATACGCCGGTTTCGGCGGCATGCTCATCGCGTTCGTCGCGCTCGTGATCATGTACTACGGCCTCACCTTCTCCATCGGCGAGATGGCCGCAGCCATGCCGCACACCGGTGGCGCCTATTCGTTCGCGCGCTCCGCGCTCGGCCCGTGGGGAGGCCTTGCGACCGGCCTGGCCGAGACGGTCGAGTACGTCGCCACGACGGCGGTCGTCGTGTACTTCTCCGGTCAGTACGCCGATTCGGCACTGTCGCTGCTGACGGGGGTGAGCCTGCCCCCCTTCGTGTGGTGGCTGATCCTGTACGCGGCCTTCATCGCGCTCAACGCCGCCGGCGCGGCGATCTCGTTCACCTTCGCGATCGTCGTATCGGTGATCTCGATCGGCATCATCGTCGTATTCGGAGTGATGGCCCTGGTGAGCGGGCAGTTCGACTGGGCGTCGCTGTGGAACATCGAGCCGGATGCCGGGCAGAGCGCATTCCTCCCGTTCGGTGTGGGGTCGATCCTCATGGCGTTGCCGTTCGCGATGTGGTTCTTCCTCGGCATCGAAGAGTTGCCGCTGGCGGCGGAGGAATCGCACGACCCGACGAAGGACATCCCACGCGCGGGCCTGTGGGCACGGGGGACGCTCATCGTCACCGGCCTCATCGTGCTCTTCCTCAACACCGGTGTGCTGGGGGCCGAGGCGACCGGCGGATCGCTCGAGCCGCTGCTCGACGGGTTCCGTGCGATGGTGGGCGATGAGGTCGCCGCGCTGCTGTCGCTGCTTGCGCTGATCGGACTGCTCGCCTCGCTCATGGGGATCATGTTCGCGTACGGGCGCAACATGTACTCGCTCTCGCGCGCCGGGTACTACCCGCGCTGGCTGTCGCTGACCGGCAAGAGCAAGACGCCGTGGGTGGCGCTCGTGTTCGGCGCCGTCGTCGGCTTCGTCGCGCTGGTGGTCGTTCAGGCAGCCGGAGGCGACGCGAGCCCGGCGGGTGCCATCGTGCTCAACATCGCGGTGTGGGGCGCCGTGCTCGCCTACTTCCTGCAGATGGTCTCCTTCATCGTGCTGCGCGCGAAGTTCCCCAACGCGGTGCGTCCCTACAAGAGCCCGTGGGGTCTGGTGGGGGCCTACTCGGCCGCGGCGATCGCCGCCGTCGTGTTCGTCGGTCTGCTGTTCAACTCCGCCTACACGACGGCGATCGTCGCGATCGTCGTCGTGTACGCCGTGATCTTCCTCGGCTTCGCGATCTACGGACGCAAACGCCTCGTGCTCTCGCCCGAGGAGGAGTACGCCCTCACCGGCGGACTGCACGTCATCTCCGGCGAGGACGCGGCCGCCGGGGACCCGCTGGTCACGACCGACTCGACCAGGAGCTGATCCGGGGCGCCCGTCACGTCATCAGGGGATGTGGTAGATCCGTGCCGTGGAGTCGTGGTGCTCGACGTACAGTGCGTGGGTCAGCTCGCGGTACTCGCCGTCGTCGTTGTGGCTGATGAAGTACACGACGGGCGGCCCGTCGGGTGCGTACTCCACCTTCGAGACGGTCATGGTGTGGTCGAGACCCTTCTGCGTCTCGCCCCAGCTGAACACGCCGACGTCGCCGACGCGCACGCGGTCGAGGTCGGCCTCGGTGGAGTAGTCGAACCCGAGTCGGTCGAAGTAGGCGGCCATCGGCGCCGTGGCGATCCAGGGCTTCGACGCCGTCCACATCCGCCCCTTGGAGTACCACGTGCGGTCGGTGTGCCAGCCGCGCGCGATCAGGCCCTGGCTCGCGAAGTTCGTGCAGTCCCCGCCGTAGGGATTGTAGTCACCCCACTCCGCGCTGTTGTACGCGAAGACGTGCTGGTGCAGGTAGGCCAGCTGGGCGGCGACGTCGCCACCGGCCGGTTGCGTGTTGGTCCCCGCGGATGCCGCGATCAGCCCGGTCCGGCATGCCTCGGCATCCGCCTTCACGGCCTCGACGGCCTGCTGAGTCGCGGCCAGGGCGGCAT
>NZ_JBASZT010000199.1:0-1593 GCF_049661145.1 Microbacterium sp.
CCGTCACCCTCACCGACCGACTCATCGCCGACGAGGGTCCTGCGCTGCCGCCGCGTGGCGGCCCTGCGGCGGAGATGACGCGCATGTCGCCGGCCGCGCTGCTGGGGTGGTGGCACGACGTCGACGAGCTCAGCGTCTACCGGCAGTACCTCGTCGCCGACGGCGAGACCCTGCCCGAGGCGCTCTCGGCCGGCCTCATCGCGATCGACTCGCCCGCCCCCGACGAGGGCTCGAACGTCAACTGGCTCAACATCTTCTACGCCGCGGAATGGGCGGTCTTCGCCGGCTTCGCGTTCTATATGTGGTACCGCCTCGCGCGCGACGCGTGGGAGAAGGAGGTCGAGGCGTGGCAGGATGCCGCGGTCAGCGATTCCGACGGCTGATCCTCACCAGAAGCCTCCCCACCACCCCCACCACCTGTCGCCGCCGCCGGTCGTTTCGAGCTGGCTCTCGGCCACGGCGAGCACGCTCCACACGTTGCCTTCCGTGTCGGTGAACTCGTACGCCGGCGCGAGGAAGCGCGTGTCGTCGGTGCCGACCATCATGGCGAGGCCGAGGCGCGCGGAGCTGATCTCGAACTCGGTGATGCCCCACGGTACTGGTGCGCCCTGACCGGGGGTCGCCGGGGGCTCGGTCGGCGCGTCCGGATACTGGTCGTCATCGATCTCGGCGCCCCGCTTCGAGGCGTAGGCGGGCGCGAACACCGGGTCGTTCATCCGCTCGGCCGCCTCGGCGGGGCTGACGATGTCGTACTCGCCCAGTGAAACGATCGAGGCGTTCGACCCGTGAGCCTCCAGCAGGCCCTTCGCCGACACGGTGACCGTGGAGGTGACGACCGTCACATTGCCGGCGACGACGCGTGCGGCCGTCGCGGTCGTCGTGCGACCGGCGTCATCGGGCGTCACGGTGACCTGGGTTTCGCTCTCCTCGACACCCGTGGCCGCGAGGAACAGGCTGAGGGCATCGCGAGCCTGCTGCTCGGTGGGAACGGGGGTCGCTGCCACGCAGCTTTGTGCCTCGGCGTGTGCCGCCTCGAGCTGCTCCTGGCTGAAGCTCTCGGCGTCGGGATCGTCCTTCGGGGTGATCGCCGCCCAGCACTCCATCCACGGTACGTCGAAGCCGCCGCTGTATGAGACATCGGCACCCCCGCTCGGCATCAGCCAGAGCTGCAGCTGCGGTCCCGACCGATCGGCTTCATCGTCCGCGCCGACGAACCACCCCTGAACGTGTTCGCGGCTATGGGCGGTGCCCGCCATGCCCAGCGCGTGAGCGATGCGCTCGGCATCGGCGGCGGAGTAGTGCGTCGCGGCATCCAGCGCGTACACCGTCGCACGGGATGCCGCGCTGTCGAACGGCGGCGCGGTGAAGCGTCGGCTGTTGGAGTAGTGCCAGGGGGAGACGGCCGCAGAATCGGCCGTCATCGCCTCCGTACCGCGACTCTGGGCGCCGCCGCTGCTCTCGGACTGGTACGACGCGACTCCGTCTCCGCCCGTTCCGGCGAGGTCGATCGGCGCCGCCGGGTCGGCGACGGTGCCTGTGGCGACCGCGACGGGTGTGCCATGCGGCGCCGATGCCGCACCCGCGACGACGGAG
>NZ_JBASZT010000200.1:0-9901 GCF_049661145.1 Microbacterium sp.
GACTGGAACCGACTCCCTCCCCAGAACCACACGCCTCAGCCACAAGCGCGTGTCCACGGCACTTGGCAGAGATGCCAAGTGCCTGCCAACTACCCGTGGAATATGTCATTTCGGCGTGGAACCTACAACTACCCAAAGTCCCCCACCGCCATGTCCGTGAACCGGGAGAAGTGGCCCTGGAAGGCGACGGTGATCGTGTCGGTGGGGCCGTTGCGGTGCTTGGCGACGATCAGGTCGGCCTCGCCGGCGCGGGGGGAGTCCTTCTCGTAGGCGGCTTCGCGGTGCAGGAGCACGACCATGTCGGCATCCTGCTCGATCGATCCGGACTCGCGGAGGTCCGAGAGCGCCGGCTTCTTGTCGGCGCGCTGCTCCGGGCCGCGGTTCAACTGCGACAGCGCCACCACCGGCACCTGAAGCTCCTTGGCCAGCAGCTTCAGCGCCCGCGAGAACTCCGAGACCTCCTGCTGGCGGCTCTCCACCCGCTTTCCACTCGTCATCAGCTGCAGGTAGTCGATCACGACCATCTTCAGCCCCACCCGCTGCTTGAGCCGGCGACACTTGGCCCGGATCTCCACCAGCGTCATGTTCGGGCTGTCGTCGATGTACAGCGGCGCGTCGTTGATACGGCCGCGGGTCGCGGCGATCGTCGTCCAGTCGCGTGTGTCGAGCGTGCCCTTGCGCATGCTCTGCAGCGGCACCGCGCCTTCGGCGCTCATCAAGCGCATCGCGATCTCGCTCTTGCCCATCTCCAGCGAGAAGAAGATCGTCGGCATGTCGTGCTTTATGGCTGATGATCGGGCAAAATCGAGAGCCAAGGTCGATTTCCCCATGGCCGGCCGCGCCGCGATGATGACCATCTGCCCAGGATGCAAGCCGTTCGTCAGTTGGTCGAGCCCGGCGAACCCGGTCGGGATGCCGGTCATCTGACCGTCGCGGCTCCGCGCGGACTCGATCTCCTCCATCGCGGCACCGACCGCGACCTCCAACGGGACGTAGTCCTCGGCGCGTTCCGCGCCGGTCACCGAATAGATCTCGGCCTGAGCGTTGTTGACGAGGTCGAGCGCCTCGCCCTGGCCGTTGTAGCCCATCTGCACGATGCGGGTGCCGGCCTCGACGAGTCGGCGCAGCAGCGCCCGCTCGTTCACGATCGACGCGTAGTACGCGGCGTTGGCCGCCGTCGGCACGATCGATGTCAGCGTGTGCAGATAGTCCGCGCCGCCGGCGCGCTGCAGATCGCCCGTCTTGATCAGCTCGTCCGTGACCGCGATGACGTCCGTCGGCTCGCCGTGCGAGTACAGCGACAGGATCGCCTCGAAGATCAGCTCGTGCTTGGGAACGTAGAAGTCCGTGCCGCGCAGGGCGTCGACGACGTCGGCGACGGCATCCGGCGACAACAGCATTCCGCCCAGCGTGCTCTGCTCCGCCAGCAGATCGTGGGGCGGTGTGCGGTCGCGCCCACGATCGCTGGACGAGCCGCCGAGACGCTCCTCGGAGATGTCCGCGATCGACATGCAGCGCCCCTCTTCCCCCTGGTCGCGTGCCTCGTGCTCCGGACCACACGCCACGCTAGGCACCACCTCCGACACCCGCAACTCCACCTGTGGATAACTCTGTGGAAGGTCTGCGCGAAACGCCGCGACGCCTGTGTACAGGGGCTGTGGAAACTCCGCCGAGAATGAGGGAATCCTGGAAATATATCTCCGCTTGACCTGGGATTCTATGTTTCACAGCCTGTGGACGACGAATGGGATTGAAGCGTCCCTTGAAGGTTGATCGCGACGCTCGGGACTGGGGACAACCATGGGGATGAATGCGCTGTTGTCAAGTCCCCCATTCGGCCGACGAACGTCCCGGCAGCCCCCGAAACGACGGCACGACGGATGCCGCGACCCTCCCGGGGGGAGAGGTCACGGCATCCGTCGTGGGGATCTCCCGCGTCTACTTCGCGGCGACGACCTGCAGGGTGATCACAGCGGTGAGGTCATCGCGCAGGCGAACGGTGGCCTCGTGCTCGCCGACAGCCTTGATCGGCGCGGTGATGTGGATCTTGCGCTTGTCGAGCTCGCCCAAGCCTGCGGCCTTGACGGCGTCGGCCACGTCGGCGGTCTGGACGGAGCCGAACAGGCGTCCCTCCTTGCCGGCCTTGACCGACAGCTTGACCTTGCTCGACTCGAGAGCGCCCTTGAGTGCGACGGCCTCCTCGTGATCGTGGATCGCGCGCGCGGCGCGGGCGGCGCGGATCGACGCCACCTGCTTCTCGCCGCCGCGGGTCCACGCCACGGCGAAGCCCTGGGGGATGAGGTAGTTGCGGGCGTACCCGTTCTTGACCTCGATGACGTCGCCGGCGCTTCCGAGCCCGGCAACCTCGTTCGTGAGAATCAGCTTTGCCATGATGGGTCTCCTTAGCGGCCAGCGCCGGCGTAGGGCAGGAGCGCCATCTCGCGCGCGTTCTTGATCGCCTTGGCGATCAGACGCTGCTCCTGCACCGAGACACCGGTGATACGACGGGCGCGGATCTTGCCGCGCTCCGAGATGAACTTGCGAAGCGTCGCGACGTCCTTGTAGTCGATGACGCCGACGCGGATCGCCTTCGCGGGGGCGACGTTCTTCGCGCCCTTCCGCGGCTTGCGGCGATCGCCGGTAGCCTTTCCAGCCATTGTTTTTCCTTAGTCTGTGAACGGATGCCGGGGCATCCTCAATCGTTCGGTGATCGAGTGCCGCCGCGTCAGCGGTGGTGTATCGAGATCACGGTGTGTTGATCAAAACGGCGTGTCGTCGCCGTAGGAACCGGGAGCGCTCCACGCGTCCGGCGCAGCGGAGCCGGGGGTCGCCCACGGCTCTTCCTGCTGCACCTGCGGCCGGGACTGCTGACCGCCGCCGTAGCCGCCACCACCGACCGAGCCGCCGAAGCCCCCGCCACCAGAGCCACCGGAGGCGGCGCGGGTAACCTGAGCCGTCGCGTACCGCAGCGACGGGCCGATCTCGTCGACCTCCAGCTCGATCGCGGTGCGGTTGTTGCCCTCGCGGTCCTGGTAGGAGCGCTGCTTCAGCCGACCTGTCGCGACGACCCGCATCCCCTTGGTGAGGGATCCGGCCACGTGCTCGGCGAAGTCACGCCACACGCTCGCGCGGAGGAACAGCGCTTCGCCGTCCTTCCACTCATTCGCCTGACGGTCGAAAGTGCGCGGCGTCGACGCGATCGTGAAGTTCGCGACGGGCAGGCCGTTCTGCGTGTAGCGCAGCTCGGGGTCTGCCGTGAGGTTCCCCACGACGGTGATGATGGTCTCGCCGGCCATCGTCCTTACGCCTTCGCTGCCTTGCGGGCGGCCTTGGCCTCGGCACGCTCCTTCTCGGCGGCGACCAGGGCGATCGCCTCCTCGGCGCGCAGGACCTTGGTACGCATGATCTGCTCATTCAGCTTGAGCTGACGATCGAGCTCCTGCGTGGCCGCGCTGCTGGCGGTGAAGTTCACGACGGCGTAGATGCCCTCGTTCTTCTTCTGGATCTCATACGCCAGGCGACGCTTGCCCCAGATGTCGACGTTCTCGATCGTGCCACCGTCAACGGTGATCACTTTGAGGAATCCGTCGAGCTTCGGGGCGACCTGACGCTCGTCGATCTCGGGGTCGAGGATGACCATGAGCTCGTACTGGTGTGAGTGCGTCACTAACCCACCTCCTTCGGACTAGAACGGATGCCGGGCGTTTCCCGGCATCAGGAGGGTTGATGCACGTGTCGTATCGGCACGCACGAACGCGCGCGCTGACGGACAACCACAACAGTCTAGCCGATGGCGCGACCCGCCGCCGACTCCCGACCCCTCGGCATCCACCGTCTCCTCCGCGTCCGCATCCGTTCATCCGCCGTTCTTCTGAGATCAGAAATCGGACTCCATGGCCCGCTACGGTCACGCACGCGCTCACGCATCGACGGCGGCAGCTGCGCACCCGGTCGGTTCCTCCGCCGACCGGTGGACCACGAGAAGGAAGACATCCATGTCGACAACGACACACCGGCCAGCGTCACGCGCGAGTCGCGCACTGCTGGCCTCGGGACTCGCCATCGGTCTGTGCGGTCTCGGCGCCGCCGCACCGGCCTACGCCGACGTCGCATCGCCCGACATGTCGCGCTGCTGGGCGAGTTCGGCATCTACTGGCAGGCCGACCCCTTCGACGCGACCGACGACACCACGAAGGCAGCCACCGCCTATCGCGGACAGGTCACCGACGCGGGCCGCGACGTTCTCGCGCAGAACGATGAGACGCTGCAGAGGATCAACGCCAAAGGCGCGGTCGATCCCGTCCAGTCCAAACGCGCGCTCATCGACGCCGACCTCGACTGGAAGCAGACCTACGCCGATGCCCTCGGGCCCGTGCTCAGCAGCTATTTCAATGAGGGCATCGCAGACGGCTCACTTCCGAAGGCTGCCGCGCTGTACGCCGACGTCCAGTACACGGTCGCCTCCACGGGCGCCGCCAAGACCACGTTCAACTACCCGCGCCCGTTCCTCGAAGACCGCAGCTTCGGCGCGCCAGAGCGACTCAACGGACTCGCACCGAACCTCGGCATCACCGAGGTCGAACCGTGGACCGACCCGGCCACCGGGATCACCCACGACGGCACCTACGACGCGATCCTCGGGACTCGCAATCAAGCATTCCCGTCGGGTCACACCGCCTATGCCTACGGCACGGGCGTCGTGCTCGCGACGCTGCTGCCCGAGCTGGGACCTGAGATCGTCACCCGCGCCTCCGAGGCCGGCCTTGCACGCAACGTCCTCGGCGTGCACTACCCGCTCGACGTCGTCGGCGGACGCATTGCGGGTCACGTCAACGTCGCCACCCTCTACGCGGATGCCGCCTACGTCTCCAGCACGATCCTTCCGGTGCGCGCAGAGCTGCCGGGCTACCTCGTCGAGCAGTGCGCGGCGGACGGATACGGCGCGACCCTCGATGAGTGCATCACCGCGGTGGGCGCGAACGACGGCGGCGGCTACCAGAACGCGTTCACCGACGTGGTCTCGACGGCGCCGGTCACCGACCGGGCATCGGCCCTCACCGCGTACGAAGCTCGCATGACGTACGGCTTCGAGCCGGTGGGTGCCACCGACGCGGCGGCGGTCGTTCCTGCGGGCGCTGAAGAGCTGTTGGTCACGGCGTTCCCCACCCTCACGGGAGAACAGCGCCGCGCGGTCCTCGCCGCGACCGAGATCGACTCGGGGTCCCCTCTCGATTCCAGCTCCGAAGGCTGGCAGCGCGTCAACCTCGCTGCCGCTCTCAGCGCTAAAGTCACGCTCGATGCGTCCGGGGCGGTCGTCTCTGTCGAGCCAGGTCAGCCCGCCGCGTCAGTCGTGACCTCGGCCTCGGTGGCGCCGACACCGACCGACGCGCCGACGCCGACGGAGACCGGCGCGCCTCAGGCAGCGAGAACAGGCACGCTCGCGCGCACCGGCGGCGAGTTCGATCTGGTCCCGCCGACGGCCGCGTTGCTGCTGATCGGCAGCGGCATCGTCAGTCTCATCGCCGCTCGCCGCAAGCAGGCAGCCGAGTAAAGCAGAGCCGACGGGGGTGTCGGGCGACTACCGCCCGGCACCCCGTCATTGCTCTGCTCCGGCTGGACTTCCTCGGCATCATCGCCGGCGGTTGCTGACGCCCAGGATTCGCCGGAACAGTCGCTGCACAACACCCGTCAGCCACATGATCATCAACGCCCAGTATCCGATCGATGGAATCACGAGGGCGATCACGAGCGCGAGCGAGAACAGCGTGACGATCGAGAGATCGGCCGCCAGGCCTTTCATCGGTTCTTCGTCCGAGTCGCGAGTGAGCGCCGGATGCCGACGCAGATACAGCCGTTGCGCCATCATCAGCAGGCTGGTGACGATCATGCTGCCGATGTAGGTCACTTTCACGAGAGGGTCGTCAGCCTCGAACTGCCCTGTCATCGCGGTAGCGACCGGCAACCACACGATGCTCAACAGCCAGGCGACCGAGATCCACAGCAGCGCCGAGCTGACCTCTTCGACCCCGGCGAACATCCGGTGATGGTTCAGCCAGAACATCGCGATGATGAAGAAGCTCAGCACGAAGGCCAGCAGTTGCCACTGGTGCTCGACGAACCACTCACCGGCGGTGTGCTCGGCATCCTCGACGTCGGCGACACTCTCCATGAGCGGCAGGATCAGCAACGTCATCGCGATGGCGACGACGGCGTCGATGAACGCCTTCGCGCGCTCGGCTCCCCACACTTTGGACTCGGCGGCGTCTGCGTTGCTGCTCATGCTGATGATGATATGGCCGCAATCAGGGGGATGAGGGGCCCGTGCCACCGCCATCGGACGCGAGACTGCCGCGGGGATGCCGTGCCGAGGGGGCGACCCAAGGGTCTCCCCGCACTCACCGCAATCCGAACGCCTCCAACTCGGCGTCGTCCAGCATCCGGGAGCGGATGATGAAGCGGTTGCCGGTGGGCCCCTCGACGCTGAAGCCCGACCCGCGGCCGGGGACGACGTCGATCGTGAGATGCGTGTACTTCCAGTACTCGAACTGCGACTCCGAGATGAACACCTCGACGGGGTCGTCGAGGCCGACATCGAGCGCGCCGAGCTTCACGTCGGAGGGCCCGGTGAGGAACATCCCGACGGGAAAGCACATCGGGGCGCTGCCGTCGCAGCATCCGCCCGACTGGTGGAACATGAGCTTGCCGTGCTGCGCCGTGAGCTGCCGCAGCAGGGCGGCCGCGGCATCCGTCACCGCGACGCGGCTGTGGGTGTCGGTGGTGGTCATGACTGCTCCTTCCCCGAGGGAACAACTGCGCGCCGAGAGAACGGGTAGCACCCGTTCTCTCGGCGGTGAGTTGTTCTCTCGCGGTGAGAGGGTGAGAGGGCGAGAGGGCGAAGGGCGAAGGGCGAGAGAGCTGGGCTCAGAAGAAGCCCATCGCGCCTTCGGCGTAGGACACCAGCAGGTTCTTGGTCTGCTGGTAGTGGTCGAGCATCTTGAGGTGGTTCTCGCGGCCGATGCCGGACTGCTTGTACCCGCCGAACGCCGCGTGCGCGGGGTACTGGTGGTACGTGTTCGTCCACACGCGCCCCGCCTCGATGCCGCGGCCGGCCCGGTACAGCGTGTCGGCCGACCGGCTCCACACGCCGGCACCCAGACCGTAGAGCGTGTCGTTGGCGGTGTGGATCGCGTCGCCGAAGTCGTCGAACGACGTCACCGAGACGACCGGCCCGAAGATCTCCTCCTGGAAGATGCGCATGTTGTTCTGGCCCTCGAACACCGTGGGAGCGACGTAGTATCCGCCGCTGAGTTCGCCGCCGAGGTCGACCCGCTCGCCACCGGCGAGCAGCTTCGCACCCTCCTTCTTGCCGATGTCGATGTAGCTGAGGATCTTCTCCAGCTGATCGTTCGACGCCTGCGCGCCGATCATCGTGGCAGGATCGAGCGGATTCCCCTGCACGATCTTCGACACCCGGTCGAGGCCGTCCGCGAGGAAGCCGTCGTAGATCGAGCGCTGGATGAGCGCCCGCGACGGGCAGGTGCACACTTCGCCCTGGTTGAGGGCGAAGAAGGCGAAGCCCTCCAGAGCCTTGTCGTAGTAGTCGTCCCGTTCGCGGGCGACGTCTTCGAAGAACACGTTCGCGCTCTTGCCGCCGAGCTCGAGGGTGACCGGGATGAGGTTCTGCGACGCGTACTGCATGATGAGGCGGCCCGTCGTGGTCTCGCCCGTGAACGCGACCTTGCGGATGCGCTTGTGCTGCGCGAGCGGCGCACCGGCCTCGATTCCGAACCCGTTGACGATGTTGACGACGCCCGCCGGCAGCAGGTCACCGATGATCTCGAAGAGGAAGAGGATGGATGCCGGGGTCTGCTCGGCCGGCTTCAGCACGACGCAGTTGCCGGCGGCGAGGGCGGGGGCGAGCTTCCACGTCGCCATCAGGATGGGGAAGTTCCACGGGATGATCTGGCCGACCACGCCCAGCGGCTCGTGGAAGTGGTACGCGACGGTGTCCTCGTCGATCTGGCTGAGCGAGCCCTCCTGGGCCCGCAGCACGCCCGCGAAGTAGCGGAAGTGGTCGATCGCCAGCGGGATATCGGCGGCCAGGGTCTCGCGGATCGGCTTGCCGTTCTCCCAGGTCTCGGCGACCGCGATGCGCTCGAGATTCTGCTCGATACGATCGGCGATCTTGTTGAGGATGTTCGCGCGGTCGGCGGGCGTCGTCTTCTTCCACGACTCGAACGCCTGCCAGGCGACCTCGACGGCACGGTCGATGTCTTCCGCGGTGCCACGACCGACCTCGGTGAACGGCTTGCCGGTGACGGGGGTGATGTTCTCGAAGTACTGCCCCTTGATCGGTTCGACGAACTCGCCACCGATGTAGTGGCCGTACCTGCTGCGATACTCCGCAACCGAGCCGCGCTGGCCGGGAGCGGCGTAGACGCTTGAGACGCCCTCTTCGACAATGGTCATGATGTCTCCTTCGACTGCATGAGTCTGCGACACCGATGCCGCAGATTGGATGCCGAGGACGCTACGCGCCGCAACGTTGCATCCCGTTGCGGCAGGCTCACCGGTCGCCTCGCCGCCTCGACCACTCCGATCGCGAGAGAACAAATGGCCGCCGAGAGAACGGGTGCCAACCGTTCTCTCGGCGCTGAGTTGTTCTCTCGCGGGCAGGGCGCGGGGCGGGGCGGGGCGGGGAGAGCACGGGTTGGCCCACCCCCATCGGTGGTGGGGCCGGTCAGAGCGCGCGATCCACCGCGGCGGTCAGCGACAGGAACCGCTCATCGGCGGCCAGCTCTTCCAGCAGCACGACCCGGCCGTCCGCCCCCGCGAGGGGGATCTGCCAGTTGGGGTACTCCTTGTCGGTCCCGGGCTGGTTCTGCGTGCGGCGCTCGCCGACGGCATCCACCAGTGCCACCCCCAGCAGCTGGGCGGGGGATGCCGCGATCAGCACGTTCAGCGCCTCGATGACCTCCCGCTCGCTCGCGCCCTCGGCGACGAGCCCGCGCTGCCGCAACAGCGCCAGCATGGCCGAGCGCTCGGCATCCGCCTCGGCCAACTCTTCCTCGACGGGACGCGTCAGCAGCCCGAGACGCGCGCGCAGGGCGACGTGCTCGTCCGCCAGATACCCCGCGGTGGGGGGCAGGTCGTGTGTGTTGACGGTCGCGAGCAGCGACTCGCGGTACCACTCCGGCGGCCGGAATCCGTCGCCCTCGCGCTCGAACCACAGCACCGACGTGCCGAGGATGCCGCGCGCCGACAGGTAGTCGCGGACCCACGGCTCGACGTTGCCGAGGTCTTCGCCGATGAGCACGGCTCGGGCGCGCTGCGCCTCGAGCATGAGCACGCCGATCATCGCCTCGTGGTCGTAGCGCACGTAGGTCCCGGCGGCGGGCGACAGCCCCGCCGGGATCCACCACAGCCGGAAGAGCCCGATCACGTGGTCGATCCGCAGCGCCCCGGCGTGCCGCAGCAGCGTGCGGATCATGTCGCGCAGCGGCGCGTAGCCCGCCCGCGCGAGCGCGTTCGGCAGCCACGGCGGCTGACTCCAGGTCTGCCCCTGCTGGTTGTACATGTCCGGCGGGGCGCCGACCGCCATCCCCTGCGCGTACATCTCGCGCAGCGACCACGCGTCGGAGCCGAACTGGTGCACCCCGACGGCGAGGTCGTGCATGATCCCGATCGCCATGCCCGACGAGCGCGCCGCCGCCTGCGCGCCTGACACCTGCCCGTCGGCGATCCACTGCAGCCACACGTGGAACCTCACGCGCTCGGCCAGCTGCTCGCGCAACTCCGCGACGAGCGGCGACGAGATGTCTCGCGCCTCGGCCGGGCGCTCGGTCCCGTCGTAGTGCTCCTCGAGCGCGCACCACAGCGCGAAGTCCTGCAGCGGCTGCCC
>NZ_JBASZT010000201.1:0-3513 GCF_049661145.1 Microbacterium sp.
GCCGTCCGCCGTAGGGCCGGCCGCCCGTGCCGATGAGACGAGTGCGTCGACGGCGGGCAGGAGCGCGGCAGCATCCTGCACCGTCTCCGCGGCTCTCGCCGCGGCGCCCGGGGCGAGCGCGTGCAGCCCCGTGGGAGTCAGCTCGATGCCGACGTGGCGGATGAGGGGCGGCGACTCGATCACGAGGTACTCGGATTGCAGCCCCGACACGAACGCCACCGGCACGACGGATGCCTCGCCACGACGATCGTAGATCCGGTAGGGCTCCGACAGGGCGACGATCAGGTGCACGTACGGCAGCGGCAGGATCTTCTCGTAGCGGCGCGGGGGCGGCGTCTCCAGGAACCACAACCTGGTGACGATGCCGGCCAGCCCCGGCGGCGCGGGGCGCTCGTGGAAGATCATGCCGCCACGGTACTCGCCGGATCGCGCACCGCTCGGTCGGGCCGGTCGGCCCGACCGAGGCGAGGTCACGCCGGGGTCATCGCGGCGGCTGCCCTGTCCTCCTCGGTCGCGACGAGCTGCCCGCAGGCGCCGTCGATCTCCTTGCCGCGGGTGTCGCGCAGCGTCGTCGGGATGCCGGCCTCGTTGAGGCGGCGCACGAACTCGTTCTGGACGTCCTTCTCGGATGCGGTCCACACCGACCCCGGGGTCGGGTTCAGCGGAATGGGGTTGACGTGCACCCAGCCGCGGCCGCGCTCGTTGAGCTTGGCCGCGAGCAGGTCGGCGCGCCACGCGTGATCGTTCATGTCTTTGATCAGGGCATATTCGATCGACACCCGGCGGCCGGTCTTCTCGAAGTAGCGACGCGCGGCATCCAGCGCTTCGTCGACCTTCCACCGCGAGTTGATGGGGATCATCTCGTCGCGCAGCTGATCGTCGGGCGCGTGCAGCGACAGCGCGAACGTGACGGGGATCTCCTCGGCGGAGAGCTTGTCGATCGCCGGTACAAGGCCGACCGTCGAGACCGTGACGCCGCGGGCGCTCATGGCGAGGCCGTGGTCCTTGTCGACCATCGTCCGCACCGCCTGCATGACCCGGTTGTAGTTCGCGAGGGGCTCACCCATGCCCATGAAGACGATGTTGGTGACGCGTTCGCCGTCGTGCTCGGCGGGGCCGAGCTCCCCCGCCCGGATCGCGGCGTTGGCGCGCACGACCTGCTCGATGATCTCGCCGGCCGACATGTTGCGGGTCAGCCCCGCCTGCCCCGTCGCGCAGAACGGGCAGTTCATGCCGCAGCCGGCCTGGCTCGACACGCACAGCGTGATGCGGCCCGGATACCGCATGAGCACCGACTCGACGAGCGCGCCGTCGTGCAGCTTCCAGAGGAACTTGATCGTGTCGCCGCGGTCGGTCTGCAGTCGGCGCACCTCGGTGAGCAGGTGCGGCAGCAGGCCCGCGACGAGCTCGTCGCGACCGGATGCCGGCAGGTCGGTCATCTTCGCGGAGTCGGACGTGTAGTGGTGAAAGTAGTGCTTCTCGAGCTGCTTCGCGCGGAACCCCGGCAGCCCCAGCTCGATCACCCGCGCGACCCGCTGCTCCGGGGTCATGTCGGCCAGGTGCGCCGGCGGCATCCCCCGCTTGGGGGCGGCGAACTGCAGGAGGGGCTTGCCCTCGGCATCCACCTTCTGCGTCCAGCCTTCTGTTCTGGGACGCACTTGGCGTGCGTCCGAGGCCGCGGGCGCCGTCCTGGGACCCACTTGGCGTGCGTCCGGGGCCGCAGGCGCCGTCCTGGGACGCACCTGCCGCGGGGTCGTCGCACGCACGGGGCCGGATTCGTTCATTCTCCTATTGTCCCCGAGGGAGGCAACTCTCAGAATCCGCAATATTATGCGTACAATATCGCGCATGAAGGTCGACACGAGAGACATCCGGTCCGCGAGCCAGGTGGCACGAAACTTCGGCCAGGCGACGGAAGACCTGGAGGCTGGCCGAACGATCCTGATCGTGAAGAACAACGTCCCGCTGGGGGTCCTTGCGCCGGTCGCGCTCATGGACCGCATCGACGCGGTCGACGAGCGCGAAGAAGACGTGCGACTCCTCGCCGCCGCGCTCGTGCGGTCGTTCACCAGCGATGGTCCGCTCGTCGCGCTGGACGATCTCGCCGCCGAGCTCGGTGTCGACCTCGGTGACGAAGCCGCCGCCGCCGACAGCGCCAACTCAAGCGAGCGGGACGACGGGGCCGCGACGTGACCGATGCCCGGGTGTTGCTCCTGCCAGAGGCGGCAGACGATGTGCGACGGCTGGACGGCTCCGCCCGCCGGCTCGTACTGAAGGCGCTGAAGAAGCTCGAAGTCTCGCCGCAGCAGCGCGGCGCTCCGCTCGGCTCGAAGTCCAACGCGCAGAGCGATCTCACCGGTTTTCGCAAGCTCGTCGTCGGCGACCGGACCTATCGGGTCGTCTACGAGGTCCGCGCCGACGGAACGGTCGTCGTGGTCTGGGTCATCGGCAAACGTGCGGATGCCGAGGTGTATCGCGAGGCGCAAGCGCGCATCGCCGCGTACACCGGCGATCCGGCGCGACAAGCCCTGCTGCGCGCGCTCCTCGACGCCGCTCAGGGCTGACTTCCGGCGCGAACGTCCCTCCTGCATCACCGATGATGCATCGCGATACCATCGCCACATGAGAACAACGGTCGAACTCCCTCCCGCAGCGCACGCGCGCGTGCGTGAGCTCGCTGACACGCGCGGTCAGTCCATGTCGCGCGTCATCGCCGACCTCACGCTGCGCGGGCTCGCTCAGCTCGACGTCGACGTCGTGTACTCGCGCGATGAGCGCACCGGATTCCCCGTGATCAGCATCGGGACGCCGGTCTCCGACGAAGACGTCGCTGCCGCTCTGGATGAAGACGCGTGACCGAATATCTGCTCGATGCCAATGCCACCATCGCTCTCGCGGTGAAAGAGCACGTGCACCGCGACGCCGCGCAGGCGTGGTTCGCCGGCGTCGAGAGAGCCGCTATCACTCCCGTCGTCGAGGGCGCGCTGGTGCGCTACCTGGTTCGCATCGGCGTCGGAGTGCGCAGCGTTGCGCGCCTGCTCGACGCGATCCACGCAGATGCCCGAATCGAGTTCTGGCGCGACGAACTCTCGTACCGAGACGTCGACCTCGGCCACGTCGTCGGGCACCGTCAGGTCACCGACGCCTACCTCGCCGCCTCCGCGTCGTCGCGCGATGCACGCCTCGCGACGTTCGATCGCGCCCTCGCCTCGACCCTGCCCGAGCGCACGGTTCTCATCCCGGGCGCGCGCCCGGTGGAGGGCTTCATCCGCCGGGAACAGACGGCGGATCGAGCACGACGAGCCGGTCGCCCTGCCAGCCGACGGGCATCGGATCGGTGATGCCGCCGATGAAATTCCCTGACGCATCCGCGTTCCAGAAGGCGAACAGCAGCCACTGCCCGTCGTCGCGACGGCGCAGCAGCCGCCCGACGTACAGGTGCTCGTCGGTCAGCGGGTAGGCGGCGTCGAGGTCGAACGGCCCCAGTTCGCTCGCCGCGGGCACCGCCCAGGT
>NZ_JBASZT010000202.1:0-4449 GCF_049661145.1 Microbacterium sp.
GCTACGTTTCGACCGGTCGAAACGTAGCGGCTCGGTCGAAACGTAGCGGCTCGCGAAGGACAGGGTGGGCGGAAAGGGTGGGGGTGGGTTGGGGCGGGGCGGCGCGGGAAGAGCGAGCGAAGCGAGACGAAACCCACCGGGTCAGCCATCGACGACGGCGACGAGCTCGTCGAGGAACGGCGCGAAGGCGGTGCCGCGGCGGACGATCCGCTGCACGCTGTCGCGTTCGCTGAACACTTCGACGAGTTGCTCGAACACCGTCTGGAACGCCTCACGGTCGCTCTGCGAGAACGCCACCATCGCGATGACCTGCACGCGCCCCTGGCCCGTCTGCGACGCCGGCCCCCACGCCATCGACGGATCGGCGATCGCGACCGCGATCGCCGTGCGCGTCGCCGTCATCCCGAGCGCGTGCGGCACGGCGAGCGCGTCGGTGAACGCCGTCGAGGACAACCGCTCCCGTTCGAGCGTCCGCTCCACGTAGTCCTCGTCGATGACGCCTTGCGCGACCAGGCGCTCCCCGAGCATCCGGATCACCGATTCCTCGTCGGCATCCGCCGGCACCCTCCCGACGAACGCGTCGGCCGAGAAGTACCGCTCCAACTCCGCCCGCAGCCGCGCGAGGCGACGCGCGCGGCGCACGCGACCGGCCGCAGCCTGCACCCGCTCGACATCACCGTCGGTGAGGAACGGCTGGATCCGCACGACGCCGTCGCCGGTGAACGGCGGCTCGATCGTCGTCAGGATCAGGTCGCTGTCGATCGCGTCCCAGTCCGGGTCGGCGCGGGTCTGCACCCCGACCACGTCGACGACCTGCCCGAGGGAACGGTCGACGCTCGAGCGCAGCAGCTCGTGCAGCTCGTAGTACCCCGGGCACACGATCGTCGCCGTCAACTGCGCGCTCCCGCGGCGGCTGCGCTCCAGCTGCCCGCCGACGTGCATCGCGATGTAGGCGATCTCGTCGTCCAGGATCGGGATGCCGAGCAGCCCCCGCAGTCCGTCGGCGATATACACGGCGACCTCGAAGATCATCGGATACGACGATTTCAGCGAGCGCGTGAGCGGGTTGCGCGACCAGGCCTGCTGCCTCGCCCGCAGCCTCAGGTTCTGCACGTGCAGCGCGAGCCGCAGCACGAAATCCTCGTGCTCGATATCGACGAGGAACTCCTCGGCGGCACGGTGCACGACGTCGCGGACGGCCCTTTCGACGTCGGGCTGGAGACGGGAGCGGATGACGGATGCCGTCTCCCCCGCCCCCGGCGCGACGACGCGACTGAGCACGAGCGCGGCGAGATGGCGCTGGTCTCCCGCACCGAGGCGCACGCCGAGGTGCTGCGCGCACAGGCGATCGAGCAGCCCGCCCACCTGCTCCTGCGCGGGCGGAACGGTGTCCGTGACCGCCGCGTCCAGCCCACGATCGTGCGCGACGCGGTCGGCGGTGATCGCGATGTGCATCATGACGTCGCCGATGCCGAGCTCGTTGACGAAGTAGCCGAGGTCGCCGAGCCCCGCGACCAGCTCGGCCTTGAACGGGCCGAACACCGCCTCGCCGATGGAACCCTCACCCAGACTCCGCCGCAGCGCGTCGAGGTCGAAGGCGCCGTCTTCGGTCTCGTCGTGGGCAAGCCGGCTGAGCAGGCGCCGCTGGGCCATCTCCGTGCCGCGCAGCACCGCGCGAGCGCCGGCGCGCTCCAGTGTCAGCGACGTGTCGCCCAGCAGGGTGCGCACCCGGCCGAGGTCGCCTTCCAGGGTCGCGGGGCTGACGTGGAACTGCTCGGCGGCCTCATAGACGTCGACGCCGTCGACGCCGGACAGCAGCGCACGCACCAGCCGATGCACGCGCTCACGTGGACTCGCGGCATCGACGGTCGCGCGCAGGGCCGCGAGGGCATCGGGTCCGGCGCGGTACCCGAGGGGCCCGGATTCCACGGCGACGCCCGCAGGTACGCGAGCGTTCAGCGCCGTGACGTAGCTGCGGATGCTGCGGGGGGTGACACCCACGACGTCCGCGAGCTCCGCCGCAGTGACCCAATCGCCGTCCCGCGAGAGCAGCGCGATGACCCGATCCTGACGCGTTCTGCTCACGTCATCCAGTCAACCATGCGCACCGCCGGGAGTTTCCGGCCCCGCGGAAGAGAGACTGGTTGTCCGCTCCCAGCACTTTCACAAGAATGGCTGTGAAGGAGGCGGATCGATGAGGATCCTCGTGGTGTGCGGCGCGGGAGCGTCGAGCACATTCGTGGCGCAACGCATCCGGCATGCCGCGCAGGCGGCCGGGCGTGAGCTCAGCGCCGTCGCCGGCACCGAGCAGTCGTTGCCGATCGACATCGACGCGGCCGACGTCGTGCTCGTGGGCCCGCACCTGCAGCACGCGGTGGATTTCATCCGCCGTCAGGCCGCACCGCGCGAGGCCCGCGTCGTGGTGCTGCCCTCCGACATCTTCACCGACCTCGACGGCACGCGCACACTGGCGCTCGTCGAGGCGGCGATCGCCGACACCGAAACCGGCACCATCTTCGACGCCACCTTCGACCCCACCGTGGAGAGGAACCCCTCATGAGCGCTGTGACGCGCACGATCCGCATCGGATCATCCAACGGCCTGCACGCCCGGCCGGCCAAGCTGTTCGCACAGGCGGTGAAGAATGCCGGCATCCCGATCACGATTTCCAAGGGCGCGGGCGCCCCGGTCAACGCCGCCAGCATCCTCGGGGTCATCTCGCTCGGCGCCGAGAAAGGTGACTACGTCACCGTGAGCGCCGACGGCGAGGGCGCCGAAAGCGTGCTCGACGATCTTGCCGACCTGCTGACCACCGACCACGACGAGAACTGAAAGCTGAAGGAGACGAAGACATGACCGAACTACGCGGAGTCGGGATCGGACTCGGAGTGGCCCAGGGACCGGTCGCCCGCATGGCGGAGCCGTTGCCCGCACCGGCGGACACCGCCAGCACACTCACCCCCGACGCAGAGCTCGCACGGGTGCGCGCAGCCGTCGCCGTCGTCGCCCGCGGGCTCGAGGAGCGCGGCTCGAAGGCGGGGGGCCTTGCCCGTGAGGTGCTCGAGGCCCAGGCGATGATGGCGGAGGATCCGAGCCTCGATGCCGAGGTCTCCACGCGGGTGAATGCAGGCAAGACCGGCGAGTTCGCCGTGTACGACGCGTTCGCGAGCTTCCGCGACACCCTCGCGGCCATGGGTGGCTATCTCGGTGAGCGCGCCGCCGACCTCGATGACGTCGCGCAGCGGGTCATCGCACGTCTGCGGGGACTTCCTGCTCCGGGTGTTCCCGACCCGGGGTATCCGTTCGTGCTCGTCGCGAAGGATCTCGCCCCCGCCGACACCGCCCTGCTCGATCTCGACAAAGTGATCGCCCTCGTCACGACCGACGGCGGGCCGACCTCGCACACCGCGATCCTCGCCCGCGAGAAGTCGATCGTCGCCATCGTGGGAGCTGCGGCCGCAAAAGACCTGGTCGACGGCGAGACCGTCATCGTCGATGCGGCCAAGGGCGTCGTGACGACCGAACCGACGGCGGAGGAGTTGCGTCAGGCCAAGCATCGCGCCGACGCACGGGCTGCGGCGGCATCCGCTCCGATCACGCCGGGAGCGCTCAAGGACGGCTCTCGCGTCCCGCTGCTGGCGAACCTCGGCAAGCCGGGCGGTGCCACCGAAGCGGTCGAACTCGGCGCCGAGGGCGTGGGCCTGTTCCGCACCGAGTTCCTGTTCCTGTCCGCGACGCAGGCGCCGACCGTCGAGGAGCAGACCAAGTCCTACACCGAACTGCTGCAGGCGTTCCCCGGCAAGAAGGTCGTCGTCCGGGCGCTGGACGCCGGCGCCGACAAGCCGCTCGCCTTCCTCAACGATGCGCACGAGGACAACCCCGCACTGGGCCTTCGCGGACTGCGGGCGCTGCGCGCCAGCGAGGACATCCTGCGCGAGCAGCTGACGGCGCTCGCCAACGCCGACAAGGCGACGGATGCCGATCTCTGGGTCATGGCGCCGATGGTCTCGACCGTCGAGGAGACGGAGTACTTCGTCGCCCTCGCGAGGGACTACGGCATCAAGACCGCGGGCGTCATGGTGGAAGTGCCCGCGGCCGCGCTCATGGCCGACCGCGTACTCGCCGAGGCGGACTTCGCCTCGATCGGCACGAACGACCTCACGCAATACACCATGGCCGCCGACCGGCTGCTGGGCTCGGTCGCGAGCTTCCAGGACCCGTGGCACCCCGCCGTCCTGCGGCTCATCAAGGCCACCGCCGAAGGCGGCAAGCTCAACGGCAAGCCGGTGGGCATCTGCGGTGAGGCCGCGGCCGACCCGCTGCTGGCGGTCGTGCTCGTCGGCATCGGGGCGACGACCCTCTCTATGGCACCCACGGCTCTCGCGGACGTGCGTGCCTCGCTCCTGCAGTTCGACCGCGCGGATGCCGAGCGCATCGCCGCGGCTGCCC
>NZ_JBASZT010000203.1:0-1624 GCF_049661145.1 Microbacterium sp.
GCACGAGTGTGCCGTTGGCGGCATGCAGCAGAGCGTCGATCGCGGCAGCGTCGGCGTCGCGCAGTACCGCCGGGTCGTGCGCACCACGGAAGTGCGCGTCGAGGAACGGACCCTCCAGGTGCGCGCCGAGCACGCGGGGGTCGCTCGCCGCAGCGTCGGCGACCGCCTGCAACCGGCTGGCGAGTACCTCCACCGGCGCCGAGACGAGGGAGCAGACGCTGCGGGTCGTGCCATGCGCCGAGTGTGTGTCGACGAGCGACGCGATGCCCTCGGGCCCGTCCTCGACCGACAGCCCTCCGCCGCCGTGGCAATGCAGGTCGATGAAGCCCGGGGTCAGCCAGCGGCCCGCGGCGTCGACGATCTCGGCATGCGTCGGCAGGTCATCGCGCCACGTCGCGCCGATACCCGTCGCCGCGACGCGATCGCCGTCGAAGCACACCCACGCGTCGGGGACGATATCGTCGGCGCCGACCCGCCGGGCGGAGTGGATCACCACCGTCGACCGAACCATCCGGCGCTCTCCTCGTGTTGCTGCGGTACGCGGTCGAGTCTATCGGCGCGGGGTTGCGACTCCGGGGTGACACGGACTCCACTTCAGAGCGCGGCGCGCCAGTCGGCGAGCAGGCGCGCGGTGGCGCGGGTCTGCGCCCACGGCACCTCGGGCGCCTCGGTGCGACCCTCGCGCAGAGCGCGGATCGTCGCGTCGGCCTCGGCGGCCATCGGGCTGACGGTCGCGGTGCGCACCGGTTCGACCGTGCCGTCGGGGCGGCTGATCTCCCCGGCATCCGTGCTCTCCGCCCTACTTCCCCACACGTTCGGGATCGTCAGCTCGCCGCGCGTGCCGCGGATCGTCGCGGTGCGCGGGAGTGCGCGCGTGATCGAGGTCGACACCCGCGCGCGGACGCCGCCGAGGTCGAGCACTGCGGAGGCATCCTCATCGACGCCGGTCTCGCCGATGACGCCCTCCGCCGACACGACGAACGGCTGGTCGAGCCGGCCCGCCCACGCCGCAACACCGACCGCGAGCGAGACCGGGTAGCACCCGGCATCCAGCAGCGCGCCGCCCGCGAGCGAGGGATCGAAGAGGCGACGGATGCCGCGGTCAGCGGCGAAGCCGATCGCCGTCTCGATCTCGACGATCTCACCGAGGTCCCCGCTCACGAGATCACGCACGCGGTCGGCGAACGGCCCGAACCGGTACTTGAACGCCTCGACGAGCGGTAGCCCGGCGGCTTGCGCCGCGACGAGGATCTCCTCGGTCTCGGCGACGTCGATCCCGAGCGGTTTCTCGCAGAGCACCGCCTTGCCGGCTGCGAGCGCGGCGAGCGCGAGCTCACGGTGCGTCGTGTGGACGGTGCCGATGTACACGGCATCCACATCGCCCCGCGCGAGGATTTCGTCGTACGTTCCCGCGATCGGCGCACCGTGTTCGTCCGCGAAGGCGCGGGCACGGATGCCGTCGCGTGCGCCCACGGCGTGCAAACGCCCGAGGGTGGCCGCCGGCAGCGCCCGAACGAAGTCGCCGCTGATCCCGCCCGCTCCGAGCACCGCCCACCGCGCGAGTTCCGTCACACGCCCCACGCTACCCCGCCCCGCCGGGGTTCGCGCCGCGCCGGTCCCGGTT
>NZ_JBASZT010000204.1:0-13907 GCF_049661145.1 Microbacterium sp.
CTCCCGACGCGATGACCGCCGACGCGGCGGCGACGGCGCTGTTCTTCGACGGTGGGCCGCGCTTCGCGCACGGGCGCGGCGTAGCCTGGGTGCGCATGGCCACCACCGGCCGCGTGGAGTGGTCGCCGGGCTGTACGGCAGAGTTGTTCCTGTGATGTCGAACCTCACCGCCGCCTGGAATCGCCTGTTCGCCGTCGTCGGCCGCGTATCGATGTACCGGCTCGGCGTCCTCGCGCTCGGCGCGCTCGCCGCGGTCGCGTTTGCCCTGTCCTTCTTCGGCCTCGTCGGGCCGGATCCTCTGGAGCTCCTCGCCGCGTGGGCCGTGCTGGGGGTCGCGTGCGCGGGAACGGATGCCGCGGCGCATCGCCTCCTGCGCCGTGACTGGCGCTGGGAGTCCTCGCTCATCACCGTCCTCATCCTGCTGTTCGTGCTGCGTCCCACGCTCGATCCGTGGGGCCTCGTGGGCCTGCTCATCGCGGGAGTCGTCGCATCGGCATCCAAGTACCTGCTCGCCTGGCAGGGGAGGCACATCTTCAACCCCGCCGCGGTCGGAGCGGCATTCCTGACGGTGCTGAGCGTGTGGCTGCCGGTGCTCGGCTCATCCGCCTGGTGGGTCGGGGCGCCGAGCCTGGCGGCGCCGGTCATCCTTCTGGGACTGGTGGTGCTCGTGCGCACCGAGAAAGTGCGCGTGATCACGCTGTTCCTCGTGATCGCGGTCGCGGTCGCGTTCGTGCGAACCTCGATCCAGTACCAGCAGGCGGGACTGGACCTCGATTCCGGCATGGTGTTCTGGCAGATCCTGTGGTCGTCGCCGTTCCTGTTCCTCGGGGCCTTCATGCTGTCCGAGCCGCTGACGCTGCCGCCACGGCGCTGGCAGCAGTTCACGGTCGCCGGCCTCGTCGGCTTGCTGGCGGGATGGCCCATCGATATCGGTGAGGTCAGTCTCGGGCAGGAGCGGGCGCTGCTGGTCGGCAACCTGCTGGCGTTCGCGTTCGCCGTGCGGACCGCGGTGCGGCTGACGTATCTGGGGCGGACCGTGCTGACACCGACAGTCCGCGAGCTGGCCTTCCGAGCGGAGCGGCGGTTCGGTTTCGTCGCCGGACAGTACCTCGAACTGGAGGTGCCGCACCCGCATCCCGACGCGCGGGGGACCCGACGCGAGTTCTCGATCGTGTCTGCGCCGGAGGAGCTGCCCGAGGTGCGCATCGCGTTGCGCGAGGGTTCGCAGTCGAGCTACAAGAAGGCGCTCGCCCTCGTCGAACCCGGCCAGAGCCTCTCCGTTACCGGCGTCTGGGGCGATTTCGTGCTGCCCGCGCGCCTCTCCGCGCCGGTCCTGATGGTGGCGGCGGGCATCGGCGTCACGCCGTTCGTATCGCAGTTGCGACACCTTCGGCTGTCGGGGGAGCACCGCGACGTCGTCTTCGTGTACGTCGCCTCGGATGCCGACGAGCTCGCGTTCCGCGACGACCTCGAGCGCGCCGGCATCCTCGTCATCGTCTTCACACGCAATGAGCCTGCGACCCTGCCGCCGCACTGGCGCTGGGCGAATGGCGTGCGCCTCGATGCCGATGGCCTCGTCCAGGTCGTCCCCGACATCGGTGCCCGCCACGCCTACATCTCGGGCCCGCCGGCGCTGATCGCGGACCTCGCCCCCGCCCTGGAGCGGGCCCGCTCGATCACGACCGACGCGTTCTCGGGCTACTAGCGGCGACCATGCACGTGCGCCCCGCGAGTCCCGTCGGGGTCGAGTCGGAACGCCGCACGCCGCACGCCGCCGGAGCCGCGAACTATGTTCCGACTCGGCCGCTGCGGCTCCCTCGCTCCACGAGTGGGCGGCGCCCGCATGTTCCGCAGGCGCTTGGACACGGTGTTTGCGCGCTGGACTGTGCTCAAGCGACTGTTGAACGAGGGTCCCAGGATCAGGATGCCGGGGCCGCGGGGGCGGCAGGCCGCGCCGGCAGGCGCACCTCGAAGACCGTCGCGCCGGGACGGCTCTCGACCGTGATGGTCCCGTGGTGGGCCGTCACGATCGCCTTCGCGATCGACAGGCCGAGCCCCGTGCCGCCGGTCTGGCGGGTCCGTGAGGTGTCCGCGCGCGCGAACCGCTCGAACAGCTCGTCTGCGACGGCGGGGTCGATCCCCGGACCGTCGTCGGCGACCCGCACGACCGCTTCGCCGTCGGAGACGGCGACACTCACGCTGACCCGCGTGCCTGCCGGGGTGTGCACTCGTGCGTTCGTCAGCAGATTCGCGATCACCTGATGCAACCGCACCGCGTCGCCCGCGACGACGACGGGATCCTCCCCGGCATCCAGTTCCCACGCGTGCTCGGGGCCGGCGGCCTGCGCATCTGCGATGGCGTCGATCACGACGCGCGTGAGGTCCACGGTGCCGTAGACGAGCTCTTTGCCCTCGTCCAGGCGCGCCAGCAGCAGCAGATCCTCGACGAGTGTGGTCATGCGAAGGGATGCCGCCTGGATCCGCTCCAGTCCTTGCCTCGACTGATCGGCATCCGCCGAGCGCAACGACAGCTCGGAGTACCCGCGGATCGCCGCCAGGGGCGTGCGCAGTTCGTGACTCGCGTCGGCGACGAACGCGCGCATCCGCTCCTCGTTGCGTTGCCGGGACGCGAGCGAGCTGTCGACGTGGTCGAGCAGGCTGTTGAGGGCCGCGCCCACCGCACCGATCTCGTCCGACGCGTCCGCTTCGGCGTCCGGCACCCGCTCCGTGATCGTCACATCTCCTGAGTCCAAGCGCTGCGCCGCGACCCGCGTCGCCGTGTCGGCGACCGATCGCAGCGGCTTCAGCGACTGCCTGATCACCAGAGCGATGATGGCCGAGAGGACGAGCAGACCTCCGACGGTCAGGAGCGCGACCGTCGTGAGGATCCTCGCGATCGTCGCGATCTGCTGCGACGCCGAACGTCCCAGCACCGCGTACGCACCACTCGGGTACGACTCCTGAAGAACACGGTAGTCGCCGAGGTGGGGGACCGGCACGGTCGTGAAGCCATCGCGGGCGACCGCGTCGATGATCTCGGTGACCTCGTCGTCGGTGAGGGCGATGACTCTGTTGTCGGAGTCCACATACGCCCCGGTGGGTTCGTCGAAGGTGCGCAGAATCAACAGCGTGCCGGTCTGCTGACGCCCCACGTTCAGCGTCTGCTCGGCGGACTGACCCGGAAGGATGCGGATCTGGGAAGCCGCCACTTTGATCTCGGAGTCGAGCCCCTCTTCGACGATCGCACGCAGCGTCGTCGCCGTCGCCAATCCCACGGCCGCCAGTATCAGCGCGACGAAGGACACCACGGTGACGATGAGGCGGGTCTGCAGGCTCCAGCGGCGCGCGCCGCCCGGGCGCGGGGGAGCTGCAACGGTCACTGCGGCGCTTTGATCATGTAGCCGACGCCGCGGACGGTATGAATGAGCGGCTCGCGGCCCACATCGATCTTCTTGCGCAAGTACGAGATGTAGAGCTCGACGACCGAGGAGCGGCCGCCGAAGTCGTAGTTCCAGACGCGATCGAGGATCTGCGCCTTCGATACGACGCGCCGCTGATTGCGCATGAGAAAGCGCAGCAACTCGAACTCCGTCGCCGTGAGCTCGATCTCGGTACCGGCGCGCTCGACCTCGTGAGAGTCCTCGTTGAGGCTCAGATCGCCGACCCGCAGGATCGGGTCCTCCGCACCCGCGGTCGCACTGCCGGCCCGGCGCATCAGTCCCCGGAGCCTTGCGACGACCTCCTCGAGACTGAAGGGCTTCGTGACGTAGTCGTCGCCGCCGGCGGTGAGCCCCGCGACACGGTCTGCGACGGCGTCCTTCGCCGTGAGGAACAGCACCGGGACGTCGTTGCCGGCGTGGCGGAGCCGCTGCAGGACGGACATGCCGTCGAGGTCGGGCATCATGATGTCGAGCACCATCGCGTCGGGGTCGAACTCGCGCGCCTGGGCGAGCGCGTCGAAGCCGGAGCCGGCGGTGCGGACCTCCCAGCCTTCCATGCGCAGCGCCATCGACAGCAGATCGGTGAGCATCTGCTCGTCGTCGACGACGAGAACGCGCAGTGCGGATCCGTCGGCGCGGTGGAGAGCGGGAGACGTGGCGGGAGCGGTCATGTCCCCTATTGTCGCGAGAAGTCTGTGTGCCTGCTATGGCTGTGCCTATGCGAAGGCTATGGATTCGACGGGATGCCGCGGTGAGCGCGGCCGCGCAGTCATAGCGATCGCATAACGCTGCCCGAGTGCACGCATCATCCGCTTTCCTACCTTCGTACCGCAGCCTCCCGCACGGGATAGGGGCGGCAGAAGGAGACTCATGTACTGGACCTACCTGCGGCGCGAACTGTCCGGCCGCAAGAAGCAGACCGCGATCGTCGCGATCGGCCTCGCGATCGCGATCGCACTCGTGATCATCGTCAACTCGCTGTCGGTCGGCATCCGCGATGCGCAGGCGCAGGCGCTCGAGTCGGTGTACGGCGTCGGCACCGACCTCACCGTGACAGGCGCCCAGGCCGAGCCGGGACAGGGCGGCGAACGTCCTCAGTTCGACTTCGGGCAGGATGCCGGGGCCACCGGCGACGACGGCACGACGACGCTCAGCCAGTCGCGCCTCGTCACGGACTTCCGCCGCGGCACCCTCGACGCGTCGACGCTCGACACGGTCGCCTCCGTCGACGGCGTCGCGGGCGCCTCGGGCGCCCTGAGCCTCACGAACATGACCTTCTCGGGCGAGCTCGCCCAGCCGCCGACCGACGGCGGCACGACCGACGGTCAAGCGCCGCAGGACGGTCAGAGCGGCGGTCCCGGCGGGGATGCGGGCGGCGGCTTCGGCGGCGGTTCGTTCGGAGTCGACACGTTCACTGTGCTCGGTATCGACCCGGGTGCGACGACGGTCGGACCGATGTCCGCCGTGACCGTCAGCGACGGCCGCACCCTCGGCGCCGACGATGCCGGCGCCGACGTCGCCGTCCTCGATGCCACCTACGCGTCGAGCGCCGATCTCGCCGTCGGCGACACGATCGACATCGGCGGCGCGAGCTTCGAGGTCGTCGGCATCGTGGCATCCGCCTCGTCCAGCGCCGACACCGCGTCGAACGTCTACATCCCGCTCGATGTCGCGCAGGAGCTGTCGGGCGCCGGCGATGTCATCTCGACCGTGTACGTACAGGCAGCCTCGAGCGACCGGATCTCGGCGGTGCAGACCGCACTGCAGGACGCAGTGCCTGAAGCGACCGTCAGCTCGCAGTCCGAGCTCGCCGCGACCGTCTCAGGGTCGCTGTCCAGCGCGGGTTCGCTCATCACGAGCCTCGGCACATGGCTGTCGGTCATCGTCCTCGCTGTCGCCGTCGCGCTCGCGGTGCTGTTCACGATCTCCGGCATCTCGCGCCGCACACGCGAACTCGGCACGCTCAAAGCCATCGGCTGGTCGAACTCTCGGGTGGTTGGGCAAGTGGCGGGTGAGTCTGTCGTCCAGGCTTTCATCGGCGGAGCGGCGGGTGTCGTGCTGGGCCTCGTGAGCGTGCTCGTCATCAACCTCGTCTCGCCGACGATCTCGTCGGCGCCGACGGCCGCGATGAACGGCGGCCTGGGGGGCCAGGGTGGTCCCGACGGTGCAAGCGTTATGGGCGGCAGACCGGGCAGCGGATTCGGTGGGCAGCTCGCGCAGACGGCGACCGACATCGTGCTCCACGCGCCGCTGTCGCTGTGGATCGTCCTCGCCGCGCTCCTGCTCGCGGTGGCAGGTGGCCTCGTCGCCGGTGCGTTCGGCGCTTGGCGTGCGGCGAAGCTCAGCCCCGCAGAAGCCCTGCGAGCGGTCGCGTGAGCGCGGCGGCCTCCGATCCGACGACCGAGACCGACAGTACGAACGAGGAGACAGAGATGACCATGATCGACAACACCGTGGAGGATGCCGGGGCGGACCCGGCCGTTCCCGCATATCGCCTCGCGGGCGTCACGAAGACCTACCGGCAGAAGGGCCGCGTCGTGCGGGCGCTCAGGGGCGTCGACGTCGAGATCGCGACGGGAGACTTCGTCACCATTCAGGGCCCGACCGGTGGCGGCAAGTCGACCCTGCTGCAGCTGCTGGGTGCGTTGGACACCCCGACCTCCGGGAACGTCAGGATCGGCAGGACCGATCTCGCGTCGGCATCCGTCAAGGACCTCGAACGCGTGCGGGCGCGCGATGTGGGGTTCGTGTTCCAGGCCTTCAACCTCATTCCTACGCTCACCGCGGCCGAGAACGTCGCGATGGGGCTGGAACCAGCACGGCTCAGCGGCGCGGAACGGCGCGAGCGGGTTGCCGAGGCACTGGCGCACGTGGACCTGTCCGACCGGGGAGATCACCGCCCCGGAGAACTGTCCGGTGGGCAGCAGCAGCGCGTCGCGATCGCGCGCGCCATCGCGAAGCGGCCGCGGGTGCTGCTGGCCGATGAGCCGACCGGCAACCTCGACGAGAGCATGCGCGACGAGATCCTCAGCGTGCTGGAGCGCCTGAACGCCGAGGGGCTCACGCTCGTCGTCGTGACCCACGATTCGGCGGTCGCGCGCCGTGCGCGCCGCCGGCTGCGGCTGGACAGGGGGACCATCACGGACGTCACGCGCTGAGCGCCGGTGCGGCTGGGCCTAAGGTGTGATCCATGGCCCCGCCGCACTGTGTCGTCTACCGGGGCGGCGTCCCCGACCCCACCGATGCGCCGGTCGCCGAGGCGCTGGCCGAGGCCCGCCGCGACGGCGGGATGCTGTGGGTCGCGCTCGAGGGACCCGATGCGGCGGAGGTCCGCGTCCTCACCGAAACGCTGGGGCTCGAACCGCTCGGCGTCGCAACCGCGCTGCGCACGCATCAGCGCTCCAAACTCGACCGCTTCGGTGAGCACCTGTTCGTCGTCGTGCAGGCGGCACAGTACGACGACGCGGCCGAGACCGTGCAATGCCACGAGGTCGATGTCTTCGTGGGGCGCGACTTCTTCGTGGCGATCTCCACCGATGGGCAGGTCGATCTCGATCGGCTGCGCGGCTTGCTCGACGAGCATCCTGAGGTGGCTGCGCGCGGACCGCTGGGGGTCCTGTGGGGTGCGTTCGAGTACGTGACGCGCGGGTATCGCGACGTGCTGGACGGCATCGAGCACGACATCGACGAGATCGAGGAAGAGCTGTTCGGCGAGGATGCCGGCGTGTCCCACCGCATCTTCGCGCTGCAGCGCGAAGTCATCGACCTGCAGCACGCGACAGCGCCCGTCGCGGACATGATGGACCGCCTGCAGCACATCGCCGGCATGAAGTCGGAGTCGAAGCCGGGGACGTCATCGCCGTCGCCGTCGGAGTCGATGCCGGGCTTTCGGGAGATCGCGGACCGTGCCCGGTATGTCGACGCGCGGGTCAGCGCGTTTCGCCACACGCTCGATGCCGCTCTGACGATCCACGCGACGATCATCGACCAGCGGCGCAACGACCAGATGAGCGAGATGACGCGCACCAGCATCCTGCAGAACGACCAGGTCAAGAAGATATCGTCGTGGGCGGCGATCGGGTTCGCTCCGACGCTCGTCGCGGGGATCTACGGCATGAACTTCACGGTCATGCCCGAACTCGACTGGACGTGGGGCTATCCGTTCGCCCTCGGCCTCATGGTCGCCGTCAGCGCCGGGCTGTACATCGTCTTCAAGAAGAACGACTGGCTGTAGCTCCCGGCGGGTCAGTGGGTGTCGACGGCCTCGATCTCGGTGCGATCGCCCGACCACAGCGTGTGGAAGGTGCCGGGCTTGTCGACGCGCTTGTAGGTGTGCGCGCCGAAGAAGTCGCGCTGACCCTGGATGAGCGCCGCTGGCAGCCGGTCCGCCCGCAGCCCGTCGTAGTACGCGAGCGACGACGAGAACGCCGGCGCGGGGATGCCGGAGGCCGCCGCCAGGGCGACGATGCTCCGCCAGGAGTCCTGCGCCCGGGTGAGGGCATCGACGAAGTACGGCGCCGTCAGCAGCACCGGCAGGTCGGGGGTGGCGGCGTACGCGTCTGCGATGCGGTTGAGGAACTGCGCGCGGATGATGCAGCCGCCGCGCCAGATCTGCGACACCGCGCCGAGATCGATCTGCCAGTCGTACTGCGCGGCGCCCGCGCGGATCTCGTCGAAGCCCTGCGAGTACGCGACGATCTTCGACGCGTACAGCGCAAGGCGCACCTGCTCGACGAACGCGTCGGCATCCGCGCCGGCGAGCAGGTCGCCACCGGACAACGATGGCCCAGGAAGGTCGGATGCCGCGGCGCGCTGCTCCGGGTGGCTCGACAGCGACCGGGCGAAAGTCGCCTCGGCGATGCCCGAGACGGGGACGCCGAGGTCGAGGGCGGTCTGCACGGTCCACGCGCCGGTGCCCTTGGCGCCGGCCTGGTCGACGATGACGTCCACCAGCGGCTTGCCGGTCTCCGCATCCGTCTGACGCAGCACCTCGGCGGTGATCTCGATGAGGTAGCTTTCCAGCTCGCCCCGGTTCCACTCGGCGAAGATGTCGGCGATCTCGCCGGGGGTCTTGCCGGTGGCGCGGCGGATGAGGTCGTAGGCCTCGGCGATGAGCTGCATGTCGGCGTACTCGATGCCGTTGTGCACCATCTTGACGAAGTGGCCGGCACCGTCGTGCCCGACGTGGGTGACACAGGGCTCACCCTCGGCGACCGCGGCGATCGAGCGGAGGATCGGGCCTAGCGTGATCCACGCTTCGTCGGGACCACCGGGCATGAGCGACGGGCCGTTGAGCGCGCCCTCCTCGCCACCCGAAACCCCCATGCCGACGAAGTTGAACCCGCGTTCGCGCACCGCCTTCTCGCGGCGGATCGTGTCGGTGAACAGGGAGTTTCCGCCGTCGATGATGATGTCGCCTGGCTCGAACGCGTTCATGAGCTCGTCGATGACCGCGTCGGTCGGCCCGCCGGCTTTGACCATGATGATCGCCGTGCGCGGGCGCTGCAGGCTGGCAGCGAACTCCTCGTACGAGAACGCCGGGACGAACTCCGCCTCGGGGTGTTCGGCGATCAGCTCGTCGGTCTTGGACCGGCTGCGGTTGAACACGGCGACCGTGTTGCCCTCGCGCGAGGCCAGATTGCGGGCCAGGTTCGACCCCATGACAGCGAGACCGACGACGCCGATGTTGGCGGTTGCGGGGACATCATTCGGAAGGGATTGGTTCGAAGACACGCATGCTCCTGAAAGCTCTTTGGGGTTCGTCAGCCAGCGTAGTCGGATGCGCCGACGGCCGGGTCGGGGTTCGGGCGCCGCTGCGCGGCCAGGCGTCGCGATACCGCGATGTCGCGCTCGCCGAGACCCGCCGCGACGATCTCGTCGAAGATGTCGCGGAGGGCCGGAAGCAGCGCGAGGTGAAGGCCGGTCGCGGCGGCGACGTCGGCGGCGAAGCCGAGGTCTTTGACCATGTAGCCCGCAGCTCCCGACGGCGAGTCGTCGCCCGCTACGAGCTTGTCCTTCCGGCTGTCGAGCAGACGCGAGCCCGCGTAGCCGCCCGACAGCAGCGTCCACAGGGCGTCGAGGTCGAGCCCGGACCGGGCGGCGAGCTCGGTGGCTTCGCCGAGCGCCGTGATGGTCGAGGCGACGACGAGCTGGTTGCACGCTTTGGCGACCTCGCCCGCGCCCAGGGGACCGAGGTGCACGGGAGTGCCGCATGGCTGGAGGATGCCGGCTGCCCGTTCCGCGTCGGCATCCGTCCCGCCGATCATGATCGACAGGGTCCCCGCGGTCGCCCCGTCGACACCGCCGGAGACGGGGCAGTCCACGACCCGGACACGGCCGCCGGTCGCCTCGTCCAGACGCTTCGCGAGCTCCCGCACGCCCGTGGGGGACGAGGTGGAACCGATGAGCAGGAGCAGGTCGCCGTCGCGCTCGGTGAGCCCTGTGAGCAGGCCGTCGGGGCCGTCGAGTGCCTCCTGCAGCTGCGGCAGATCGGGGAGCATCGACAGTACGGTCGTACTCTCGGCGGCGAGCTCTCGCGGTGTCGCGGCCCACGTCGCGCCGGCTGCCACGAGCTGTGGGCGCGGCGATCGGGAGTGCACGGCGAGGCGGCCGTATGCCGCCAGCAGGCGCTCGGTCATCGGTCCGCCCATCGCGCCCAGTCCCAGGACGCCGATGATGGGGGAGGTCTCGTCTTCGAGAGGGGAGTTCACGGCGGCACCGTCCTTTCCGCCGCCACTGTAGCGCAGGTTCAGTATGAAGAACAGAGTCCAGTATGCTGGCCTTGGTATGATGGGGAGCACCCAACGAAGGGACGCACGATGTCGGAAAGCTTGTCAGGCGCTGTCGTCGAGCCTCCCACGACTCTCCGAGCGGTGGCCGCAGTACCGTTGCGCGAGGATCTGTGCCGACTGATCGAGCAGCTCGAGCCCCGTGTCACGGTGATCCGCGATCACGCGCTCACCGCTCCCATGCGGGGGCCCGCCGACTGGTCAGGAGATCCCGCGTTTCACCGCACTGCGCAGCAGCAGGAGGCGTTCGACAGGATGATCGACTCCGCCGACGCGCTGTTCGGCATTCCCGATGTCGATCCCGCGGCACTCGCTCGCACAGTGGCAGCCAATCCGCGGCTGCGCTGGGTCATGACCACCGCCGCCGGCGGCGGTGCGCAAGTGCGGGCGGCGGGTCTCGATCGCACCGCCCTGGATCGCATCGTGTTCACCACGAGCGCCGGAGTGCACGGCGGCCCGCTCGCGGAGTTCGCGGTCTTCGGGGTGTTCGCCGGTGCGAAGAACCTGCCGCGTCTGATCGGCGATCAGAGCGAGAAGACTTGGCCGGATCGCTGGGAGATGCGTCAGGTCGACGAGCTCACGGTTCTCGTGGTGGGTCTGGGTGGGATCGGCGCCGAGTGCGCACGTCGCTTCCATGCGCTCGGGGCACGAGTGTGGGGTACCACTCGCTCGGGCGAGCCCGTCGACGGCGTCGACCGGCTGATCCCGCTGAGCGACCTCGAGTCGGCCGTCGCCGAGGCGGATGCCGTCGTGGTCACTCTTCCCGGCACCGACCAGACTCACCACCTGATCGACGAACGCATCTTCGCGGCCGCGAAGCCGGGGCTCATCCTCGCGAGCGTGGGACGCGGCACCGTGATCGACGAGACGGCGCTGCTGTCGGCGCTCGACGACGGTACCGTCGCGTTCGCCGCCATGGATGTCTTCGAGGTCGAGCCGCTGCCACAGGAATCGCCGCTGTGGTCGCATCCGAATGTCCTCGTCAGTCCTCACACGGCTGCGCTGAGCAGCCGGGAGGAGGAGCGCATCGCGCGTCGTTTCGCCGATGACGCGACGCGGTTGCTCGATAGCCGCCCGTTGCGCGCGGTTGTCGATACGGTCGAGTTCTACTGACGTCCGCCGGCCAGGGCGGCCTGCGGAGGAGGAGAGCCATGACCGGCAATGACGACGATGAGCCGGGTGCACGTGACGGCGAGGCACCGGACGCCGGGCCGCGCGACCCCGCCCCGGCGGTCAGCCGCAGCATTCGCCTGCTGGGCATGCTCGCCGATGCCGGGGGTCCGTTGACTCTCACGGAGCTGGCGGGGGGTCTCGGGCTCGCGAAGTCCTCCACCGCGAACCTGTGCCTCGCCCTCGAGGCCACCCGGATGATCGAACGCGGCCCGCGGGGATTCCGACTCGGGTTGCGCACGGCGGAGCTCGGTGGGGCGTTCGCGGCGCAGTTCAACCAGGTCCGCGAGTTCTACACGGTCTGCGATGCATCGCCCGTGCTCGCGCGGGAGCTCGTTCAGGTCGCCATTCTCGACGGCACCGACGCGCTCTATATCGCGCGCCACGAGGGTTCGCGCTCCCTCCGGATCGGCACGCCGCTGGGGTCGCGGTTGCCTGCCGCGCTCAGCGCGACCGGCCGTGCCCTGTTGTCGAGGTCGACGGATGCCGAGGTCACGGCGCTTCTCGGCGCGAACGTCGTCTTCCCGGCGGTGACCGCACACTCCACACGCGATCTGCCGGGCCTGCTCGCGCGACTCGCCGAGGCCCGCGAGCGCGGCTGGGCGCTGGACGCGGAGGAGTCGTTCGCGGGTGTGTTCGGCGTCGCCGTGCCGCTGGAAGGGTGGGCGCCCGGCGACCCGCAACTTGCGATCGGCGTCGGACTGCCCGCCGCTGAAGCCGATGCGGCACGCATCGCGTCGGTCGGCGACGCTCTGCGCGCCGCCGCCCGCGAACTCACGAATCCGTTCAGCGCGGCCGTGCGAAGAGGCTGAAAAACCCGGCGCTGTTCAAGATATTGAACTAAGGCCAGCGGGTTGGTATAGTGTGGCCCACGTAGCCCGCTACGCCGATCAAAGGAGATGGCCGTGACCAACGAAACGCTCACCGCTGGGGAGACCCCGGGGTCCGATGACCCCGAGTACGCCGCGAATCTTCGCCGTGCGACGCTCGCCTCGAGCATCGGCAGCGCACTGGAGTACTTCGACTTCGCGTTGTACGGCCTGTCGACGGCGCTGATCTTCAACGTCCTGTTCTTCTCGCAGGACGACCCGGCCATGGCCACCGTGGCCGCCTTCGCGACTTTCGGCGTGGGCTTTGTCGCCCGTCCCTTCGGTGGCCTGTTCTTCGGCACACTGGGCGACAAGCTCGGCCGCAAATGGGTGCTCGTCGTGACCATCCTCCTCATGGGCGGCGCGTCGACGGCGATCGGCCTGCTGCCCACGTACGAGCAGATCGGCCTGTGGGCACCGGTCCTCCTCGTGCTCATGCGCCTGCTGCAAGGGTTCGGCGCCGGTGCCGAGCAGGCCGGGGCCACGGTGCTCATGGCCGAGTACGCGCCGGTGCGCCGCCGCGGGTTCTTCGCCGCACTGCCATTCATCGGCATTCAGGCGGGCACGCTGTTGGCGGCCGTCGTGTTCAGCCTGATCTCGCTGCTGCCGGAGGAGCAACTGCTGTCGTGGGGGTGGCGCGTGCCGTTCCTGGCCTCGTTCCTCCTCATCCTCATCGCACTGTTCATCCGGATGCGGCTGCGCGAGACGCCGACGTTCATCGAGCTCGAAAAGCACGAGCAGATCACCGAGCACCCCATTCGCGAGATCTTCGGTCACGGACTGCCGGGCGTCATCGTCGGCATCGGGCTGCGGATGGCGGAGAACGGCGGCTCTTACATGTTCAACACGCTCGCGCTGACGTTCTTCGTCACCGTGGCCGGCCAGAACGCCGACAAGAGCCTGCTCACCTGGGGCGTGACTCTGGGGTCCCTGATCGGCATCTTCTCAGTGCCGCTGAGCGGTGCGCTCTCGGATCGCCTGGGGCGGCGCACCGTCTACCGCTACGGTTCGCTGTTCCTCCTGGTGTTCTCCTTCCCCGCGTGGTGGCTGCTGACGTTGCAGAATCACGCGATCGCCATCGCGGTCATCGCGGTGGGCATCGGCTTCGGGGTCAACGTCATGCTCGGCCCTCAGTGCGCCATGCTCCCGGAGATGTTCGGCAACCGGCACCGCTACCTCGGCGTCGCCATGGCCCGCGAGATCTCCGCGGTGCTCGCGGGGGGTCTGGCCGGCGTGCTGGGCGCCTATCTCATCGCCGTCAGCGGCGGCAACTGGCTGCTGCTGGCGATCTACATGGGGGTTCTCGCGCTCATCACGACCGCCTCGACCTACCTCGTCCCCGAGACCCTGCGGCGCGACCTCACGCGCACCGACGACGCCGTGAAAGTATCCCGTGAGGAGTCGGGTGCCGGTGTGGCGTCGACGACGGTGACGATCCGGACGGTGGAATGGTGAGCGCGGCAGACGGCGGGCACCCGGCGGGACTGCACCGGTTCGACCTGACCGGCCGTACCGCCCTGGTCACGGGATCGAGTCAGGGCATCGGCCGCACCCTCGCCCAGGGGCTCGCAGACGCCGGCGCCACGGTCGTCGTGCACGGCCGCGATCGCGACAAGGCGGCCCGCGCGGCGGCGGAGATC
>NZ_JBASZT010000205.1:0-15352 GCF_049661145.1 Microbacterium sp.
AGGCGCGACAGCCCGCGTTCGTCGAGGTCGAGGTCGTAGGCCGCCGCAGCGGCACCCGCCAGTGCCGCGAACCCGGCCGCAGACGAGGCGAGGCCGGCTGCGGAGGGAACCGTGTTGACGGAGTCGACGTGCGCATGGCCGGTCACGCCGTAGTGCGCGCGGACGTGATCTAGCAGGCGCGCGACGCGTTCCCGCGAAACGCCGGTCTGGACCTCACCGTTCAGCGTCACGACGTCAGCGGACGCCGATGGGTCCACGCGCACGGTCGTGGTCGTCGGGAAGATGTCGAGGGTCATCGAGAGACTGCCCGTGGCGGGAAGGTTCTCGACCACGTCCGCCTTGCCCCAGTACTTCACGAGGGCGATGTTCGGATGCGCCCACGCGGTCGCGACGATCATGGCGTCTCCTCGACGGTGGTGATCCAGGTCTCGGCCGCGCCGGCCTCGCGAAGGCCCCGCTCGACGCTCACGGCGTGCTCGGTGTCACGCGCCAGCACGAGCACGCAGCCCCCGAGCCCGCCGCCGGTCAGCTTCGCGCCATGAGCGCCCGCCGCGAGCGCCGCCGCCGCCAGCATGTCCAGCTGGGGATGACCGACGCCGAGCATGCCGAGCAGCTCGTGAGCCTGCGTCATCGCGACACCCACGTGGACGCTGTCGCCGCGGGCGAGCGCGTGCCGCCCCGTCTCGGCGAGATCGCCGAGGGCGGCCAGCAGGGCATCGATACGTTCGGGATCGGCCTCGCGCCGCGAACGCACGCCCGTGACCGCAGCACGGGTGCCCCCGGCGACGCCGGTGTCCGCGACGACGAAGGTCATCGGCGCCGCGACCGCCAGCCGCTCGACGATGCCGCCGTGGAACCAGATAGGTCCGTCGGCGACGACGGTGTGGGCATCCAGGCCGCTCGGGGTGCCGTGCGCGGCGCGCTCGGCCGTCTGAATGAGCTCGTGGCGCTCCGGCTCGTCGAGACTCCGCCCGAACACCGCGCAGACGGCGGTCACGATCGCCGCGGCGACGGCGGCGCTGGATCCGAGTCCTCGCTCCGCCGGGATGTCGCCGCGGACATGCACGCGGACGGCGGCATCCGCGTCGACGGCGTTCAGGGCGGCCCGGATCGCCTCGACGGCGGGACGTAGCCGCTCCGGCGCCTGGTCGAGCGGCCCGGTGAACAGCCGGCTGTCCAACATCGAGGACGTGTCGGCGGCATCTGGGATCCGCTCCGCCTCGACCCGTACCCCGAGTCCGTGCAGGGGGATCGCGATCGCGGGGTGCCCGTAGACGACGGAGTGCTCACCGAGCAGGATCGCCTTGCCGACAGCGGTCCCCAGGGCGGGCGCTTCCGCACGCGCGCGGGCGCGCGCAGGAGCGGAGCCTCCGGGTGCGACGGGGTGACGCGAGGGATCCGAGACAGCGGGCGCGGCGCCGACAGCGCGGGGCACGACGAAGGAACGGTTCATAGAGCGTAGGACAGCCTAACAGTCGGCACGCTAGGGAAGCCTAAGGCGTACAAATGTCGGATTAGAGGTCAACAATGAGTCTTGCCTGCATAGAACATACGGCCTACAATCGCAATATGAACCCGGAACCCGTGATCGAGCATCCCGCTGATGCGGATGCCCTCGGTTTGTGGTTCGCGGACGTGGAGCGCCATCAGTTCGAGTTGAATCGCGATGCAGCCCGCCGTGCCGGTGCCCTGGCCGAGGCGATCGGGTTCGCCAGGCAGCATCCGGACATCTACGCTCTCCCCGGGGACTCGGATGCGGTGACCACGGCGGAACGGTGTGCGGTGGCCGAAGCCGGGTTGCGGTTGCAGCTGTCGGAGAACACCATCCGCAATCTCGCGCACACTGCCGACGCCGCCCGTGACCGGCTGCCCGCCCTGTGGCAGGCAGCCTGTGACGGGTTCGCGACTCTCGCTCAGATCGAGACCGCGGTGGCGTTGCTGGCCCGGTTCGACACCCTTCCCGCCGCCGCCTGTATGTGGAAGCGGATGAGGCGGGGATGGCGTGGGTGCATCTGCTGACCGCGACCGCCGACGCCCGGGCGATCATGCGGCGGGCGACGGCGACGGCGAAGAACCTGAAGAAGCGGGCTCGCGACGGGTCCGTCGGTGATGAGCGCACGGTGGATCAACGCACGAGGGATCAGGTGCGCGCCGATCTCGCGACCGCGTGGCTGAAGGGCGTCGGCACGCCGTCCGCGGTGAAGGCGAAGGTTTTCGTGACGGTCCCCGTCGACATCCTGGCCCCCGCGGCGCGAGCGACCGTCCGGAGCGGGCTTCCCGTGCCCGCCGGCGCGCCGAACCTGAACGAAGCGGCCCGCCTCGACACGGCGGAGACGATCGACCGGGTCACCGCGGTCCGGATGCTGCTGGAAGCGGGTTCGTTCACAAGGGTGATCACCGACCCCGTCACCGGTGTCGTCCTCGACATGGACCGCAAGGCCCGCGCCGCGACGCGGCAGCAACGCGAATGGCTGCTCCTCACCCACGGCACCTGCACCCGCGACGGGTGTGCCCGCCACGCCGCCGACTCCGACGTGGACCACTTCACCGCGTTCCACGGCCCTGGGCGCGGCGCCACGGACCTTGCCAACCTGCACCCCTTCTGTTGCAACGACAACCAGGCCAAAGAGAAGACGAGGTTCCGATACCGCCGCCGAGCGGACGGCACCACGCAGCTCGTCTCTCCCACCGGGTATGCGACGGCGTCGCCACCGCCGATACCGCCGCCCCCACCAGCGGTGCCGGTCAGGCAACCTCGACCCGGCGAACTCGGAGCCCGCGCACTCCTGGACTGCATGCGCAACGGCCAGCTGCCGCCGCTCCCTGACGATCCACCGTTCTGACACCGCAGGCATCGGGTGTCCCGTGCGGGCGCTCCGTGCATCCGCCGCGGCATCGGGTAGGGTGGACGCCGGAACCACAGCAACCTTTAACCCCGTCCCGTGAGGCGGAGAAGGGAGCGGCGGATGAGCACCGGTACCTCGCGCACCGTGCTTCACGACGCTGATATCGCGCGCGCACTGACTCGGATCTCCCACGAGATCCTGGAGTCCAACAAGGGCCCGCAGAATCTCGTCCTTCTCGGCATTCCGACCCGCGGCGTCACCCTCGCGAACCGCATCGGTGCACTCCTCGCCGACATCACTGAACAGCTTCCAGCGCAGGGCGTCCCGGTCGGCGCACTCGACGTCACGATGTACCGCGACGACCTGCACCGGAACCCCACTCGCACCCCGCAGCCGACGCAGATCCCGGCCGGCGGCATCGACGGCAAGACGGTCGTGCTCGTCGACGACGTGCTGTTCTCGGGGCGCAGCGTCCGCGCCGCCCTCGACGCGCTGAACGACATCGGCCGCCCCGCCGCCGTACGTCTCGCGATCCTCGTCGACCGCGGGCACCGGGAACTGCCGATCCGCCCCGACTTCGTCGGCAAGAACCTGCCGAGCGCCCGCAGCGAACGTGTCAATGTGCGCCTGGCCGAAGTGGACGGCATCGAAGAGGTGACGATCGGATCATGAGGCATCTCCTGGGTACCAAAACGCTGGGCCGCGATGACGCTCTTCGCATCCTCGACGTCGCCGAAGACATGCGCGACACGCAGTCCCGCGAGGTCCGCAAGCTTCCGACCCTGCGCGGCAAGACGATCGTCAACCTCTTCTTCGAAGATTCCACGCGTACCCGCATCTCGTTCGAGGCCGCCGCCAAGCGGCTGTCTGCCGACGTCATCAACTTCTCCGCGAAGGGATCCTCGGTCAGCAAGGGCGAGTCACTGCAGGACACGGCCCAGACACTTCAGGCGATGGGCGCCGATGCCGTCGTCATCCGTCACAGCGCGTCCGGCGCTCCGTACACGCTCGCCACAAGCGGCTGGATCTCCGCCGGGGTCGTCAACGCGGGTGACGGCACACACGAGCATCCGACGCAGGCGCTGCTGGACGCGTTCACGATTCGCAAGCGCCGCTTCGGCGACGACAGCCGCGGGCGCGACCTCGCCGGCATCCGCGTCACGATCGTCGGCGACGTGCTGCACTCGCGCGTGGCGCGCTCGAATGTGTGGCTGCTGCAGACGCTCGGTGCCGACGTCACCCTCGTCGCCCCACCCACGCTCATCCCGCAGGATGTCACCGGCTGGCCGGCGCGGATCGAGTACGACCTCGATGCCGCGATCGCCGCTTCCCCCGACGCCCTCATGATGCTGCGCATTCAGCTGGAACGCATGAACGCCGCGTATTTCCCCACTGAACGGGAGTATTCCCGTCGCTGGGGGCTGGACGCGGCGCGGCTGGCGGCGCTGTCGGAAGGTAGCATCGTGATGCACCCCGGTCCCATGAACCGCGGGCTGGAGATCTCCGCCGACGCCGCCGATTCGCCACGCTCGACCGTTCTGGAACAGGTCGCGAACGGCGTTTCGGTGCGGATGGCGGTGCTGTACCTGCTGCTGGCCGGCGAACGCGAGACGAATACGGAGGAGAACGCATGACCATCCTCATCCGCGGAGCACGTATCGGCGGCGGCGACGCCGCCGACCTGATCCTCGAGGGCGGCCTCATCGCCGAGATCGGCACGGGTCTCAGCCGTGCCGGTGCGAGGGTGGTGGATGCCGACGGTCTCGTCGCTCTGCCGGGCCTCGTCGACCTGCACACGCATCTGCGCGAGCCCGGCTACGAGGCCTCCGAGACGATCCTCTCCGGCTCCCGCGCGGCGGCAGCCGGCGGCTACACGACGGTGTTCGCCATGCCCAACACCTCGCCGGTCGCCGACACCGCCGGCGTCGTCGAGCAGGAGCTCGCCCTGGGCGAAGCCGCCGGCTACGTCCACGTGCAGCCGATCGGTGCCGTCACCGTCGGACAGAAGGGCGAGCGGCTGGCCGAGCTCGGCGCGATGGCCGACTCCCGTGCACGCGTCCGCGTCTTCAGCGACGACGGATCGTGCGTATGGGACCCGCTCATCATGCGCCGCGCGCTGGAGTACGTGAAGGCGTTCGACGGCGTCGTCGCGCAGCACGCGCAGGACCCGCGCCTGACCGAGGGCGCGCAGATGAACGAGGGCACCGTTTCCGCCGAGCTGGGGCTTGCCGGCTGGCCCGCCGTCGCGGAGGAGTCGATCATCGCCCGCGACGTGCTGCTGGCCGAGCACGTCGGCTCGCGCCTGCACGTCTGCCACCTGTCCACCGCAGGGTCGGTCGACATCATCCGCTGGGCCAAGAAGCGTGGTGTGAGCGTCACCGCCGAGGTCACTCCGCACCACCTGCTGCTCACCGATGAGCTCGTGCGCGGCTACGACGCCCGCTTCAAGGTCAACCCTCCGCTGCGCCGCGATGAGGACGTGCACGCGGTGCGCGAGGGCCTGGCCGACGGCACGATCGACATCGTCGCGACCGACCACGCGCCCCACCCCGACGAGCACAAGTCGTGCGAGTGGCAGGCCGCCGCGAACGGCATGGTCGGCCTGGAGTCGGCGCTGCGCGTCGTGCAGCAGGCCGTCGTCGACACCGGGATGCTGACATGGCAGGACGTCGCGCGCGTCATGTCCGCCGCCCCCGCGCGCATCGGACGACTGGACCATGCCGGAACCGCGCTGCGGGCCGGCCAGCCGGCATCCCTCACCCTGTACGACCCCGCGCCGGTGCGCGCCTTCACGCGCGAGGACCTCCGCGGCCGCAGTGCGAACTCGCCGTACCTGGGGCGAGAGCTGCCCGGCCAGGTGCGCTGGACGTTCTTCCGCGGCAAGGTCACCGTGGCTGATGGCACCGTGGAAGGCGCCGGGGTTCCCGAGTCGACCGCGCGGGTGAGCGCATGACCCGCGAAGGCGCCCTGCTCGTCATGATCGTCCTCGCCGTCGTCCTGCTCGCGATCGGCATCGCCGCGTGGCGTCGTCGTACGCGCCGCGACGCGGGCATCGCCGCCCCCGTCGGCGAGGTGCCCGTCGGCGCCGTCGAACGCGCGCATGTCTCGGCACTGTACGTCGCGACGACCCCCCATGACGAGCCGCTGGAGCGCCTTGCCATCCGCGGCATGGGGTTCCGTTCGCGCGCCGACGTCACGGTCACCGATCGCGGCGTCGCGCTCGATCTCACCGGACAGCCGCGACTGTTCCTGGCGGTCGGGCACATCGTCGAGGTGGACCTCGCGACCGTGGCGATCGACCGTGTCGTCGAGCCTTCCGGTCTCGTCCGCCTCACTTGGCGCGTCGGGGACCGATTCGTCGACAGCTACCTCCGCCCGCAGGATGGTTCGGCCCGCGCCCTCGCGGACACGGTCGCCGCCACCCTGCCCGCCTCGACCACCACCCCGACGGGAACCGACGCATGAGCTCCGCTTCCGGATTCACCCTGGTCACCGACCCGGCCGTCCTCGTCCTCGAAGACGGCTCCCGCCACCCCGGCCGCGCCTACGGCGCGCGCGGCGTGACGTTCGGCGAAGTCGTCTTCGCCACCGGCATGACCGGCTACCAGGAGACCCTGACCGACCCCTCGTACGCCGGCCAGATCGTCCTGCAGACGGCGCCGCACATCGGCAACACCGGAATGAACGGCGAGGACGTCGAATCGCGTCGCATCTGGGTCGCCGGTTACGTCGTGCGCGACCCCTCGCGCGTCGTGTCGAACTGGCGCGCCGAAGAGTCGCTCGACGACGCCCTGGAGCGTGACGGCATCGTCGGCATCTCCGGCGTCGACACGCGCGCCATCACGCGGGTGCTGCGTTCCGCCGGGTCCATGCGGGGCGCTGTCTTCTCGGGCGAGGCGGTGACGTGGGATGCCGCCGAACAGCTTCGCCAGGTGCGCGAAGCGCCGCAGATGGCCGGACAGAACCTGTCCGCCGCCGTTTCTGTCGATGCCGTCGAGGTCACGCGCGCCACTGTGAAGAGCGCAGGCGAGCGCATCGGCAATCTCGCCGTGCTCGACCTGGGCGTCAAGCAGGCAACCATCGGCAACCTCGCCGCCCGCGGCTTCGATGTGCACGTCATGCCGCAGAGTGCGACGATCGAGGATATTCAGGCGATCGATCCGGTCGCGGTGTTCTACTCCAACGGACCGGGCGACCCCGCGGCATCCGACGATCATGTCGCCCTCCTGCGCGGAGTGCTCGACGCCGGTCTGCCGTTCTTCGGCATCTGCTTCGGCAACCAGTTGCTCGGCCGCGCGCTCGGTTTCGGCACGTACAAGCTGCCGTTCGGGCACCGCGGCATCAATCAGCCCGTGCTCGACAAGCAGACCGGAAGGGTCGAGATCACGGCGCACAACCACGGCTTCGCCGTCGATGTGCCACGGGAGGGCACCGCCGAAAGCCCCAACGGGTACGGCCGCGTTGAGGTCAGCCACGTCGGCCTCAACGACAACGTCGTAGAGGGGTTGCGCGCCCTCGACATCCCGGCGTTCAGCGTGCAGTACCACCCCGAGGCGGCTGCGGGCCCGCACGACGCCAACTATCTGTTCGACCGGTTCGCAGAGCTGGTCCGCACCACCCTGGAGACCAGCAAGTAATGCCGAAGCGCATCGACATCCGCTCCGTCCTCGTCATCGGCTCCGGCCCCATCGTCATCGGCCAGGCGTGCGAGTTCGACTACTCGGGCACGCAGGCCTGCCGGGTGCTGCGCGAGGAGGGTGTGCGCGTCATCCTCGTCAACTCCAACCCTGCGACGATCATGACCGATCCCGACTTCGCCGACGCGACCTACATCGAGCCGATCACCCCCGAAGTGATCGAGACGATCATCGCGAAGGAGAAGCCCGACGCGATCCTGCCGACCCTCGGCGGCCAGACGGCCCTGAACGCCGCGATGGCCCTGCACGAGCAGGGCATCCTGGAGCGCTACGACGTCGAGCTGATCGGCGCGAAGGTCGACGCGATCCGCAAGGGCGAGGACCGGCAGATCTTCAAGCAGTTGGTGCTGGATGCCGGTGCCGACGTCGCCAAGTCCGTGATCTGTCACTCGGTGGACGACCTGCTGGCGGGCGCCGCCGAACTCGGCTATCCGCTCGTCGTGCGCCCCTCGTTCACGATGGGCGGGCTCGGCTCCGGCTTCGCGTACGACGAGGCGGACCTCCGCCGCATCGGCGGCGCCGGCCTGCACGACTCGCCGACGCACGAAGTGCTGCTGGAGGAGTCGATTCTCGGGTGGAAGGAGTACGAGCTCGAGCTCATGCGCGACACCGCCGACAACACGGTCGTCGTCTGCTCCATCGAGAACGTCGACCCCGTCGGCGTGCACACCGGCGACTCCATCACGGTCGCCCCGGCGCTCACCCTCACCGACCGTGAGTACCAGAAGCTGCGCGACATCGGCATCGACATCATCCGGGCCGTCGGTGTGGACACCGGCGGCTGCAACATCCAGTTCGCCGTGGACCCGGCATCCGGACGCATCATCGTCATCGAGATGAACCCGCGCGTGTCGCGCTCGTCGGCCCTCGCGAGCAAGGCGACCGGGTTCCCGATCGCAAAGCTCGCCGCCAAGCTCGCGATCGGCTACCGCCTCGACGAGGTGCCCAACGACATCACGCAGGCGACGCCGGCGAGCTTCGAGCCGACGCTCGACTACGTCGTCGTCAAGGTGCCGCGGTTCAACTTTGAGAAGTTCCCGAACGCCGACGTGACCCTCACGACGACCATGAAGTCGGTCGGCGAGGCTATGGCGATCGGCCGCAACTACTCCACAGCCCTGCAGAAAGCCCTCCGTTCGCTCGAGAAGCGCGGATCGAGCTTCCACTGGGGCGTCGAGGAGCGGTCGGTCGACGAACTGCTGCGCATCGCACGGCGCCCCACCGACGGACGCATCGTCGTGCTGCAGCAGGCGATGCGCCTCGGCGCGAGCATCGAGCAGGCGTTCGAAGCCACGAAGATCGACCCCTGGTTCCTCGACCAGATCGCGCTCATCAACGAGGTCGCAGACTTCGTGCGCCGCGCCCCGGAACTGGATGCCGAGACCCTTCGCATCGCGAAGGAGCACGGATTCAGCGACGCACAGCTCGCGCAGCTGCGCGAGACGACCGAGGCAGAGATCCGCGGCATCCGTCACGGTCTCGGCATCCGCCCCGTGTACAAGACGGTGGACACGTGCGCGGGGGAGTTCCCCGCGCTGACTCCTTATCACTACTCCTCGTACGATCACGAGACCGAGGTGACACCCTCGGAGCGGACGAAGGTCGTCATCATCGGCTCGGGCCCGAACCGCATCGGCCAGGGCGTCGAGTTCGACTACTCGTGCGTGCACGCGTCGTTCGCCCTCGCGGATGCCGGGTATGAGACCGTCATGATCAACTGCAACCCCGAGACGGTCTCCACCGACTACGACACGAGCGACCGGCTCTACTTCGAGCCGCTGACGCTGGAGGACGTGCTCGAGGTGCTGCACGCCGAGAGCGCGTCCGGTACGATCCTCGGCGTCGTCTGCCAGCTCGGCGGACAGACGCCGCTGGGGCTCGCGAAGGGGATCGAAGAGGCCGGCTACGCCGTGCTCGGTACCTCGCCCGCCGCGATCGACATCGCCGAGGAGCGCGAACTGTTCTCGCAGCTGCTCGACCGCGCCGGACTCGCCGCCCCACGCCACGACACGGCGATCGACGAGGCCGGCGCCGTCGCCATCGCGGAGGAGATCGGCTACCCCGTGCTCGTCCGCCCGAGCTTCGTGCTCGGCGGCCGCGGTATGGAGATCGTCTACGACACCCCGAGCCTGCGCGACTACTTCGTGCGCACGGCCGGCGAGGTCGTCATCGAGGAGGGCAAGCCGCTGCTCGTGGACCGCTTCCTCGACGACGCCGTCGAACTCGACGTCGACGCGCTCTACGACGGCCACGAGCTCTACATCGGCGGCGTCATGGAGCACCTCGAAGAGGCCGGCATCCACTCCGGCGACTCGTCCTGCACCCTGCCGCCGGTCTCGCTCGGCCGCACCGAGATCGACCGCGTGCGTGCCGCGACCCTTGCGATCGCCGAGGGCGTCGGTGTGCGGGGATTGCTGAACGTGCAGTTCGCGGTGTCGGCGGGGGTGCTGTACGTCATCGAGGCGAACCCGCGCGCGTCGCGCACCGTGCCGTTCGTGTCGAAGGCGCTGGGCATTCCACTCGCGAAGGCCGCCAGCCGCATCATGGCCGGCGCGACGATCGCGGAGCTGAAGGCCGAGGGGATGCTGCCGGCGCAGGATGGCTCGCGCGTGCCGCTCGATTCGCCCGTTGCGGTGAAAGAAGCGGTGCTGCCGTTCAAGCGGTTCCGCACCGCCGACGGGCACACGGTCGACTCGGTCCTCGGCCCCGAGATGCGCTCGACCGGGGAGGTCATGGGCATCGATCGCGACTTCCCGACCGCGTTCGCGAAGAGCCAGGCGGCTGCGTACGGCGGGATGCCGACGAGCGGCACAGTCTTCCTCTCCGTCGCCGACGACGACAAGCGCGCCGTCATCCTGCCCGCCCACCGGCTGCAGGAGCTCGGCTTCCGGCTGATCGCGACGGAGGGCACGGCGGAGATCCTCGCGCGCAACGGCATCCGCGTCGACGTCGTGAACAAGTACTCCGCGACGGCGACGACGGGCGAGCCCAACGTCGTCGACCTCATCAACGCGGGCGAGATCGACATCGTCGTGAACACGCCTTCGGGCGGGATCGCTCGTGCGGACGGCTACGAGATCCGCGCCGCCGCCGTCGCCGCCGACAAGGCGCTGTTCACGACGATGGCCGTCCTCGGCGCCGCGGTCAGTGCGTTGCCGGTCTTGCGGGAGGGCTTCGCCGTCCGCAGCCTGCAGGAGTACGCCGAAGACCGGAAGGCGACCGCGTGAGCACGTTCGGCGAGCGCGTCCGTGCCGCGATCGCCGCGCACGGTCGCCTCTGCGTCGGCATCGATCCGCACGAGACGTTGCTGCACGACTGGGGCCTTCCCGTCGATGCGTCGGGCGTGCGGGAGTTCGGGCTGCGGACGGTGGATGCCGCGGCATCCCGCGTCGGCATCGTCAAGCCGCAGGTGTCCTTCTTCGAGCGCTTCGGGTCGGCCGGCTTCGCGGCGCTCGAGGGTGTCATGGCGGCCGCGCGCGCGGCGGGCCTCATCGTGATCGCCGACGCGAAGCGCGGCGACATCGGAACGACGATGGATGCCTACGCCGACGCGTGGCTGACGCCGGGCGCACCCTTGGAGGCCGATGCCCTCACCGCCAATCCATACCTCGGCGTCGGCACCCTGACGCACGCGTTCGACCTCGCGGAGGCACACGGCAAGGGTGTCCTCGTGCTGGCGGCGACGAGCAATCCCGACGCGTTCACGGCGCAGCGTGCGCTCCTCTCAGACGGCGCGACGGTGTCGGCCGGGATCATCGCGGAGGTCTCTGCGCGCAACGCCCAGCGCACACCGCCGGGGGAGTGGGCCGCGCTCGGCTTCGTCGTCGGAGCGACCGTCGACTGGCACGAGGCGGGGCTGTCCGTCCCGGTCCCTTCCGCGCCGATCCTCGCGCCCGGGTTCGGTCATCAGGGCGCCGCGCCCGCCGACCTCGTCCGCTATGGCACCGCTGCCGCCACGGTCGTCGCGAGTGAGAGCCGCAGCATCCTCTCGGCGGGTCCGGATCACCTCGCCGCGCGCATCGCCGAGCGCGCGAGCCTGTACCGTGGGTAGTCCCCATGATTGACAGCCGGACACCCCCCGAGGTCGACCGCGTCGCGGCCTCACGGCGCGCCGTCGCCGCCCGCCGTGAGCGCGCCGCACTCAAACACGACGTCGCGATGCGTGTCATTACGCCCCAAGAGCTGCTCGCAAGAGCACTCGCCGAGCCCGACTCGCCGGCGGGTGCCATGCGCATCACAGACTTCCTGACCGCGCTGCCGGCGATCGGCGAGGGCAAGCGCGACCGCATCCTCGCGGCGCTGGGCATCTCGCCGGTGAAGAAGCTCGGCGGACTGGGCGTGCGGCAACGCGTCTCGCTTCAGGGATGGCTCGACGATCGCTTTCCGCCCTTGGCGCCGCGTGCAGACCGTAGCCGGCTCATCGTGCTCGCCGGTCCGACCGCGGTGGGCAAGGGCACGGTCGCCGCACGCGTCAGGGAGCACCATCCGGAGATCATGTTGTCGGTGTCGGCCACGACGAGAGCACCTCGGCCGGGCGAGGTCGACGGCGAGCACTACTTCTTCGTGGACGACGCGGCCTTCGACGAACTGATCCGCAGCGGCGCCCTGCTGGAGCACGCGACGGTCCACAACGCCTTCCGCTACGGCACGCCGAAGGCCCCGATCGAGAAGGCGTTGGCCGAAGGGCGCACCGTGCTGCTCGAGATCGACCTGCAGGGCGCGCGGCAGGTGCGCGCCGCGGCGCCCGACGCGACCCTCGTCTTCCTCACCCCGCCCAGTTGGGACGAGCTCGTGAGCCGGCTCGTCGGACGCGGCACCGAGGACGCGGAGGAGCGCGCACGGCGCCTGAAGACCGCGAAGACCGAGCTCGCCGCGCAGCAGGAGTTCGACTACCGTGTCGTCAACGACGACGTCGCCCGCGCGGCGGCCGAGGTTGCGAGCCTCGCGCTGGGCTGATCTGTGCCCGTTGGCTTGCCACAAGTGAACGAGGACAGCCCGGTCGGTCGTCCGCCTGTAGAATGGACGGATGCCGCGCAGCATCCTGCGCCGCCTCAGCCTTCTCCACCGCCATCCGACCCTCAGGAGGTCCCCATGACCGCGCGTAACAAGGGAATCATCGACCCGCCCATCGACGCACTGCTCGAGAAGGTCGACTCGAAGTACCAGCTCGTCATCTACGCGGCCAAGCGGGCACGTCAGATCAACGACTACTACTCCGACCTGCACGAGGGGAACCTCTTCGACAACGTGGGCCCGCTCGTGGACTCCAGCGTCGAGGACAAGCCGCTCACGATCGCGCTCCACGAGATCCACGAGGACAAGCTGCGCCTGCGTCCGGCCGAGTGATCCGTGACGCCGTGTGGCGTCACCGTGCCCGCGTTACCCGCGATGTCGGGGACCGCGGGCATGATTGTGTGAGCCACGATCCCAGCCCGTTCCGTCAGGAGAATCGATGAGCCAGCTGCGCTTGTTCACGTCCGAGTCCGTCACCGAAGGGCACCCCGACAAGATCTGCGACCAGATCTCGGACTCGATCCTCGACGCGATCCTCGCCGACGACCCCGACGGTCGCGTCGCCGTCGAGACCCTTGTGACGACTGGGCTCGTGCACGTGGCCGGCGAGGTGTCCACGAGCGCCTACGTCGAGATTCCCGCGATCGTACGCGGTGTCGTCAACCGCATCGGATACACCTCCAGCGACACCGGCTTCGACGGAGACTCCTGCGGGGTCAGCGTGTCGATCGGCGCGCAGTCCTCCGACATCGCCGCCGGGGTCGACAAGGCGTTCGAGCGCCGCGAGAACGGGTCCGAGGACCCCAAGGATCTGCAGGGCGCCGGCGATCAGGGCATCATGTTCGGCTATGCCACCAGCGAGACGCCGGAGCTCATGCCGATGGCGATCTGGACGGCGCATCGCATCGCCGAGCGGCTGAGCGAGGTCCGTCGCAACGGCAGCCTGCCCTTCCTCCGGCCCGACGGCAAGACGCAGGTCACGCTCGGCTACGACGGCTCCGTGCCGAAGACGGTCGAGTCGGTGGTGCTGTCGACCCAGCATCGGCCAGACATCTCGCAGAAGGCGCTGCGCGCCGCGGTGAAGGCGGAAGTCATCGATCCGGTGCTGGAGCGCACCGGTCTCGACCTCCCCGACGTGAAGTACTACATCAACCCGGCGGGGCCCTTCGTCATCGGCGGCCCCAAGGGCGACGCGGGCCTGACCGGCCGCAAGATCATCATCGACACCTACGGCGGCGCGGCGCGTCACGGCGGTGGTGCGTTCAGCGGCAAGGACCCGTCCAAGGTCGACCGCTCGGCGGCCTACGCGATGCGCTGGGTCGCGAAGAACGCGGTCGCCGCTGGTCTCGCCGACCGGCTCGAAGTGCAGGTCGCGTACGCGATCGGCAAGGCGAAGCCGGTCGGCCTGTACGTCGAGTCGTTCGGCACGGGTCACGTCAGCGACGAGGTCATCACCGCCGCGATCCGCGACGTGTTCGATCTGCGCCCGAAGGCGATCATCGATCAGCTCGACCTGCTGCGGCCGATCTACGCCGCTACCGCCGCCTACGGTCACTTCGGCCGTGGGCTGCCCGAGTTCACGTGGGAGCAGACCTCTCGTGTCGAGGAACTGCGGGCCGCCGCGGGGCTATGACGCCCCGCGGTCGACCGTGCACGGCTGACGGAGCGACCACGTGAACACCGTCGCCCGCGTGCTCATCGACTCGCCGTTGCCACAGCTGGACCGCTTGTTCGACTACGCCATCCCCACCGGATTCGCCGCCGATGCGTTACCCGGTGTGCGTGTACGTGTGCCGCTGCGCTCGGCGGGCCGGGTCGTCGACGGCTACCTCGTCGAGCTCGCCGAACCCGGTCCCGACCGGCGGGCACTGTCGGAGTTGGATGCCGTGGTCTCACCCGTCCCGGTACTGACTCCCGCACTGTACGACCTGGCCCGCCGTGCGGCCGACCGCGCCGCCGGGTCGGCAAGCGACATTCTGCGACTCGTGATCCCTCGGCGCATGGTGCGCGCCGAGAAGGCGTGGCTCGCCGCGGCGGCCCCCGAGACGCCGACGGTCGGTGCGGGCGCCGTTGCGTGGGCAGAAGCCATCCTCGACGCCTACCCGGGTCTCGCCGGCGCCGTGACAGCGGGTGAACGACTCGCCATCGACGCCCCGCCTCGCCCGAGCAGGACACACCCGCTCGGCGCGTGGGCAGAACTCCTGGCGGCTCTCGCTGTACGCACGCTCGCCGCGGGTCGTAGCGCGATCCTCGTCGTCCCGGACCAGCGCGATGAGGAGCAGCTGCTGACGGCGCTCTCGCACGTGTCGCCGGACCTCCCGCGCGGTGCCCTCGTGCGCGACGATGCCCGGCGGTCGGGGCCCGAACGCTATGCGAGCTACCTGAGACTGCTCTCTCCCGCCCCCGCGATCGTCGTGGGCAACCGCTCGTCCGTGTACGCGCCGGCGCACGACGTCGGCTGCGTCGTCATGTGGGACGACGGCGATCCGCTCCTCGCCGAACCGTTGAGCCCCGGGGTGCACGCACGCGACGCCGCCCTGCTGCGCCAGGAACGCGAAGGCGCGGCGCTCGTCTTTGCCGGGCACACCCGCACGACCGACGTCGAGCGGCTCGTGCAGCTGGGGTGGGTGCGTGAGGTGCCTGCGGCCCGGCGCGAGAGCCCCGCGGTGGTGTTGTCCGCAACGCGCGAGGGCGAGTCCCGCGGTGCGCGCGTTCCTTCCAGCGCGTTCGCCGCCGCGCGCGGCGCGCTCGCCCACGGGCCCGTGCTCGTGCAGGTGGCCCGCCCCGGCTACGCTC
>NZ_JBASZT010000206.1:0-4516 GCF_049661145.1 Microbacterium sp.
GGAGGGGCTGCCATCGGGGCGACGCTGTCGCTGCTGCGCCGACGCCCGCGGCCGGCGGACGGTGCGCGAGGAGATACGGCCGAGGCGACGGCGACGGAGAACACCGCGACGACCGGCCCGGTGTCGCCGATCCCGGCGCCCTCACCGCAGCGGGAGCCCGTCGTCCTCGGGGACGAGAACCGCATCCGGCAGGTGGTGGCGAACCTCCTCGGCAACGCCCGTCGCTACACGCCGGAAGGCTCGCCGATCGAGCTGACCGTCGGGGTCGACGAGCCGGCCGGGATGGGCTGGATCGCCGTCACGGACCACGGCGAGGGGATCCCTCCGCAGATCCGCGAGAAGATCTTCCAGCGCTTCTGGCGCGCCGACACGTCGCGCACGCGCGAGACGGGCGGCTCGGGACTCGGACTGTCGATCGTGGCATCCATCGTCGAGGCGTTGCACGGGTCCATCGAGGTGACCGAGACTCCCGGCGGCGGGGCGACCTTCCGCGTGGGCTTCCCTCTCGCCGAAGCGCGGGATGCCGCGGACCACCTCTACATCGAGACGCAGCCACTCCCCCGGTTGCGCTCCGACGGCTGAGGGACGAATGACCGCTGCCGGTTTCGCCCGGGGTTCATCGCCTTCTCCCCAGCGGGCGAATCTCGCGAGTTGTCCACCGATGCCGTCTCACGCCGTCCACGCGGGTGCGCGGCTCCGTAGCGTGGGGTCCACCTTACCGAAAGGACCCTTCTCATGACCGCTTTCAGTGTCGACTCCGACGCCGTTCTCACCGCGACCGCCGCGATCCGCGGGACCGCCGACCGGCTGCAGAGCGAGACCGCCGCGATGCTCGGGCAGCTCACCCAACTGCAGGGATCGTGGACCGGTGGCGCCGCGCTCGCGTTCCAGGGCGTGGTGGACCGGTGGCGCGCCGCGCAGGCCGAGCTCGAGGCCGCTCTCGCCGACATCGGCGGCGCGCTCGCCCACGCCGGCAACCAGTATGCGCAGACCGAGCTGGCCGCGACAGGCCTGTTCCGCTGACAACCGGAGCCGGTGACAACCGGAAAGGCCCCTCCCCGGTGAGGGGAGGGGCCTTTCCGACGGGGTTCCGACTCGGTTTCGACTCGGACCGCTGCGCGGTCCTCGCTCAACCTTGAGTCGCAGCCATGTCAACGCCGCTACGCGGCATTGACACGTCTCGACTCAAAAGTCCATGCCACCGGTCGGGTCGCCGCCACCGGCGGGGACCGCGACCTTCTCGGGCTTGTCCGCGACGACCGCTTCGGTCGTGAGGAACAGGCCGGCGATCGACGCGGCGTTCTGCAGCGCCGAGCGGGTGACCTTGGCCGGGTCGATGATGCCCGCGGCGAACAGGTCGGTGTACTCGCCGGTCGCGGCGTTCAGGCCCTGGCCGACGGGCAGCTCCGACACCTTGTTGGCGACGACACCGGGCTCGAGGCCCGCGTTGAGGGCGATCTGCTTGAGCGGAGCCTCGATCGCGACCTTGACGATGTTCGCGCCGGTCGCCTCGTCGCCGCTGAGCTCGAGGGTCTCGAAGACCTTCTTGCCGGCCTGGATCAGCGCCACGCCACCACCGGGGACGATGCCCTCCTCGACGGCCGCCTTGGCGTTGCGGACGGCGTCCTCGATGCGGTGCTTGCGCTCCTTGAGCTCGACCTCGGTGGCCGCACCCGCCTTGATGACGGCGACGCCGCCGGCGAGCTTGGCGAGGCGCTCCTGCAGCTTCTCGCGGTCGTAGTCGCTGTCGGTGTTCTCGATCTCGCGCTTGATCTGCGTCACGCGACCCTCGATCTGCGAAGCCTCACCAGAGCCCTCGACGATCGTGGTCTCATCCTTGGTGACGATGACCTTGCGGGCGCGTCCCAGCAGATCCAGGGTGGCATTCTCGAGCTTGAGACCGACCTCCTCGGTGATGACCTGGCCACCGGTGAGGATGGCGATGTCCTGCAGCTGCGCCTTGCGACGGTCGCCGAAGCCGGGGGCCTTGACAGCGACCGACTTGAAGATGCCGCGGATCTTGTTCAGCACGAGGGTCGCCAGGGCTTCGCCCTCGACGTCCTCGGCGATGATGACGAGCTCCTTGCCGTCCTGGATCACCTTGTCGACGATCGGCAGGAGGTCCTTGATGTTGCCGATCTTCTGGTTGGCGATGAGGATGTAGGGGTCCTCGAAGACGGCCTCCTGGCGCTCCGGGTCCGTCACGAAGTAGGGGTTGATGTACCCCTTGTCGAAACGCATGCCCTCGGTGAGTTCGAGCTCGGTGCCGAAGGTCTGCGACTCCTCGACGGTGACGACGCCCTCCTTGCCGACCTTGTCGATCGCCTCGGCGATGAGCTCGCCGATCTCGGTGTCGGCGGCGGAGATGGATGCCGTGGCGGCGATCTCCTCCTTGGTCTCGACCTCCTTCGCCGAAGCGAGCAGCTCGTCGGAGAGAGCCTTGACGGCCTTCTCGATGCCCTTCTTCAGCGAGATGGGGTCGGCGCCGGCCGCGACGTTGCGCAGGCCCTCGCGCACGAGCGCCTGAGCCAGAACCGTGGCGGTCGTGGTGCCGTCACCAGCGACGTCGTCGGTCTTCTTGGCGACCTCCTTGACGAGCTCCGCGCCGATCTTCTCGTAGGGGTCTTCGAGCTCGATCTCCTTGGCGATCGAGACGCCGTCGTTCGTGATCGTGGGGGCGCCCCACTTCTTCTCGAGTACGACGTTGCGACCGCGCGGGCCCAGGGTCACCTTGACGGCGTCGGCCAGGATGTTCAGACCGCGCTCGAGACCACGGCGGGCCTCCTCGTCGAAAGCGATGATCTTTGCCATAAGTGTGTCGTCCCTCCCGGACGTGAGGATGAGTCTTTAGCACTCGCGATGATGGAGTGCTAACTCATTCTGGCACTCTGGCATGCCGAGTGCAAGCCGCCGCCGACACGCGACCGCGAGAGAACAACCGACGGCCGAGAGAACGGGCGACAACCGTTCTCTCGGCCGTGAGGTGTTCTCTCGCCGACGGGGGCCGGGGCGCGGCAGCGGTAGCGGACGGCGGGCGCGCGTTCAGTGGGCGCGGGACGCGGCGGCGCGGCGAGCGGCGTGCCCGGGGCGGAGGGATGCCGGCGTCAGGAGATGACGCGGACGGACTCGGCCTGCGGGCCCTTCTGACCGGTACCGACGGTGAACTCGACGCGCTGGCCTTCCTCAAGCACGCGGAAGCCCGACATGTCGATGTTCGAGTAGTGGACGAAGACGTCCTGGCCGTCGGTGACGGTGATGAAGCCGAAGCCCTTCTCGGCGTTGAACCATTTGACGGTGCCCTGCGTCATGCGACTCTCCTGATGCTGTGGAACTCCGCCATGTTATGCAGGGCGGATGCCGCGAAATCGCCGATACAGCCAGTTACGGCCAGTGTTGACACGGCTGCATCCAAGAGTTCACACGCGCGAAACACAGGCCACGTGCGGGACGCCCGGAGGTGGTTCAGGGCGTCGCGGTGGCGACCCCGGAGTCCGTGCGGTCGAGCCCGATCACGACGACGAGCTGCCTGACGCTCGGGTCGCTGGACAACGCCGCGTAGGCGTCGCTGAGCTCGACGGCTGCACCGTCGATCGCCTGGGCCAGCCCGCGCGCGGGTCCCTCGTCTGCCGAGTCCGAGTAGAACACCGTGGTCGTCGCGAAATCGTGGGAGCCCGCCTCGCCGGCGGTGACATCGTCGGCGCTCCACCCCGCCGCGATGATCTGGTCGGCCAGCGCCGAAGCCAGCCCCGACTGCGGCGTCGCATTGAGCACCGTGACCGGGAAACCCGTGTCGAGCACCGGCTCGGCGGTCTGCACTGCGGAGGGCGTCGCCGACGGCGTCGGAAAGAGCGTCACCCGCCCGGTGACGATCAGTGTGCCGAAGATGCCGACGGCGATGAGCGCGATCGTCGCGAGAGTCGACCACAGCAGCACGAGCCCGCCGCGCACGCGAGGATTCTCGGCGCGGTGGGCCCCGATGCGGACGGAACCGTTGCGGAGATCTTCGGGGAGATCGTCGAAGCGGTCCGGCCGCGGCGGGGTCTTGGGCACCAGAGAATGCTACCGGCCTGTCGCCGTCTGGCCGGCGTAAGGCGGGCGCACCGCGGGGGCCGTAGCTCGTCCGGCGCGTTCGCGCTCACGCGCGTCGCGCACGCGTCGGAGCCTGTGGACGAGCATCGCGTCGTGCGCGGCGGCATCCGGCGCGTCGATCACTCGTCCCAGCAGCTGGTAGTAGCGGGCGGGGGTGAGGCCGAGCTCCGTGCGCACCGCCTCCTCTTTGGCGCCGGGTGAAGCTCGCTCGGTCCCTCCGCTCCAGCGGGACTCGAAATCCAGGAGCATCACGTCGCGATCGGAGAGGGGCACGGCAACACGCTAACGCGGCAGCGGCCCGACCCCGGCACGCCACTCCAGCCATCCGCCGAGCGGGTCGGCGAACGCGAGGATCTCGCCGTCGAGGGCGAGGGCGAAGCCGTCCGGCGGCGGGTCGCCGCTCGGCATGCCGCCCGGGGTCCAGCCC
>NZ_JBASZT010000207.1:0-1628 GCF_049661145.1 Microbacterium sp.
CGCCGGCATCCGCACCCGCGTTCGCCCCCGCGTTCACGCCCGGCGGCAGCGCCGCGTCCACCCCGTCCACAGGCTCAGTCTAGGAAACCGATGCTGATAGCTAGCATGGTTACGGTGAGCATTCCCGACCTGTCACCCGAGCAGGAGGAGCTGTTCCGCCTCATCGAGGACACGCGCGAGCACGTGTTCGTCACGGGTCGCGCCGGCACCGGCAAGTCGACGCTGCTGCAGCATCTGGCGTGGCATACCGACAAGCAGATCGCGGTGTGCGCGCCGACGGGAGTCGCGGCGCTCAACGTCGAGGGCCAGACGATCCACTCGCTGTTCCGGCTGCCGATCGGACTCATCGCCGACAGCGAGCTGGAGCAGTCCGAGCCCGCCCGCCGCATCATGAACGCGATCGACACGCTCGTCATCGACGAGATCTCGATGGTCAACGCCGACGTCATGGATGCCATCGACCGCTCGCTCCGCCAGGCGCGCCGTCGCCGGTCGGAGCCGTTCGGCGGCGTGCAGGTCGTCATGTTCGGCGACCCGTACCAGCTCTCGCCGGTGCCGCCGCGCGGCGACGAGCTGCGGTACATCCGCGACCACTACCGGTCGTTCTGGTTCTTCGACGCGCAGGTGTGGGCGGGGCCGTCGACCGACGGGTCCGCGATCCGCTCCGACGGGCTCCTCGACCTCGGGCGGGTCGGGGCGCCGCTGCACATCCGAGAGCTGCGGGAGATCCATCGGCAGGCGGATGCCGACTTCAAAGCGATGCTCAACGCCGTGCGCCACGGCGTGGTGACGGCGGAGATCGCGGGCCATCTCAACGCGGCGGGCGCCCGTCCCGTGCCCCCGCCGGTCGACGGCGAACCGCCGATCATCACGCTCGCGACGCGCAACGACATCGTGAACCGGATCAACCAGCGGCATCTGGATGCGCTGACCGGTCCGGTGCAGACCGCGCGGGCGGAGATCAGCGGCGATTTCGGGCGCGGTGAGGCGTACCCCGCCGACACCGAGCTGCAGCTGAAGGTCGGGGCGCAGGTGATGTTCCTGCGCAACGATCTCGGCGGGGCGCGGGCCGACGGGCCGCGGTGGGTCAACGGCTCGATCGGCACGGTCAAGCGCATCGCCGGCGGGACCGTGCGGGTCGAGCTCGACGGCGAGGACGTCGACGTCGAGCCGACGGTGTGGGAGAAATATCGGTACGCGTACGACCCGGCATCCCGGAAGCTGACGCGCGACATCGTCGCGGAGTTCACGCAGTTCCCGCTGCGACTGGCGTGGGCGGTCACGATCCACAAGTCGCAGGGGAAGACCTACGATCGGGCGGTCATCGACCTCGGCTCCGGTGCGTTCGCGCCGGGGCAGACCTACGTCGCGCTGTCGCGGCTGACCTCGCTCGACGGGTTGTACCTGACCCGCCCGCTCCGGCCTTCGGACATCCTGGTGGACCCCGACGTGAGGCGGTTCATGGCAGGGGTCCGCGCTGCGGGTCGGTGACGTCGCCCGCCCGCCCCACCCCCCGCGAGAGAACAACTCGCCGCCGAGAGAACGGGTGTTGCCCGTATCCTCGGCGCCCGGTTGTTCTCTCGCGGTTGGAGCGCGGGCGGAGCGCGCGCGGCGCGCGCGGGCGGGGG
>NZ_JBASZT010000208.1:0-6944 GCF_049661145.1 Microbacterium sp.
GCTGCTGGCCGTGCACCTCGGGCGGGCGCGCGAGCGCCTCGTCGGCCGCCTCGGGGGCGACGCAGGCCCCGAAGCCGAGTTCCCCTACGACGTGCTGTCGCCGGAGGGCTGACCGCGACGCTTGCGCGGCACCCGGCGCCTCGCACCAAACTTGATATGACTCGTATCAAGTTCATTTGACATCGGCATCCGCGCCGACTATCGTGAAACACGGATGAAGTTGAGTCGAGCTGGCTCAATGTCCTTGATCTCGATACACCGGGGCTTCGCCCCGGAACTCGATCACCGGTGGTAGAGCACCGACGCGACGCGGCGGCACTCGATCACCGAAGCAGACTTATCGAAAGGAACACAACATGGCACGTGCAGTGGGCATCGACCTCGGGACGACGAACTCCGTCGTGGCCGTCCTCGAGGGCGGCGAGCCGAAGGTCATCGCCAACGCCGAGGGCTTCCGCACGACCCCCTCGGTCGTCGCGTTCACGAAGGACGGCGAGGTGCTCGTCGGCGAGACCGCAAAGCGCCAGGCCGTCACGAACGTCGACCGCACCCTGACCTCCGTCAAGCGCCACATGGGCACCGACTGGAGGACCCAGGCGATCGACGGCAAGAACTACACGCCGCAGGAGATCTCCGCGCGCATCCTGCAGAAGCTGAAGCGTGACGCCGAGACGTACCTCGGCGACTCGGTGGCCGATGCCGTCATCACCGTCCCGGCATACTTCAACGACGCCGAGCGTCAAGCGACGAAGGAGGCCGGTGAGATCGCGGGCCTGAACGTCCTGCGCATCATCAACGAGCCCACCGCCGCGGCCCTCGCCTACGGGCTCGACAAGGGCAAGGAGGACGAGCTCATCCTCGTCTTCGACCTCGGTGGCGGCACGTTCGACGTGTCCCTGCTCGAGGTGGGCAAGGACGACGACTTCTCGACGATCCAGGTGCGCGCCACCGCCGGTGACAACCGCCTCGGCGGCGACGACTGGGACCAGCGCGTCGTGGACTACCTCATCAAGCAGTTCAAGGACACCACCGGCGTCGACGTCTCGAAGGACAAGATCGCGCTGCAGCGCCTCAAGGAGGCCGCCGAGCAGGCCAAGAAGGAGCTCTCGAGCTCGACGAGCACGAGCATCAACCTGCCTTACCTGTCGCTGACCGAATCCGGCCCCGTGTCGCTGTCCGAGACGCTGACGCGCGCGAAGTTCGAGGACCTCACGAAGGACCTGCTCGACCGCACCCGCAAGCCGTTCGACGACGTCATCCGCGAAGCGAACATCAAGGTCGGCGACATCGACCACGTCGTGCTCGTCGGCGGATCGACGCGGATGCCGCAGGTCACCGAGCTCGTCAAGAAGCTCACCGGCGGCAAGGAGCCCAACAAGGGCGTCAACCCCGACGAGGTCGTCGCCGTCGGCGCCGCCCTGCAGGCCGGTGTCCTCAAGGGTGAGCGCAAGGACGTGCTGCTGATCGACGTCACCCCGCTGAGCCTCGGCATCGAGACCAAGGGCGGCATCATGACGAAGCTCATCGAGCGCAACACGGCCATCCCGACCAAGCGCAGCGAGACCTTCACGACCGCCGACGACAACCAGCCGTCCGTGGCCATCCAGGTCTTCCAGGGCGAGCGTGACTTCACGCGCGACAACAAGCCGCTGGGCACGTTCGAGCTGACCGGCATCGCACCGGCTCCCCGCGGCATCCCGCAGGTCGAGGTCACCTTCGACATCGACGCGAACGGCATCGTGCACGTGTCCGCGAAGGACAAGGGCACCGGCAAGGAGCAGTCGATGACGATCACCGGCGGCTCCTCGCTGCCGAAGGACGACATCGAGCGCATGGTGCGCGAGGCGGAGGAGCACGCGGCCGAGGACAAGAAGCGCCGCGAGGCCGCCGAGGTCCGCAACCAGGCCGAGACCCTGTCGTACTCGATCGAGAAGCTCATCAAGGACAACGAGGACAAGCTCCCCGAAGGTGTCAAGACCGACGTGCAGGCCGACGTCGACGCGCTCAAGACAGCGCTCGCCGGTGACAACGACGACGCCGTCAAGGACGCCTTCGACAAGCTGAACCAGTCGCAGGGCAAGCTCGGTGAGGCGATCTACGCCGCATCGCAGGCGGCCGGCGCGCCGGCCGACCCGACCGTGGGCGACCGGGGCAACGGCGAGACGCCGAACCCCGAAGAAGACGTCATCGACGCCGAGGTGGTCGACGACGAGGACGAGACGAAGAAGTAAGAGAATCGGATCATGACGAAGGACTTCGAGAACGAAGTCCCCGGTGACGAGGGGTCGGAGGCGCAAGCCTCCGGCCCCGACTCGCAGGGGAACCGGCAAAGTCAGGCGGATGCCGACACGGACGCCGACGAGACGAACACCGACGAGACGCTGACGGTCGACGACATCCTCGACGCGCCGCAGACCGACGAGGCGGCGGTGGCCGACGCCTCCGCGGCGGACCGCGATCTGGTGCTGGATCTCAAGCGTCTGCAGGCGGAGTACGCCAACTACCGGCGCCGCACCGAGGAGCAGCGCCAGGTCGAGATCGACCGGGCGAAGGGCTCGGTCGCCAAGGGTCTGCTGCCCGTGCTCGACGACCTCGACCGCGCCGAGAAGCACGGCGACCTCGCCGAGGGATCGCCGTTGCAGGCGATCGCCGAGAAGCTCCGCGGCGTCGTCGCGAAGCTCGGGGTGGAGCGCTACGGCGCCGCGGGTGACGTGTTCGACCCGCAGCAGCACGAGGCGATCTTCCACGCGCCGAACCCCGGGGGAGTCGCCGACGGCACGATCCTCGACGTCGTCGAGGTGGGCTACCGCCTGGGCGGTCTCGAGCTGCGACCGGCCAAGGTCGTCGTCGCCGGCCCGGCCGAGTAGGGAGACCGATGGCCAGCCAGGATTGGTTCGACAAGGACTTCTACAAGGTCCTCGGCGTGTCCAAGGACGTGTCGGATGCCGACCTGAAGAAGACGTACCGCAAGCTCGCTCGCACCTATCACCCGGACCAGGCTCAGGGTGACGCCGCGAAAGAAGCGAAGTTCAAGGAGATCAGCGAGGCGTATTCGGTGCTCTCCGACAAGGAGCAGCGCGAGGAGTACGACCAGATCCGTGCGATGGGATCGGGCAGTGCCCGGTTCCAGGCGCCCGGCGCCGGCTCGGGCGGGTTCGAGGACGTGTTCAGTCGATTCGGTCAGTCGCGCGGCGGCTCGTACCAATCCGCCGACTTCGACGACCTGTTCTCGATGTTCGGACAGGACGGCGGCGCGTTCGGATCGGGCCGGTTCGGCCAGCCGACCGGCGGCTTCCGCGGTTACGGCGGGCCGCAGCGCGGCGCCGACGTGACGGCGCGGACGACGCTGGACTTCCAGACCGCCGTCCGCGGCGAGACGATCACCCTCGCCGGCGAGGACGGCAAGCCGTTCAAGGTCAAGATCCCCGCCGGTGTCGCCGACGGACAGAAGATCCGGCTGCGCGGCCGCGGGCGACCCTCGCCCGATGGCGGCGAGGCCGGCGACATCGTCGTCTCGGTCACGGTGCGTCCGCACCCGGTGTTCACGCGTGAGGGGCTCAACCTGCGGGTGACCGTGCCGGTGACCTTCACCGAGGCGGCGCTCGGCGCGACGATCGAGGTGCCGACGCTCGGCGGCGAGCCCGTGAAGCTGCGGGTCGCGCCCGGCACGCCGTCGGGGCGCGTGCTGCGGGTCAAGGGGCGTGGTGTGGCGACGAGCAAGGGCACCGGCGACCTGCTGGCCGAAGTCCAGGTCGCCGTGCCCGCGCATCTCGACGACAAGGCGAGGGAGGCGCTGGCGCGCTTCCACGACCTCGAGCCGAAGGAGAACCCGCGCGCCGACCTGATGAGCAAAGCCCGGGAGTGATCATGCCCGAGCAGGACCTCGACGAGGAATCCCCGATCTTCGCGATCGCGGCCGCCGCCGAGCTGTCCGGCATGCACCCGCAGACGCTGCGGCAGTACGACCGGCTCGGTCTCGTGGTGCCCGCGCGCACGCAGGGCGGCTCGCGGCGGTACTCGCTGCGGCACGTCAGGCAGTTGCGCGAGGTCGCGGCGATGTCGGCGGACGGGATGAGCCTGCCCGCGATCGCCCGCATCGTCGAGCTGGAGAACGAGGCGCGGATGCTGCGGCGCCGCGTCACCGACCTCGAGCAGCAGCTGCGCGACGAGCTCGAGCGCCGCTCCCGCGTGTTCGCCGCAGGGGTCACCGGCTCGGTCGTGACGCTGCGTCAGGGCACGCGCGTGCGCCGCGCGACCGAAGTCGTCGTCTGGCGCCCGCCCGCCGCGGGCGACGCCGACTGACCGTGGATTGCGCCGTTTCAGGCTCGCTGCGCTCGCGGGGTGCACGGGAGAGTTGCCCCCGCCCCCGCGCGTTGAGCGACGAGCGCCGGCGAGGAATCGAAACGTCGCACGCGCACGGTGCGGCAGGGATCAGGCGGATGCCGCCAGAAACGCTTCGTAGTCGGCCTTTGACACATCGGCATACGCGTAGGACCACTCCAGCAGCGCGTCGGCGACCGCCTCGCCGCGCCCTACGTACCCGGCGACGGCGGCCGCGTTCGGCGACTGGCTGTGTGCGCGGGCGAGGGTCGCGGCGCATGCCTGGGCATACAGGCTGAACGGGCCGTCGTCGAGCGTCTCGATATCGATGCCGCCCTTCATGTCACGGAACTGCCGCACGTAGTAGTCGCCGCTTTCGTTGCGGAAGTGCCCGAGGAAGGGATCGGACACGCCCTGCAGAATCCGCTGCAGCGCGACGACCCGCGCGCCCTCGCCCGAGCTGTCGATGAGGTCGTTCAGGTGCTGCGGCTGGCGGTGCTCGCCGTACTGGGCGAGGACGCTCTGCCCGGCCTGTTTCGTCTGCAGCAGCAGCACGTTCTCGTCGCCGTCCTGGAACACCGTCACGAAGCATCGTGTGCCGACGCTGCCGACCCCGACGGCGCGACGGACGGTGTCGGACATCGAGTAGTGCTGCAGCAGCAACTGGATGTCGACGCTCGCGGTGCGCGCGTACTCCAGGACGTCGCGCTCGGCACGGCGCTTGATCTCGGCATCCGTGTGAGTCATCGCCGGCGGCGCCTCGACGAACCAGCGCCGGCCATCGGCATCCACCTGGGTGAGTTTGCGTGCGGCCTGCTCGCCGGTGCGCTTGCGCGCCTGCCGGATGGCGTCGCGCACGACGTGGCGCCCGGCTTTGTCGTGCACACCGAGGCCGCCCTCGGCGTCGAAGTGTTCGTAGTACCGGGCCAGCGGGCTGCGTTCCACGAAGACCGTCATCAGTCGGGCATAGGTGCGCACGGTGGCAAGGCACGCCTCGCCCACCACGTCGTCGTCGCGCCCGGTCGCGCGTCCCGCGACGACGACGCTCGTGACGAGCCGCTTCAGATCCCATTCCCACGGTGCCCACGCCGACTCGTCGAAGTCGTTGAGGTCGAAGACCAGATCGCGCTGCGGCGATGCGTAGAGTCCGAAGTTCGCGACGTGCACGTCACCGCAGGACGCGACCGCGATACCGCTGCTCTCGTCGCGGGCGAGGTCGGCGGCCATAAGAGCCGCCGTGCCTCGATAGAACGTGAACGGGCTGGCCGACATGCGCTCGGTCCGCAGCGGCACGAGCTCCGCAACGCGGGTCTGGTTCTGCTCCTCGAGGATGCCGAGGGGGTCGCGTCCCGTCGTGGTCAGCTGTGACAGGTTGCGGCGCGGAACGGCGTGGCGCCGATCGCGTCCCGCCGCGGTCTGCTCCGCCCGCGAGAGCGGTGGTCCAAGGCTCATCGCTCATGTGCTCATCATCCCACCGCGCGGTACGCGCCGAATCGGTCGCGGAGCCGGGCCCGGCCGATGCCGCGTCCGTGTCGCTACACCGGATCGGGCGGGATGACGGGCGGCATGCCGGGAGAACTGGTGACGGTCGCCGTCCACCCCGCGGCGGTCAGGGCTGCCCAGGTCGCCCGGACCACGTCGGAGCTCACGGGCACCGCGCGGGCGGGATCGTGCCAGAACTGCAGCCTCGCCGTCACCCGCTGCGGCGACAGCGACGACACCAGCGCGCGCACGCGGTCGGCATCCACGCCCGGAGTTCCCGCGGCGGCCGCGACGAGCACGGACAGCACTTCGTCGGCATCCACCCGCGGCGAACCATCCGCCTGCGCCGACGTATCGACGCGGACCTGCACTTCGCTGCGGCGCGCGCCGTGACGGGAGTGGTTGACGAGGGTCGAGCCCACGAGCTGTGCGTTGGGGACGTGCACGGTGCGGCCGTCGACCGTCGTGAGGATGACCGAACGCGAGTTCAGTTCCGTGACGGTGCCGACGATCGCGTCGCCGTCGGGGCCCTCGACCATGAGCTCTTCGCCCGGGCGCACGGACTGGCGCGTCTGGATGAGCACCCCCGCGGCGAAGTTGTCTGCGACGCCGCGCAGCACGAGCACGACGACGAGCCCGACGATGAGGACGATGGCCAGCAGTGGCTGCACGTTGGCGCCGAGGACGGCGAGGGCGACGCCGATGCCGAGCAGCAGGATGACGTACTGCGTGAACCGGGCCGCGAAAACGATGAGGCCCGGCGGAAGGTTCGGCAGCCGCTGCAGCAGCGCGATCATGCCGCGTTTGCCGTAACGCGCGGCGATCCACCCGCCGACGATGGCCGCGATGGCCAGCACGGCATCCCACCACGTCACCGGCGTCGAGAAGAAGCTGTCGACGTCCACGCTGCTGAGGTCCACGACGGCAGGATAGGCCGCGCGTCCCGGCGCTGTCGCCATCGCCCGCCCGTACTCACCCGCGGCGGGTTGCGGCGGGTTGCCCCGGCGGCTTTCGCCGCGTGGGCGTGCCGACCCGACGCGTGTGGCCGGGCGGATGCCGGTGCAAGCGGCATCCTGCGTCGGATCGGCGGCGGCCACCGCGCACGGCTACCCTGGCGGGATGAAGCACACCCCGCCCGCCCC
>NZ_JBASZT010000209.1:0-14278 GCF_049661145.1 Microbacterium sp.
TGTAGGTTCCACGCCGAAATGACATATTCCACGGGTAGTTGGCAGGCACTTGGCATCTCTGCCAAGTGCCGTGGACACGCGCTTGTGGCTGAGGCGTGTGGTTCTGGGGAGGGAGTCGGTTCCAGTCCGTAGGGTCGGAACGCTGGCCTGGGTTGAGTTGCGAAGCACTGGGGGTTGTTGTGGGGTCAGATTTTCGGTTGTGGTCGGATGAGCCATCGGCGACAGACTTGCTGTCGTTCGATGCGATCGCGGACACCGTGGTCGATGCGCTATTCGACGGTGAGCTGGATCCAGTTGCTCTCGGTCTTGAGGGCGCTTGGGGTAGCGGCAAGACGACGGTGCTGCATCTGATTGAAAATCGGATCGCCACGGAGAACGTGGATGGTCAAGTGGTTGTCGTGGTTCGGTCGAACCCTTGGCAGTACGACCCGGCAGTGGGCGCCAAAGAGAGTTTGATAGCCGAGATCCTCGGTGCGTTGAGTGCTGAGTTTGACGCGTCCGACCCTGTGGGATCGGCGGGTCTGACTGCACTGAAGGCGCTGGTGAAGCGTGTCAACTGGTCCAAGGCTGTGAAGATGGCGGCCCGAACGGCTTTGACCTTGCAGCTTCCGTCGTTGGACGACGTCTTCGACTTGGTCAGCGACGACCCTGAGTCACTCGATTCGCCCAAGGGCATGGCGTCTTTCAAGGAGGAGTTCCAGAAGCTGCTGGCCGACCCGGCGTTGGCGCATGTGTCGCGAGTCGTCGTGTTGGTCGACGACCTCGATCGATGTCTACCGCCGACTGTGGTCGAGACTCTCGAGACGATCCGCTTGTTCCTGTCGGTCCCGGGGATGTGCTTCGTCGTGGCCGCGGATGAGGCGCGGGTCGCGGAGGCGATTCGGATGCATCTTGGAACACCGCTTGTCGGGGACGGGCGAGAGAGTGTTGCGAGCTTGTATCTCCACAAGATCGTGCAGACGACGGTGCCAGTTCCGGCATTGAGCGCGTTCGACACGCGGGCATACTTGTTCCTACTTCTGGCGAAGCAGGAGTGCGGCAGTGATGATGCGTTCGCAGAGCTGGTGCGGGCGTGTGGTGAGCTGCGCGTCGCTGCCGGGAGCCTCGATGACCTGGAGCTGCCGGCGGATGGTTCGTTGCGGTCTGCGATGCAGAGCGCGGCGAGGTTGACCCCGATTCTGTATGAGAAGTTGCAGGCGAACCCGCGTCGAATCAAGCGGTTCATGAATGACTTGAACGTCCGGCAGTCGATCGCGGATCGGCGAGGGATTGCATTGTCGCCGGATGCGGTCGCGAAACTCATGGTGCTGGAGCGCACGTTGCCGACCGACTTCGACACTCTGCTCGGTTGGCTGAGCGCGGGGGTGCTGCGTCCCCGGCTGGAGCGTTTGTCCGAGGTCGCAGAGTCCGGCGCCGCCGCCGATCGCGGGGACGCAGATGATGGGGAAGGTGTCGACGAAGAGTCGTTCTCGGCAACCATGATCCGGTGGGCCAAGCTTCCGCCTGCCCTCGACGCGGCTGCGGCTGGCGGGTACTTGACGCTTGCGGCGGCGTTCCATGGTCGGCTGCTCGTCGACGAGGGGCTTCCGGAACAGTTGCGGGATATCGCTGCGGCATTGGCGTCAAGGTCGCAGATCGAACGTGAGGCGGTATCTCAGGACGAGCTACAGGCCTTGCCTCTGGGAGATGTGTCGGTGCTGCTCGATCATCTCGGCCGACGCCTCCAGGACGAGCCGGGCGTGCAGTTCGCGGCGGTGAACGCGATCATCACACTGGCGCGACTGCATCCGGCGGTACAGCAGGAGGCGCTCGTCGCCCTGGCTCGGCTGCGCGCGACCGATGTGAATGCCTCGACGGTGATGCTGTTCCGTTCCATCGAAGCTCAGTACGTCGATGTCCTTGAGGGGTGGCGCGTGGTGGGTGCCGACGATACCGACACCTCGAAGGCGCTGACATCGCTGCTCGGGCCGGTGGTGGCGTCCTGATGGGAACTAGGGCGTGTCTGACAAAGGTTGAGGGCTGCGGCTGAGAGTCTCGATGGGTGTCGCGGTTTCAGGTGCTTTCGGATGCTCAGTGGTCTTTGATCGAGGAGATGCTGCCTCGTCCTACGGGCCGGCCAGGGCGGAGGTTCTCCGACGCCCGCACGATGGTCGAGGGCATCGTCTACCGGTACCGGACGGGGATCGCGTGGCGTGATCTGCCGGAGGTATTCGGCCCGTGGCAGACGGTGTGGACCTGGCATCGCCGGATGGCGTTCGATGGGACGTGGGATCGAGTGGCGGCGAAGGTCACGGCGGCGGCAGACGCTGCGGGCATGGTCGACTGGTCGCTGTCTGTGGACTCCACCATTGCCCGCGCGCATCAGCACGCGACGAACACGACCCGGCACACAGGGGGCTGGATCGAATTACAAGGATCTGACGCTCGAGCCGCCTGATCACGGCATCGGCCGCTCCAGAGGCGGCTTGTCGACGAAGATCCATCAGCTCGTCGACGGCAAGGGGCTACCCCTGGTCACGCTGATCACGCCGGGGCAGGCGGGCGATTCGCCGATGTTCCTGCCGCTGATGGCGCAGCTGCGAGTCGGGCGTGACATCGGCCGGCCCAGAACCCGGCCCGACGCGGTCCGGGCCGACAAGGCATACTCGTCTCGCGCGATCCGCGGGCATCTGCGTTCCCGCGGGATCAAGGCCGTCATCCCCGAACCCGATGATCAGAAGGGACACCGCAAACGACGCGGGTCACACGGCGGTCGCCCGGTCGGACTCGACGCCGCCGAGTACAAGAACCGGAACGTCATCGAACGCGGCTACTGCCGAATCAAGCAGTGGCGAGGACTCGCGACCCGCTACGACAAGCACGCCGTGATCTACCGCGCCGCCGTCGTCCTCAACGCCGTCATCGCCTGGACCAAGACATTGTCAGACACGCCCTAGTGGTGTGTACAAGGGAGGCGGCGGTGCAGCGGCTGCCGGACTGAGGGATGCGCTGAGCGACTGGCTTGACAGCGCATCCGCGCCATCGGCTCCCGCAGCTGGCGCCCCGACGATCGACGGGCGCCTGGATCCGAAGCGTGTGGGCGGGGCGTTGCGGTTGTGGTCCGGCCCGTCGGGTGGTGGCCGATCGGGTCGCGCTGGAGGATCCGGGAGCTCCGGTGGCGGCCGTTCTAGCGGCGGCGCGCAGCGCTCGGCCGCACGCGTAGCCGGCCCAGCCGGCAGCGCTGCGACTCTGTCGACCGCGTACTTGCGGGGTGAGCGCGCACCGTTGGAGGCGGCCGGGCTCGACCTCGATGAGCTTCGCGCCCTTGATGATCCGCTCGAGGTGCGCCGGCGCATCGTCGAGGCCGCGTTCGAGTCGGAACCTGACAGTACAATCGCCGATGGCGAGGCGCGACTGATCGTCGCAGACCTCGTGACGTGGACGCTGGAGACTCCGCGGGATCCGGCGCAGATCGTGCGCCACACGGTCGAGTTGATGATCGCTCGTTCCATCCTGACGGAGGTCGGCGACCGGATTCGACAAGAACCGAGGGCTGCGCTTCGGCGTTCCGCAGAGGATGAGATCCGACTCGCCGCGAAGGCATGGGCGATGCGATTCGATGTCGCCGCGGTGACTCTGGATGGCCCGTCCATTAGCGCGGCGGTCCAAACAGGCGTGACGGATCTTCTTGCTATCTATGGGGATGAGTCATGACGAGCATCGCTCTGTGTCTGTCCCGGGAGGATGCTGCCAAGAGCGGGGCGGACGAGGTGTTTTTGTGGGATGGCACGCCGGACGATTCCTTCAATACGGGGTTACGACCGGACCTGCGCCAGCTCGGGACAGTTCCTTCGATCAATGCCGACTTCGTTCGTGTGGCCCTCACCGTCTATGTCGCAGACCATTCGGTGAGACGTGAACGGGGTGGATCGAACTGGAATCAGCGCGACCTAGTCTTGACCGTGCCGGTGATCCACGCGGAGAAGTGGCAGGCCGTCGCGGCGGAGTTGGAACGCACGCTCGCGTTCCTCACCGGCGACCGGTGGACTCTGCAGTTCGCCCGACTCGCCGCCTCCGAGACGAGTGGTGTGCTGGTGCCCGACACGGCCGCTCGGACGGTTCTGGTCAGCGGCGGCGCGGACTCCGCATCCGGCGCGCTGGTGTCCGCGGCATCGCTCCGGTCCGGGGAAGGGCAGCGGCTTGTCTCCCACTCAAGCTCGGGTGCGGGAGCGAGCGCCCCGCAGCAGCGTGTCGCCGCCGCCCTGGAGGCGCTGTTCAGCGGGACGACCATCCACCATTACCAGGTGCATTTGCAACGCAGAACACATCGCCTCAACGGCACACGATTTCGACGGGAACCGTCGAGCCGCTCGCGATCGTTGCTGTTCCTCGCGCTCGGGCTGGCAGTGGCAAGCCAGAGTGGCCGCGGCCTGTGGATCGCCGAGAACGGCTTCGCCTCCATCAACCCCCCACTTGGCCCAGAGCGGGTGGGAGCATTGTCGACCCGCACGACGCAGCCTTGGTTCCTCTGGCGCGTGGGCTCACTGTTGACAGATCTGGGCGGGTACGGCGAAATTGAGAATCCCTTCCAAGCCTTGACGAAGGGCGATGAGTACCGACGCGTCGTCGAGCTGGTCGGCGCGGATCGTGCCGCGGCATTCCTCAGCGCAACGAACTCCTGCTCGCACAGCGACCAGCAGTACTTGGGTCAGGTCGCCAGTGGTTCGCACTGCGGAAAGTGCTTCGGCTGTGTCCTTCGTCGCGCCGCGTTTGCCGCGGCAGATCTTTCCGATGCCACCCCGTACCTCGCCGACCGCGGAGGACGCTTCGCGAAGTATGCGGAGCAGCGGTCGATCGAAAACGCGGTCCGAGACTTCGTCGATGCGGGCGTGGACGAGAGCTTCCTCATGACAACCCCACTGCCCCCAGCCCTCACCGTCGCCGACGCGCGGACCCTATACGCACGGGGCTTGGCCGAGTTGGAAAACTATCTGGGATGAGACGCCTACCTCCCCTGGACACGCACGCGCACGTCGCGTTGGACATCGCGCCGTTCGAGCTTGAAAAGCTGGGCGCGGTTGTCCTGATCGCTACCCGGTCACTCGACGAATACGCGCAAGTGGAGTCGCGTTCGGATCGCGCCAGCGTATGGGGGGTGGGGTGTCACCCGGGTCTCGTCGGCGCCGATCGTGGATTCGATCCGGATCGCTTTGCGACCATGCTCCAGTCGACCTCATATGTTGCGGAGGTGGGACTCGATGGCGCGTCCCGCGTTCCACGCGACACCCAGCGGGCGACGTTCGAACGCATCGTTAAGGCGGTCGAGACCTCCCCTCGGATCGCTTCAATTCATAGCTACCGGGCGACCAGCGCTGTACTTGAGGTGTTGCGTGCATCTCACCTGCGTGCGGGGGCCGTTCTGCACTGGTGGTTGGGCACGCCTGAAGAGACTCGGGAGGCTGTCGCGTTGGGCTGCTACTTCTCGGTCAACTATTCGATGACCCGCTCGCCCGACGTGCTCCGAGCTATCCCGCGAGAACGTCTACTTGTCGAGACCGATCATCCCAGCGGTGATCGTTTCTCCCAAAGCCCACGCCGACCAGGCCGGGTGGAACCGGTCGAGGCCGGGATAGCGCGGGCGCTCGGCCTCGCGCCCGCGGTTGTCCGTACTGTCGTCTGGTCGAACTTCGCCGCGCTGGTCGACGACACAGGAGTCGATTCCCTGCTCCCCGCCGCGCTTCGACAAATGATCCAGTCCGCGAGGTGAGACGCGTGGTTCCGCGCGCAGACGGTCGGGCGGGCCTAGCCCGTAGGTGACCGTCGCCGTCAGGACGCGGAACGCTCCTCGGCCGTGCTCTGCTCCTCCACGTACTGGCTCGCCGCATTCCACCAGGGATTCCCGCGGACCCGGTACAGGATGGTCCGCTCTCCGGGCACGCGCTCGACGAACTCGATGAAGTTCGCTCGGCGGAGCTTCTGGATCAGTGGGTGCACGATGCCAGGGGAGAGCCGCGTGGCGTCGGTGATCGTCTTCGATGAGAACTTCTCGCCGCGTAGCCCGGCGATCTCGACCATGACGCTGTACATGTAGCTGTTGCCGAAGACGAGCCGGGATTCCTCCGGCGCGATGGGCTCCAACATGGTCATGTCCTTGAGTGTCGCACAGGCGGCCGACGTGGGCTTCAGGCCGGCCTGTGGGCGTTGATTTTGTGGTCCCTATATTTGTATCCCTGACGGTGACTTGTTATCTATGTGACGTCCACTACAGTGAATGTCACATTCACTAGTATTCGTGACTCGCATATACCGAATTAACCCGTGATAGCAAGAGTGAGATCCTGAATCGTATTTCGCGAATCTATGGCGGCAGCGTGCATTCTCCCGGACCGATTCGACCCTCACGCTGGCTTCATGACGGAGCGCGAGCAACTCGGGACGCGGGGCGGAGCGTTCCCGGCGGATGTCGGGCTGATGGTTCGCAAAGCGGGTGGCGAGGTGGACGTTGTTCCGCTGCAGTCAGCTCGATTGAGCGTCTTCGACGCCGCCGTCCCGTGGCGTGATTTCCGCTGGTACCGGGGGCAGCGGCATTTCTCGGGCAGCTACTGGTCGGCAACCATGCAATCGCATGTCGGATACGAGTCGCGGCTCGAGTACGCGAACCTGCTGTTGGCCGACTTCGACCCTCGCGTCGACTGGATCCTGTCTCAGCCGTTCCTCCTCGAGGGGGAGGACAAGGGCACACGCCGTCGCCACATTCCCGACTATCTGATCGTCCACGCGGACCAAACCGTCTGCGTGGTGGATGTGAAGCCCGCCGCGAAGCTCACCATCCCGAAGGTGCGTGACTCGCTGAGCTGGTCGCGGCGCGTGATCGAACCCCACGGGTGGGAGTACCGCGTCCAATCCGAGCCGGATGAGGTGTTGCTGCGCAACGTCCAGTTCCTTGCCGGCTACCGCCGACCCTTCCAGTTCGCCGACGGCGACGTCACCGGCGCGCTCGGCGAGCTGAGATCGCCCATGGCGTTCGGCGAGGCGGTGCGCGCGATTCCGGCCGTCGCCGGCGGGCTTCTCGCAGCACGCGCGCTTGTCCTGCACCTGCTGTGGGCTCGCCGGCTGAGCACCGACCTGACTCGACTTCTGAGCGCCACGAGCATCGTGACGCGGGCCTGAGATACCACCCCCTCAACACCTGAAGGAGATAGCGATGAGCAGCACGTGGACCCTGAAACCCGGCGTGGACATCGTCTACGACGGCGATGCCTGCACCGTTGCGGAGATCTGCGAGGGCGCGGTCATCGTCCGTACCCGAACTGGGCAGGTTCGGCGCCTGCGGATGATCGACCTCCTGCGCCCCCGCGCTGAGGGAGGTACGACACGCATCCCCGGAAACAGTCGCGATGAGGACGCGGCTCCACTGGGTGTCGTCTGGGCCGATGCCAGCGACGCGGCCCGCGCGGTGTCCGCCGAGCGCGCTGATCATGTGCGAGAGGTCCTCACCGGCTACCGGTCGGGGGCGGCCGAGATCGCACGTGAGGGCGAACCGAAGCTCGCCTACCATCCGGAGCGTCGCATCGAGGAGCGGATCGCGGCGAAGGCGCTCGAGCTCGGTAAGGGTCGCCGGACCGTCGCGAGGTGGGTGGCGCGGTATAAGGATGCCGGCGAGATCGGACTGATCGATCACCGCAAGGCGCAGCCGGGCAATCTGCTCGTCAACTTCGACGACCGCTGGGTCACGGCGGCACGTGAGGTCATCGATGAGCAGACGCCGGAGTCGAAGGTCGCGAAAAGCATCATCATCGCGAGAGTCAACGCCCGAGCCGACCGCACCCACGGGCCAGGTATCGTCGCCGCCCCTTCTCGAAGCGCCGCATACAAGATCCTCGACGAGCTCTCCCGTGGCCGCGCGACCTTCTCCGGGAGCACCAAGCGCAAGCGCTCCAACGCGAACCGGCCGCCCGCTCCGTACGGACGCCTGCACGCCACCGCGCCCGGCCAATACGTTCTCCTCGATACGACGCCGCTCAACGTCTTCGCCGTGGCCCCGGTGACGGGCAAGTGGGTCGCCGCAGACCTCACGGTCGCGATCGACCTCTACTCCCGCTGCATTCTCGGCATGCGGCTGACGCCCGGCTCAACGAAATCCATCGACGTATCCGGCGTGCTCATGGAAGCGTGCCAACCCTTCGACACTCCCGCGGAGTGGGGCACGAGCGCACGATGGCCCTTCCACGGTGTCGCCGGTTCCGTGCTCGTCGACCCGACGCGCATCCGCGTCCCGCGGTTCGTCCGTGCGGGGATCCTGCCCGACACGATCATCGTCGACCACGGCGCACCGTACCTCTCGGAGCACGTGACCAGCGCGTGCGCACGCCTGGGCATATCCATCCAGCCGGCCCGCGTCTACCAGCCCACCGACAAGAGCCCTGTCGAGAGGTTCTTCCGCACCCTCGACACGTTCCTCCAGGAACTCCCTGGCTACAAGGGCGCGGACGTCGGCGGCCGCGGCGACGACGTCGAAGCCGACGCGGTCTACACGGTCCCGCAGCTGGAGCAGATCATCCGCGAATGGGTCGCGACGGTCTACCACCTCCGACCCCACGACTCCCTCGAGGATCCCCGCCTCCCCGGCGTCAAGCTCAGCCCCGCCGAGAGATACGAACAGGGGCTCGCCGTTGCCGGGCAACTGCGGATGCCGATCGACCGGAGCGTTCTCCTCGAGCTGCTGCCGGTGGTGAAACGGCAGTTCAATCACTACGGCGTCGAGATCCACAAGCTGCGCTACACCGGAGACTCGGTCGCGAAGTACCGCAACCGCGCCCGGTCGATCCACCGAGACAAGGGCACGGAGTGGCCGTTCGTGGTCAACCCCGACGACTTGACGCAGATCTACTTCCACGACCCCGAGGACGGCACCTGGCACACCCTCGAGTGGGAGCACAAGGGAGCCTTCGACACACCGTTCAGCCTCGACGCGCTGGAGTACGCGAAGAAGATCGCGATCCGCCAGGGTCGCCCCTCTCAGGTCGACGACGTCGCCGCGCAGCTGCTCGAGGACTGGGGCGCGGGACGCGCGCTCACCCCATCGGAGAGGCGGATGAGTTCCCGCATGGCCGCGCAGCTCAACGAGAAGGATCCCGCGGCTGACGGGGTGTGGTCGCTGCGCACCGTGCAGCGGATGCTCGAGGCCGAACTGAACCCCACCACAGATCTCGGACGGGAGCTCACCGGCGAGGTCCGCGACCCACGCAAGCGCGTCGACATTCCCGAAACGGGCGATGACGACGACGAGGACGACATCGACGAGCCCACGATCCGATCCGACTACCACTTCGAGCCGATGGAGATGATCCAATGACCGCCACAGTCCCGGGCGAGCACGACGCGCCTCGCCGGCAGCGGAGCCTGTCGACCTACGAGGGATGGAAGGACTTCGCCGAACGTCCCCCGCGCGATAAGCCCGCGTTGCTAACGACCGAGCAGCTCGGATCGCTCGGCCCGGACGAGTTCGCGCGGTACAACGCGGACCGGCGGGCGTGGCACGCGAACATCCTGCTGCGCACCCGGCAGGTGCACGGGGTGCACCTGCAACTGGGCGACATCCTGGACAGCAACCTGCAGGACTCCGACCGGGTCAAATCCGCCGCCGCCCTCGACGCCCCACCGGCCCTCGGGAAGTCGACGGTGGTCAACACGTTCGGGCGCGACTTCCACCGTCAGCGGATCGCGGAAGTGGGCGAGTACCTCGACGAGGATCGCGACATCCTCCACCTCCCGGTCTGCCACATCACCGTCCCAGGGCGCCTCACGATCAAGGGCCTGCACATGATGATCCTCGGGTTCTACGCCCACCCCGCGACCGCGGGCATCCTGCACCGTTCGATGGCCGGCCGAGATCTGGCGCGGGCGGCCGCGGACTGCATCGAACGGCACGACACCCGCCTCGTGATCATCGACGATCTGCACTTCATCCAGATGCGCACCCGCGACGGTGTCGAGGTCGCGAACCAGCTGAAGTGGCTGTCCAACGAGTACAGCGCCACCTTCCTGTTCGCCGGCGTCGCGCTCCGCGAACGCGGCCTCGTCGGCGAGGGCGCGACCGGGAAGGAAGCGGCGATGGCGCAGACGTTCCGCCGCTGGACCGTGCTCAGCCTCGACCCGTACAGCCTGCGCACCAAGCAGACCCGCCAGGAGTGGGACAGCCTGCTCTGGCACATCGAACAGGCCCTCGTGCTCGCGGACGCGCACGAAGGGATGCTCGTCGACATGTCGCGGTACCTGTTTGCCCGCACCACCGGCAACATCGGCTCGCTCATGGACCTCATCCGCCGCGGCGCGTCCCGCGCCATCCGCACCGGCGCCGAGCGGATCGACCGGAAGCTCCTCGACGACATCCGCATCGACGAGGGAGCAGAAACGGAGCGCACCGAGCTGCAGGCCAAGCACGACCAAGAGGATCGGGCACGCCGTGAGCGGCGCCGACGCCGACTGAAGAGCGACGGCGCCGAAGAGACCGGCGAGGAGGCCGCCTGATGAGCGAGACGGCCGGTGCCGTGCGCGTCCTTCCGTTCCGGGTCCGCCCCTTGCCGGATGAGCCGTTCGACTCCTGGCTGGAGGCCTCGGCGGCCGCGAACCGCGCGACTGTCGCGGAGATGGCGTGCGCGCTCGGCCTGGTGGAGCAGGAGGGCGGCAGGGCGGTGTCAGCGACATCGTGGATGGCCGCGCAGTGGGCGACCGAGCTCACCGATGAGCAGGCGTCCCGGCTGGAGCGGTCGACGGGGATCCCGGCGGCGCAGTTCCAGGAGATGACGCGGATGCGGTTCGCACGCCACGCGATCCGCTACACCCGGCAGGGACGGATCAGCTTCCGCTGCCCCGTCGGCGGGATGGCGGGACGGTACTGCCCCGAATGCCTGGCGGACTCCGGAGGCAGGTGGCGGATGTCGTGGCAGTTCCCATTCACCTTCGCGTGCGTCAGACACCGCCGCATCCTCGCCGACAACTGCCCGGTGTGCCACAAGCCACCGCGTCACACCGGGCACCCGCTCGCCGGGATCCCACACCCCGGGCACTGCCACAATCCCGTCGCCGGTGCCGGGACGGGCCCGATCGCGAGCCGCTGCCGCGGCGACCTCACCGCGCACCCCGAGCGCATCACCGCACCCGATGCCGCGCTCCACGCGCAACGCCGAATGATGCAGATCCTCTCCACCGGCGAGGGCCGGTTCGGGATCTACGCGGACGCCCCGCAACCCGCGATCACCGTCCTCGAAGACATCCGACTCCTCACCCGCGCCGCAGGAGCCGCGCTCTGCGATGGCGGCGACCTCGAGATGGCGGAGTTGGGAGCCGAACTTCTAGCGGCGGTGCCCCGAGATAAGCATGAGTGGACATGGGCCGGGCCGCCGTCAGCCGCCGGCGGCGCGGTCGGTACGACGATCGCGATCGCCGCACTCGAAGACTCCGACCGTGCGGTTCGGCTGCTGGCTGGGCGCCTCGCGGTGAGCACGTCGTACACCGGTCAGACGCCGCAGCTGCAGCGACTGATCGCAGCGTCCCTCGGACGCACCCGACGACCGACGCTGTTCCTACAAGCTGCGCCAGCCTCGGACGTAAACCCGGAAGACCGGGCACGAAAGGTGCCGGCACAACTCTGGGAGGAATGGACGAACGCGCTCACCCCACGCCGCATCAACAGCGACGTCGCCGCGTCCGCGCTGGCCGCAGCCGTCGTGTTCACCGGCACACGGCTGACCCACTCCGCGGCCCTCGCCCTCCTGGACTCGACGGCACCCATCCGCCAGGTCACGCATGTGATGCGTGAACTCGGCCGGTCGGGCGCGGAGACGCCTGCCCTCGCGGCGATCCTCAACCTCGCCGCCTGCCTCGACAGCCACGAGACACCGATCGACTACGCACGCCGCCGCAGACTCGACTGCACCGATCTCCTTCCCGAAGAGGACTGGCATCGCCTCTGCGCCCGGGTGAATGTCCAACCTGGCTCCGGCGCCCGACACCGCCATGCGCGCGCCCACCTCTACCGGGCCATCACCGGCAACTCGATGCGACGCGCACCGGAAGCATGGGACGCGGCCGGGATATCTCCGCGGACGGTCACGACCTTCACGATGACGCTGCCGGACTCTGTGCGCCGTGAGCTGGACGACGTCGGTCGCGCCTTCCTGCTCCGCCAAGGGATCGACGAGCCACTCAACTGGGCGCCCCCACTGTCGACGCACATCGAACCCGCCGTCCGCAGCGACCCCGTCCGTAAGTGGGCGACGGCCAGACCCGTCCGTGGCGCACTCGACACACCATCTCGCAGCCGCGAACTCATCGCCCAATACGGTGAGGGCGCGACCACCTATGAGCTCGCACGGCGGACGGGAGTATCGCGGCAGACGGTGTCGCGTGTGCTCGCCGACGGCAACAGCACCCTCCGCCGCGGACGGCCCACCACGTTCGTCATCGACGAGGCTTGGCTGCGCGAGCGGTACGAGAAGGAAGGGATGACGCTGCGACAGATCGCGGCGCTCGTCGGCTGCAGCGCCCCCACGATCGCGCACCGCATCCAAGCGGCAGGCATCACGATGCGACCCGGCCCACACGACCGCACCCCTCACCCACTGGCCGGCCGGTCACGGCTCCTCCAGCGCGCCCTCGTCGGCCGCCACCCCATCGAACGCGCGCGCCGATTCCTCATCGCCACACAGCACGACAACGTGCGCGCCGCCGCGGCGACCATCCGCACGACCCAAAGCTCACTGAGCGCCCAGCTCGCAAGCCTCGGCGCCGACGTCGGCGGGGGCCTGTTCGTTGCCGCGGCACGCAACAGGCCGATGCGCCTCACCCCACTCGGCGAACGGCTCGCTCGCGAGCTCCATCGCGCCCTCGCCGCCGACCCCCATACCCAGACCACATCACCTACCGAAGAGAAGAAGGCATCATGACCGAGAAGAAGCGGACCTCCAGTCGTCTGCAACGGGCAGCACGGGAGCGCATGAAGGTGACAGGGGAGAAGTACACCGCGGCGCTGATGGCCGTGACGGAGGACGCCGGGTCACAGACTGAGCTCAGCTCCCCGCCGACCACGCCCGCTGGTTCACTGCGCGCGTCCGTCGACCCCGAGGCGCGGCGGTGAGCCCCGGCTCTACCGAGGATGGCGAGCCGGTCCTCCAGCCCGACACGATGCAGTGGAACAACTCCGGGTGGACCGAAAAGCCATGGTCGGCACCCCACCTGGCGCCGCTGTTCACCGAGCTCACGTCAGCGAAGACCGCGCCGAGCTGGGCGCGTCGCGCTGTGAAGATCATCCACCGGTACACCCGCGAGCACGGCGAACCGCCGACGTTCCGCGAGCTGTTCACCGAGCTCGCCGCACAAGACCCCGACTACGCCGACCACGAGGAGGCGTGGTCGTCACGCGCAGTCCGGAGCCTCGTGATGGTGCATTGGCGAAGGCAGGGATGGGTGCGCTACCGGACCGAGACGCGCACTCTCCGATCCGGCCCCACCGCGAACGGCGACCTGTTCCCGGCTACCCGTCCGCCTCGTCGGGAGGGAGCGCGGCGAGAAGCTCCTCGAGAACGATGACGAGCTCGTTGTATCCCTGTGTGTAGAACAGCGCGTCCGAGCCCGGGGTTTCGCCGCCGACGATATCGGCGAGCACGGTGCGCGCTTCCCGAGTTGCGGCCTGCAGTCGTGTCTCGATGTCCGGCAGGCTGCGGATCCATTCGTCGATGACGGTGAAGCGGATGGGCGTGAAGTCGTGGGCGTCGACGCCGACGTGGAACTCGTGCCCGTGGGGGCCGTGATCGCGGGCATGCGTGTGACCGTGCAGCAGCGGAACACCATCATCCGCGCGTGGGCGGTGGGTTGTGTGCCGGTCGGTGCCGTGCGAGTCGCCGCTGTACGAGTAGTGGGATGCCAGGATCCGGTACCCGCGGCGGGTGCCCTCGATGACCTCGGGGAGGATGCTCCACCCGGCCGCCTCGTACAGCGGGGCGAACCGTTCGATCGCGCGCCTTGACTGTGTTGCCGGCGAAACCCGGTCGTGGTTGCCGGGCACGAGAAACCGTCGCCCGTTCAGGTGCGCGGTCAGCCCGACAGATTCCTCGATCGGTCCGAGCGCGAGATCACCGAGATGAAGGACGATGTCGTCCGCTCCCACCACCTCGTTCCACCGTCGCACCAGCTCCGCGTTCATCTCTTCCACGGTCGCGAACGGGCGGTCGGCGAGTTCGCTGATCCGTGCGTGGCTGAAGTGCTGGTCCGAGGTGACGAAGTCCACCTGGTCGAAGTC
>NZ_JBASZT010000210.1:0-5652 GCF_049661145.1 Microbacterium sp.
GAGGGCGCGCAGCGCGGCATCGCGCGCCCTCGTCACGGGGTTGCGCCCGGGCCGAAACCCCAGCCCCGGCGGCGGGCCGTGCGTTCCCACCAGCTGCAGCGGCAGGACCGCGATGGTGGCCCATCGGCATCCGATCGCATCGGCGATGAGCCGCGGACCGAGCGACGCCTCGTCACCCACGAGGACGTCCCACGGCTCGCGGTCCCACTCCTCACGCGCGTCCGCGAGCTGCTGCGGCGCGGTCGCGATGAACAGGTCCTCCATGTTGATCAGCAGCTGCGCGAAGCCCTTCTTGCCCACGAGCCGGGGAAAGGTGGCCGGGAGATTCTGCTCGTCGAAATCCGGCGCCGCTCGCCAGGGGACGAACCGGGCACCGGTCGCCGCGACGCGCCCGCGGAAGGCGCCGCCCGTGTAGACGCGGACGTCGTGACCGCGCGCCACGAGCGCTACGGCGACTGCGAGTACGGGTACGACGTGGCCGGTGAAGGGCATCGCCGTGACGAAGAATCGTGCCATGGGGCGATCATGCCCCATGCGCGATGCCCGCGGCACCCGGAACGCGCACTCGGGATCGGGTCGACGCGGTCCGACGTCCCCGGCAGGTTTCTTCCCCCCTACCCCCCCACGGCGCGGCAGCGCCGCCGAGGAGCTGACCCGACGCGAACGGCCGCCTGTCGGGACACCTACGCGACCACACGCGTCGGGTCGGCGCGGCGCGGCCCTCGCGCGCCGGACGGGACGGTTCACCCGCCGGCAACCGGCGCGTGGAGCGCCGTGACAGGGTGGAGGCATGTCCGACAGCCTGGTTCCGCCCGAAGTCACCGACGACATCCGTGCGCTGATGCAGGATGCCGGGATCACCGCCGACCAGGACCTCATCGCCCGCATCCTCGCCACCGGCATCGGCCTGGGCCTCGATGATACGGACCGGCTCGATCTCAAGATCACCTCCGCAGCGCTGACCGAGATGCGCGCCGCGTTCCGGCTTTTCGCGCCATACCGCGACGTGCCGAAGGTCACGATCTTCGGGTCGGCCCGCACCCGTCCCGACGACGCGCTGTATCGCGCCGCCGCCGATGTCGCCGCAGCCCTTGCCGCCCGCGGCTGGTTCGTCGTCACCGGCGCGGGTCCCGGCATCATGCAGGCCGCGGCCGAGGGCGCCGGTGCTGCGCACTCGCTCGGCGTGTCGATCCGCCTGCCGTTCGAGGAGAAGCCCAACGCCGTCATCGCCGAGGCCGACCGCGTCGTCGCGATGAAGTACTTCTTCACGCGCAAGCTGATGCTCGTGAAGGAGTCGCGCGGCTTCGTGTGCGTTCCGGGCGGCTTCGGCACGCTGGACGAGATGTTCGAGCTGCTCACCCTGCAGCAGACCGGTAAGGCCGAGCCCACGCCGATCGTCCTCCTCGACGAACCCGGTGGCGGGTTCTGGACGGCGTTCCGCGGCTACGTCGACGACCGCCTCATCCCCGCCGGGGTCATCTCGCCCGACGACCTCGACCGCGTGCTCATCACGGACTCGGTGACTGCCGCCGCCGACGAGATCACCGGATTCTGGCGCAACTACGACTCGCTGCGCTGGATCGGACGCCGGCTTGTGCTGCGACTTCGCGCCGAGCCGACGGATGTCGAGCTGAACGACCTCAACGCGCGGTTCGCGCATCTGCTGACACAGGGACGCATCGAGCGCACCGTGCCGCGCAAGCCCGAGCTGGAAGACGCCGACCGCCTGGACCTGCCCCGCATCATCCTGCATTTCGACCAGCGTCGAGTGGGGGAGCTCTTTCACCTCATCCGGGCGCTGGGTGCGCTCGGAAGCGCACCACCGGCCACCCCGCCGGATGCGCAGGGCGGGGCCTAGCTCAGAGCGGCACGCGATCGACCTGTCCCGTCCGCGAGGCGAAGGCGGCTCTACACTGGCGGCCATGGATATCGAGCCCGTGTTCACGGTGGTCGCGATCGCGTTCGAGGTCATCGGGGCGATCGCGATGTGCGTGGGCTTCGTGATCGCCGTCGTCCTCGGCATCCGCTGCCTTCGTCGCGGCGACGGCGGGCACGTCGCCGCTCAGACGGTGCGCACCGCTCTCGGCGGCGCGATCCTGCTCGGACTCGAGGTGCTCGTCGCCGCCGACCTCATCCGGACGATCACGTCGAAGCCCTCGCTCGAGGATGCGGTGATCCTGGGGATGATCGTCCTCATCCGCACGGTGCTGTCGATCTCGATCCAGATCGAGATCGACGGAGTGCTGCCCTGGCGTCGCGCGCTGCTGACCACCGGCGGCCAGGTGCTCGGTCGGGCTGTTGCCCGTGACCGCGCGGGGGAGGCCGCCGCGGCGGACCGCCCAGGGGAGTGACTCGCCGCGGGCCTTGCGGCGCGCACGCCGCCGCCCGCGTGACGCTCACCGCGCGCCGCGCACCAGGACGGGGCTCAGAGCTTCGCGAAACGGGCGCGGAAGAAGCAGAACACGCCGTACGAGACGAAGCCCGCGCCGACCGCGCCTACCAGGACCGGACCGCCCGCGACGCCGAGCAGCGCATCGATCGCGCCGTCGAGACCGCCCGCGGCTTCGGGATCGACGCGTATGGCCGCGACGACCACGAGCGTGCCGATGATAGCCAGCGACACGCCCTTCGCGATGAAACCGATGACGCCCAGGACCGTGATGGTCACGCCGAGCCGGCCTGGGGGGATCGCGACCTTGGAACGGAACGAGCGACGCGTGCCCATGACGACGAACACGACGCCACCGATGCCGATGCCCAGCCCCGCAGCTCCGAGCAGCAGTGCGCCGCCGGGCACCGCGAGCACGCCGCGGCTCGCATCCTCGGCGGTCTGCTCTGCGTCGGGGCGGGCGCCGAGAGCCACGGATGCCGCGACGGTCCCGAGCGCGCCGAACACGACGGCCTGCCCCCACTCCGAGATCCGCACGCCCCACTTCTTGACGTCCGAGCCGCGGCTGATGAGGATCCCCTCGAGCACATGCCACACAGCGAGCGCCCACAGCAGACCCGCGAGCACCCACAGCGCGAGAAAGCCCAGCGGAGCGGCGCCGACCGCGCGGAAGGCGCCAGACTGGTCGCTCTCGCCTGTGCCACCGAACGCGATCGTCAGGATGATCGTGCCGATCAGGACGTGCACGGCGCCGTTGGCGGCATAGCCGCCGCGGGCGAGAACCCGCAGCGGAGCGTTCGCCACGGCATCCCGTGCCGCGTCCTTCATCGGCTCCGGAGTCATCCCGGCATCATGACTCCCGGTCGACCGACCCGGCGGTCGGACGCGTCCACGCGGGCCCGAGAGGCATGAGGTGTCGGCCGAGCGTGCGCCAGTAGAACTTCTCGACCCCCAGGTACGCCGCGAGCGCCGACGCCGCCATCAGCAGGACCGAACCGGCCGACGCGAGTGCCGGAGCGCTGGCGAACGCCGCGATGCCCTGCAGTGCGAGGCCCGCCGACACGCACAACAGGGTCACCGGCAGCACCGTGTTGTGCTGCGACGCGGGTGGGGTGAACGCGAGCGCGAGGATGGCGAAGCAGATCGCGAACGTGCCGCGCGCGCCGTCGGAGACGACGAAGATGCCCAGCTCCTCACCCAGGAGGAATCCGGGCACGACGATCCAGTACCAGCCGAACGCGTTGTACACGAGAAAGTGGAAGTCATCGCCCTTGAAGTACGACAGCATGCCGGCGATCACCTGCACGACGCCGCCGAACACCGCACCGATCCAGAACACCGGATTCTCATCCTGCACGCCGAGGTGGGCCAGCTGGGCGGTGAAGGTCGCGATGACGAAGCCGAGCAGGCCGATGAGCCCCGGGTCTGCGGTGTGGTCGAGGTCTTGGTTCAGCGGAGGCATGCGAAAAGTATGGTGCCGCCCGGCGACGGCGCGGAATCGGCCGGGCCGTACCAATCGGCATCCGGTAACGTTGGTGGGATGCCGGAGGGGTGATCCCGCCGTCGAGAGCTGAATAGGGAGGCCACCGTGGACATCGATCTGGGACTGCTGCGCACCGTCGAGCGCGAGAAGGAGATCCCCTTCGACGAACTCGTCCAGATCATCGAGCAGGCGATCCTCACCGCCTATGCCAAGCACACCTCGCCCGACGGCGAGCTTCCCGAGGGGGCCCGTGCCGAACTGGACCGCAAGACGGGCCACGTCGCGGTGTTCGTACCGCTCGCCGACGACGACGGCGCCGTGATCGGCGAGGAGGAGTCCACGCCCGAGGATTTCGGGCGCATCGCCGCCTTCGCTGCCAAGCAGGTCATCAGCCAACGGCTGCGCGACATCGCCGACGACCAGGTGCTCGGCGAGTTCCGTGGCAAAGAGGGCGACATCGTCGCCGGCGTCGTACAGCAGGGCCCGAATCCCCGCATGGTCCACGTCGACCTCGGCACGGTCGAGGCGATCCTCCCGCCCGAGGAGCAGGTCCCCGGCGAGGAGTATCCGCACGGCTCGCGCCTGCGTGTGTACGTGACGTCCGTCGCGAAGGGGCTGAAGGGTCCGCAGATCACGGTGTCGCGAACCCATCCTGGCCTGGTCCGCAAGCTCTTCGCGCTCGAGGTCCCCGAGATCGCCGCCGGTCTCGTGGAGATCTCGTCGCTCGCGCGCGAAGCCGGGCACCGCACGAAGATCGCCGTCAAGGCCAACGACCCCGCGATCAACGCGAAGGGCGCCTGTATCGGTGAGCTCGGCAGGCGCGTGCGCGCTGTCACGCAGGAACTCGGCGGCGAGAAGATCGACATCGTCGACTACGACCCGGAGCTGGCGCGTTTCGTCGCGAATGCGCTGTCGCCCGCGAAGGTCACGTCGAGCTTCGTGCTGGATGCCGGGACGAAGGCGGTCCGCGCGCTCGTGCCCGACTACCAGCTGTCGCTCGCGATCGGCAAAGAGGGCCAGAACGCGCGGCTCGCCGCCAAGCTCACCGGTGCGAAGATCGACATCCAGCCCGACAGCATCCTTGAGTCGTGACGGATCGATGCGGCGTAGCCGCGTTGATGCGGCGGCGGCTCAGGTCGAGCGAGGGCGCGCAGCGCCGGAGTCGAAACCGCGGCCACTCGTCTAGGGGGTAGGATGGGTCCCGTTAGAATGTGCGTGGGATGCCGCGCGCGCGCCCCCCGGTCCGCACTCCTGCGAGTCGTGGAACGGGACGGAGCCCTCGTCGCCGACGAGAAGGCCGTCCTGCCGGGACGGGGCGCGTGGGTGCACGACACGCGCGAGTGTGTGGATGCCGCTGTGCGGCGTCACGCCTTCGGACGCGCACTGCGTGTGTCGGGCCCGCTCGACGCGCAGACCTTTCAGAACACCCACCAGCGAAACGGCTGAACGGCTATGGACACAAAGTGAACGGCTCGAAATGAGACCCGTCCGCAAGTAACGGTCTGCCCTGTCCGGGGGAGACCTCAGACAGGAGAACTGTGGCAAACCCACGCGTGCACGAGATCGCTTCCGAGATCGGCGTCGACAGCAAGGTCGCCCTCGCGAAGCTGAAGGAGCTCGGCGAATACGTCAAGAGCCCCTCATCCACCATCGCACCCCCGGTGGCGCGCAAGCTCCGCGCCGCTCTCGAAGCCGATAGTGCGGAGAAGTCCGGTGACAGCATGCCGGGCGTCGGCGCGACCCCGGCCCGCCCCGGCGGCGGTGCGCGCCCGTCCGGTGG
>NZ_JBASZT010000211.1:0-7633 GCF_049661145.1 Microbacterium sp.
GCTCACCGCCGCGCGCCGCGATGCCGCAGCGCATCTGTCGGCCGCCGTCACGGCGGAACTGCAAGCGCTCGCCCTGCCCGACGCACGCGTCGAGGTGGCTGTCTCGGAGGCGGCGCCGTCGGCATCCGGTCGCGACGAGGTGACGATCCTGCTCGCACCGCACCCCGGTGCCCAGCCGCGCGCGGTCGCCCGCAGCGCGTCGGGCGGCGAGTTGAGCCGTGTCATGCTCGCGATCGAGGTCGTCATCGCGGGGGCGGACAGCGTGCCGACGTTCGTGTTCGACGAGATCGACGCCGGCATCGGGGGAGCGGCCGCGATCGAGGTGGGCAGGCGCCTGGCGCGACTCGCTGAGACGAGCCAGGTGATCGTCGTGACACATCTCGCGCAGGTCGCGGCGTTCGCGGGCAATCACCTGAGCGTCGTCAAGGCGAGCGACGGGTCGGTGACCGCGTCGAGCGTGCGGGCACTGTCTGGTGCTGACCGCGAGGCCGAGATGGCGCGCCTGCTCTCCGGCCTGCCCGACTCGGCGGTCGCGCTCGAGCACGCCCGCGAGCTGCTGCGCCTCGGCAGGGCCGGCTGAGCTCCCCCGGCTCGGGGCGTTTCGACACCTCGCTGGGCTCGTCGCGGGGCGAGCCGGCCCCGGGCGTTGAGGGAGCGGAGCGAGTCGAAACGCGTTCGGGGGTCGGAAGCGCTGATAGGATGAAAGCCCGTGACGGACACTCATTCAGCGGCGGGGAACATTCAGGGCGACACCACCAAGCACATCTTCGTGACGGGCGGTGTCGTCTCTTCGTTGGGGAAGGGTCTGACTGCGGCCTCCCTCGGGAATCTGCTCACCGCGCGGGGGCTGCGTGTCGTCATGCAGAAGCTCGATCCCTACCTGAACGTCGACCCGGGAACGATGAACCCGTTCCAGCACGGTGAGGTCTTCGTCACCGACGATGGTGCCGAGACGGACCTCGACATCGGTCACTACGAGCGCTTTCTCGACATCGAGCTGAGTCAGGCCGCCAACGTCACGACGGGGCAGATCTACTCCGAGGTCATCGCGCGCGAGCGCCGTGGCGAGTACCTCGGCGACACGGTGCAGGTCATCCCGCATATCACCGACGAGATCAAGCGCCGCATGCGGCTGCAGGCAGACGAGAGCCCGAAGCCAGACGTCATCATCACCGAGATCGGCGGCACGGTCGGTGACATCGAGTCGCAGCCGTTCCTCGAGTCGGCTCGGCAGATCCGGCACGAGCTGGGTCGTGGCAACGTATTCTTCGCGCACGTCTCGCTCGTTCCCTACATGGCGGCGTCGGGAGAGCAGAAGACCAAGCCGACGCAGCACTCGGTCGCAGCTCTGCGCTCCATCGGCATCCAGCCCGATGCCCTCGTGCTGCGCAGCGACCGGCCCGTCACCGACGCGAACAAGCGCAAGATCGCCCTGATGTGCGACGTGGATGAGGATGCCGTCGTCAACGCCGTCGACGTGCCCTCGATCTACGACATCCCCACGATGCTCCACGACCAGGGCCTCGACGCGTACCTCGTCGACGCACTGGGGCTGGCGGGCAAGGCTGCGGAGGTGGACTGGACCCGCTGGAGCAAGGTTCTGAACGCCGTCCACAATCCCAAGCACGAGGTCACGATCGGCCTCGTCGGCAAGTACATCGACCTGCCGGACGCCTACCTTTCTGTCACCGAGGCTCTGAAAGCGGGCGGATTCGCGCAGGAGACCAAAGTCAAAGTGACCTGGATCCCCTCGGACTTGTGTGAGACACCGGCCGGAGCCGAGAAGGCGCTCGCCGCGGTCGACGGCATCGTCGTCCCCGGTGGCTTCGGCATCCGGGGCATCGAAGGCAAACTCGGCGCGCTGCGCTTCGCGCGGGAGCAGGGCATTCCGGCGCTCGGGCTGTGTCTGGGTCTGCAGTGCATGGTGATCGAGTACGCGCGCAATGTCGCCGGCATCGAGGGCGCATCCTCCAGCGAGTTCGACCCCGATACGGCCGATCCGGTGATCGCGACGATGGCGGAGCAGGTCGACATCCTCGACCACGGCGACCTCGGCGGCACGATGCGGCTCGGCCTGTACGAGGCGGAGCTCGCCGAGGGGTCGCTCGCCGCCGAGCTCTACGGCAGCCGCCAGGCGAGCGAGCGCCATCGCCACCGCTACGAGGTCAACAACTCATACCGCGAGGTGCTGGCCGATGCCGGGCTCGTCTTCTCGGGGCTCTCACCCGATCACGGCCTCGTCGAGTACGTCGAGCTGCCCCGGGATGTGCATCCCTACTACATCGCGACCCAGGCCCACCCCGAGCTGCGCTCTCGTCCCACGCAGGCGAGCCCGCTGTTTCGCGGACTCATTGCCGCGGCGCTCGCTCGGCACCGTGCGAGCGAGCTGTTCGAGGTCGAGCATGACTGACGCGACGGTTCCTCTCGGCGGGCACGATTTTTCGCCCGAGGCGCGGCAGCGCCCTGGAAAAGCTGACGCTCCGCAGGGATCGGGTGCTGAGCTCGCCGACGACCCGGTCGAGGTCCAGGTCGAGCACACCGAGACGCCGTTCACAGGGCACGTGTGGAACATCCGCCGCGACGCGTTCACCTACAACGACGGAACGCTCGTGCGCGAGTACGTCGATCATCCCGGCGCCGTCGCCATCCTGGCGCTCGATGATGACGACCGCATGCTGCTCATCAAGCAGTACCGTCATCCCGTGCGCCTGCGGGACTGGGAGATCCCGGCTGGACTGCTCGACGTCGCCGGCGAGGACCCGCTGAACGCGGCGCAACGCGAGCTCGCCGAAGAGGCCGACCTCACGGCATCCCGCTGGGACGTGCTCACCGATTTCTCCACGAGCCCGGGCGGCAGCGACGAGGCGATCCGCATCTACCTCGCCCGGGATCTCGCGCCGACCGCGGAGGCCTTCGCGCGCGGCGAGGAGGAAGCCGACATCGAGGTGCGCTGGGCGCCGCTCGATGACGTCGTCGATGCCGTTCTCGCCCGTGCCGTGCAGAACCCCTCGCTCGTGATCGGCGCGCTCGCTGCACACGCCTCCCGCGCCCGCGGCTGGGCGACGCTCGCTGCGGGCGATTCTCCATGGCCGCGACGGTCGCGACCCATCGGGGGCTAAGCCGTCGTGCGCACGGACCGTGCTATCGACGCGTATCTGCGGCACATCTCCATCGAGCGCGGACTGTCGGAGCACACCGTCGCGGCATATCGTCGCGATCTCATTGTGTATCGCGCGTGGCTTTCTGAGCATGGGATCGGCGATACCGCCGACGTGAGGCCCGCCCTCGTCGCGCAGTTCGCCGCGGAGCGTGCGTCGGCGCAGCCGCCGGCCGCGGCGACCTCTCTCGCACGGCTGCAGTCGTCGGTGCGCGGGCTACACCGGTTCCTCGTACGCGAGGGCATCGCCGATGCCGACCCCAGTGAGCGGTTGCGCCCGCCGAAGGCGCCGCAGCGGTTGCCCAAGGCGCTGTCGATCGAGCAGATAGAGGCGCTGCTCGATGCTGCGGGCCCCGCGCCCGGCGGTGCGGGCGTTGGCATGGCCGGGGAGGATCTGCTCGTGCGGCTGCGCGATCGTGCCCTGCTGGAGTTGTTGTACGCGACGGGCGCCCGAGTGTCCGAGGTCATGCAACTCGACGTGGACGATCTCGTGGGGGGTGGGCACGGGGACGTCGTGCGGGTGCGCGGCAAGGGCGCGAAAGAGCGGATCGTGCCGGTGGGCTCCTATGCCCGAGCCGCCGTGGACGCCTACCTCGGGCGCTCTCGCCCGGAGCTGTCGCGGCGCGGACATGCGACGCCGCGGCTGTTCCTCGGTGCGCGCGGCGCGCCGATGTCACGGCAGGGCGCGTGGCTCGTGATCCAGGGCGCCGCCGAGCGCGCGGGATTGGAGGCGCACGTGTCGCCGCACACGTTCCGGCACTCGTTCGCGACTCACCTGCTGCAGGGCGGCGCGGACGTCCGCGTCGTACAGGAGCTGCTCGGCCACGCATCGGTCGCCACCACCCAGATCTACACGCACGTGACGGTGGACGCCCTGCGTGACGTGTACCTCACTTCGCACCCCCGCGCCCGCTGACCGGGGCGGTCGGCCGCGGCACTCGACCACCGGCGCGCCCGGCGTCGCAGAAGCAGGCTGAAGTGGCACTCGTTGGCTCGTGAAGGCCGCGACGGTGCGATCCAGCCTGCTTTTGCGACAAGGGCGGGGCAGGTGCAGCCGTGCGTCCCGTGAGCGCGGCGAGTCGAAACGCCGGCAGCAGCACTTGTGTGGCCTGGCCACAGGGTTTGTCACGGCGGGCGCAGGGGCTTCCGCGACAGGTCCGCGATGAGACTGTACGCATGGCCTCAACGGGCGGCATCCGGTCGCTGTTCTCCCGCCCCCACGAACAGCGGGAGCCGCAGGCTGAAATCCAACCGACCTCGACCAGGGATCGTCCCGGATTCGCCTACCTCGCCACCGAAGAGATCTACCTGGATTCCGCGTGCCAGACCCTCCGCCCGCAGCCGGTGATCGACGCGATGGCCGAGTACTACACGCAGTACAACGCATGCGGCGACCGCGTGAAATACGACTGGGGGCGTCGGGTCGATGCGCGCGTCGCCGCGACCCGCGAGGCCGTGCTGCGCACGCTCGACCTCTCGCCACGACGGTACGAGTGCGCGTTCACCCTCAACACGACCTACGGCCTGAACCTGCTGCTGCACCAGCTTCCCGCCGGCCGCTACGCGCGCGTGGTCACGACGCACACGGAGCACAACTCCGTGTTCCTGTCCACGATGTCGTTCGCGCGACGCGCCGGCATCCCGCGCGTGGTCGTCGAACGCACGGATGCCGGGGAGATCCAGGTCGCGGATGCCGACCTCACGGGCGCCGTCGTCGTCGTCTCGGCGATGGACAACGTGTGCGGCACAACCACCGCGAACCTCGACGACCTGATCGCGTGCACGCACCGGGCCGGCGGTACGGTCATCGTCGACGCCGCCCAGGCGGCACCCCACGCGCTCGCGGCGCTGCGGGGGACCGCCGCCGATGCGGTGTGCTTCTCGGCGCACAAGATGTACGGACCGTCGCTCGGTGTCGTCGCCGCGACCCGCGAACTGCTGGAGTCCCTCGAGCTGAGCTTCATCGGCGGGGGTCAGGTCGCATCGGTCACCGAGACCGACTTCGTCCCGGCATCCGACCTGCACACGCGGCTCGAGCCCGGGCTGCAGGCGTGGGCCGAGATCATCGGGTTCGGCGCGGCCCTCGAGTGGCTGGCGCCGCGCCGCGAGGCGCTCGAACATCGCGAGCAGGCTCTCGCTCGGCGGCTCTTCGATGGACTCCTGGAGCTTCCGCACCTGCGGGTCGTGAGTCCCTCGGCATCCGCCGTCGTCTCGGTGCTGCCCGAACGCGTCGACGGGCACCGCCTCGCGACCTTCCTGTCGAAGGCGCACATCTCGGTGCGCAGCGGATACTTCTGTGCGCACCACTGGCTCATCGAGCGTGCGCACCTCGGTCCGCTCGTGCGTTTCAGCCTCGGCGCGCACAACACCGAGGCCGACGTCGACGGCGCGCTCGAGGCCATGGGACGGCTGATGCGGGGGCTGTGACGTGGTCTGCATCGTCGCGTTCTTCGTCGTGCTCGTGCTGTCTGCCGTCTCGGCGAAGTACCGCAAGCTCCTCGGCCGGGCGTGGGGCTGCTTCGCCCGGCGTGTGACCTTCCGCGCCTGTGACACGACGTTCCGTGAGGACATCAAGAGCTCCATCCTCGCCCCGCTCGCCCTGCGCGCGCCGCGGCTGGTGAAGCCGGCGAGCATCGCGATCGAGGTCGTCGCGTGGCTCATGGTCATCTCGCTGATCGTGAGCCTGTACCTGCTCGGCCGCTCCGGCCTGAACCTCTTCGTCTACGGCACGTGCGACAAGCAGGACTCGCAGTCGTGCGCGCTTGCCGCGGAGGCCTGCTCGATCGGCACGGCCACCCCGGGATTCTGGGAGTCGATCGGCAAGGGCGACGTGTTCGGCGCGTTCGGCAACGAGTTCTCGTCGGTCGGCGAGACGATCGCCGCCGTCCCGAGCCGACTCAAGACGTGGGATGCCGAGGTGTACACACCCAAGGACGCGACTTACCTCGGCGGCTACCGCGAGGGCCTGCCCGCAGCGCTCGAAGTGCTCGACCCGGGCTGCCGGTTCTGCGCCGAACTGTTCCGCAACATCGAGGAGTCCGGCTTCGCACAGCGGAACAACCTGGCGTACGTCGCGTACCCGATCTCGTCGGATCTCGGCTCGAAGTTCCCCAACTCGCCGCTCGTGGCGAGCTACCTCGCGGCCGTGCAGGCGTACGAGGCCGACCACGGCGACCTGGCGGGCGAAACCGGCGACTGGTTCATTCTCGAGCAGCTGTTCACCGGAGAGAACGCCGCCGGCACCGGCTGGCAGGAGTGGATGAACGAGGCGGATGCCGACGACGCCCGCGCCCAGCTGCAGGCCTGGCTCGGCGAGTTCGGCTACTCCGAGGATGCCGTCGCCCAGATCGACCAGCTCGCCGGCTCAGGGCGCATTGCCGACGTGCTCGCCCGCAACCGCACCGTCGTCGAAGACGACATCCGCACCGTCTCGATCCCGACGCTCATCGGGGGCGGGCGCCTACTGTCGGGGCTGCAGAGCGTCGAAACGCTGCAGGGCCTCGGAAACTGAGGCCGCGGGCCCTGCTCGCGGTCGGCAGCGCGGGGTGCCGGCATCCGCGGCTCTCACTTCAGAGGAGATCTGTAGTTCTGCGGACCCGATCTGCGGACCCGGTCCGCAGAAGCGCAGATCTCCGCAGAAGCGCGAGTGCCTCAGCGGCGGTTCACACCGCGGCAAGCACGACGCCGCCGGCGGCGCCGACGATGACGACCGCCCAGGGCGGCAGCTTCACGCGGACCCGAAAGTCTCGCATCCCCGAGGCAGACTCTCTCGCCCCACGGCGCGGCAGCGCCACTGAAGAGCCGACCCGACAGTCTCGCATCCCCGAGGCAGACTCTCTCGCCCCACGGCGCGGCAGCGCCACTGAAAAGCCGATGAGGAGGACGAAGCAGATCGCGGCGAGCGCGAAGGGTCCCGGGCCGGTGATCGCCGTCGTGAAGACGGGGGAGTACAGCGCGGCGGCGGGATGCCGACGACCGCCGCGTTCGCGCCACGCATCGCCGCCTGCGCCCACCGGTATCGCTGGAGAGTGTTCCAGAACGGCAGGACCGCGACAAGCAGGAGGAAGCCGGTGAGGAAGATGCCGGCGAGCGCGACGAGCGCGCCGCCGATCCCGCCCGGGCCGCCGGTCCCTACCTCGGCGATGGCGCCGAGGTAGGCGGCGAAGGTGAACAACGGACCGGGCACGGCCTGGGCGGCGCCGTAGCCGGCGAGGAACTGTGCGTCGGTAGTCCATCCCGCGTCGACGACCGCGCTCTGCAGCAGCGGCAGCACGACATGACCGCCGCCGAAGACGAGCGAGCCGGCGCGGAAGAACGCCGCGAACAGCGCGGCCGAACCCGACCCGGTCGCCGCGGCGACCAGCGGACTGCCGACCAGCAGCATGATGAACAGCGCGCCCGCTGCGAGGCCCGCGGCGGGTCGAACGGGGAACCGGACGGCATCCGCCGTCCGCAGGCCCGGCACCTCGTCCACCC
>NZ_JBASZT010000212.1:0-14145 GCF_049661145.1 Microbacterium sp.
GGCGCTGCGTGAGGCCCGCCGTGGTGAGCGGCAGGCCGCGCGCGAGGCGCGTGAGCGGCTGTCGCGCGTGTCCGAGCGGCCGTAGGCGCGTGATACCGAACGCGTCACAGCCGTCGCTGCGGTTTACAGGTGTCGCATCGGCCACCTAGTGTGGAGCCTGAGCATTGTCGAATCTTCTGGGGGAGGTGCCGATGCCGGAACTGTCTGACGTGCGCTTTATGACGGTCGCCGAGGTGGCGGAGGTCATGCGCGTGTCGAAGATGACCGTCTACCGTCTGGTGCACGCGGGGGAGTTGCCCGCCGTGCGCTTCGGACGCAGCTACCGCGTCGCGGAGAGCGCCGTCACAGAGGCCATGCAGCGGCCTGCCGCCGACGTCGGCTAGACTGTTCCGTGGGCATTTTTCGTGATGCCCGATCCCGGACGCGGCCACCCGCGTCCAGACCCCTGACATAGTGAGGTTTTCCGTGGGTTCTGTCATCAAGAAGCGCCGCAAGCGCATGGCGAAGAAGAAGCACCGCAAGCTGCTTCGCAAGACTCGCCACCAGCGCCGCAACAAGAAGTAAGCGGCCGTCGCACCGAGCGCCCCCTCGAGGGGCGCTTCGTGTTCATCGCCGACGTGTCCACTCCCGGAGTGAACGCGTACGAGGCCTGTCCGAAGGAGATCCGCCATGGAGTCCATCACGGTCCAGCAGCTGCGCGAGCGGCAGGGCATTCCGCTCATCGATGTGCGTGAGCCCGATGAGTTCGCCGCCGGTCACGTCCCCGGCGCTGTGAACCTGCCGATGTCGACCATCGGCGAACACCTCGATGAGTTGCCCGGTGGCGCGTTCGACGTCATCTGCGCCATCGGTGGCCGGTCGGCGCGTGTCGGCGAGGCTCTGGAAGCGCGCGGTCACGAGGTGACGAACGTCGTCGGTGGGACCAACGAGTGGGTCGCCGCCGGATACCCCGTCGAGCACTGACTCGAAGGTCTCGCGACATGAGCCAGGCTTTCATGCCCCACGGCGCGGCAGCGCCACTGAAAAGCTGACTCGAAGGTCTCGCGACATGAGCCAGGCTTTCGTGCCCCACGGCGCGGCAGCGCCCCTGAAAGGCTGACACCGTGACGACTCTCACGCTCGTCTCCAAGCCCGACTGCCATCTGTGCGATGTGGCCCGCGAGGTCGTCGATGTCGTCGTCGCCGAGTTGCCCGAGGACGCCGTCGAGGTCGAGGAACTGTCGATCCTCGACGACCCGGCACTGTACGAGCAATGGTGGGAGAAGATCCCGGTCGTCCTGATCGACGACCGCCTGCACGCGCACTGGCGGCTCTCGGCCGACCGACTGCGCGACGCGCTCACGGCAACGGTTGCATCGGCATCCGCTGCGTCCGCTGGAAAGGAAACCGCATGATCCGTCACGTCGTCGCGTGGAAACTCAAGACGCAGGATGCCGGCGAGCGCACCGCGCAGGCGCAGAAGATCGCGGACGACCTTTCGGCGCTGCGCGGCGTCGTGCCGTCGATCATCGACATCTCGGTCGGCCCGGACGTCGTCGGCGGTGCCAACTGGGACGTCGCTCTGGTGGCCGACTTCGCCGACGCTGCCGCGCTCGACGAGTATCAGACTCACCCGGCCCACCTGGCGGTCGTGGGTTACGTCCGCTCGGTCGTCTCCGATCGCGCGGCGGTCGACTTCGAGCTCTGATCCGGCGTCCCGCCCGCGCTCCGCGTTCGCGACCGGCGTTGCACACGTCCTGGCGGGTGGTCAGTGGTGGTCCGGGCTTGCAGGACGACGGTGTGGGTGTCGGTGTAGTCCTCCCACCCGTTCGGGTCGAAGGCACGCCGACGGCTCACTCCTCGGTCAACTCGTGTGCTTCGTGCTCGCCCCGTCCGGCTCGTTCGATGGCCGCGAGAAGTCGCTCGGCGCGTCTTTGTGCTCGGAGTGGGTGACTTTCGAGCTGGCGCCGGATGGATGGATGCTGCCGTGGTCTTGCCAGTCTCGTTCGAAGGCCAGATGGGTGGCACGTTCTTCTACGAGTATGAAGACAACCACCTGTCTGTCTCCATGGGTCGGGAAGCGTGGGGCTACCCCAAGGCGTACGCAAAGTGCGACATGATCCAGACCGAAAAGGGCGTGCGAGCGCGGGTCTGGGATTACGAAACGAACGTCTTCTCGGTGGACGTCACGTTCTGTGACACGGTCGATGACGGCGCCTGGGCAGACGTACAGCTTTACCCGCAGTTGCAGACGCGCTTCGCCACGCAGCTGGCGGGGCCGGGCTTTTCCCTGCTCGAGGTTGTCTCTCGGGACCCGTCAGTGGACTACGTGGCCAAACAGCGGTTCGTTGGGCGGGCCGAGGTCGAGATCGGACGGCTCGACCTCACGAACCGAATCCTCGATGGCGGTGGCTTCGAGATCAAGGAGGTGCTCGGGGCCGAGCTTCGAATCGGTGACTACCGGTCGACGCCCGAGAACGGCGTGCCAAAGGTCGTCAGGAAGCTCGTATGAGCCTGCCTGGGAGGCCAATGCGGAAGATACTCAGACCGTGAACGCGGCATCGACCCAGGTCGCGCTCGTCCGGCGGCCGGCAAACCGTCTTCCAGAGCCCAGCGACTTTGCCATCGTTTCGGTGAACTTGCCAGATCTCACCCCTGGGGCGTTCCTGGTCAGGAACGAGTACCTCTCGATCGACCCCTACATTCGCTCACGTCTCAACGAGGGTGTGTCTGCGTGGAGCTACTCCGTAGGCGCCGCGATCACTGGTACGGCCATTGGAAGCGTCGTGCAGTCACGCAACGAGTCGTATCCTGTCGGCGCCGTTGTGCGACACCCGCTGGGCTGGAGAGACCTCGCCCTGATCGCTCCTGAGGGGCCCGAGATTTCGAGTGAAACGGCGGCGCTCAACTACTCGGTAGAGGTGATCCGGCCGTTTCTTCGAGTCGCCCTGTCTCACTACGTTGGCGCTCTAGGTATGCCCGGCACCACCGCTTACCGGGCGATCGAGATGTGCGAACTCAAGCCCGGCGAAACACTCTTCGTGTCGGCGGCTGCGGGCGCCGTCGGCTCGATCGTCGGCCAGGCCGCGAGGCTGCTCGGGGCTGGTCGAGTGATAGGAAGCGCGGGCAGCGATGAGAAGGTCGAGCTTCTGGAGAACGATCTGGGATTCGACGCCGCGTTCAACTATCGTCGTGGCGACGTGCTTGAGAACCTGCGAGCGCGCGCCCCGGAGGGTATCGACGTCTACATTGACAATGTCGGCAACGAACAACTGCATGCGGCGTACGAGTGCATGAACGACTTCGGCAGGATCACTGCCGTGGGTTTCATATCGTCGTACAACGGTGAGCCACCACACGCCTCAAACAACTTCAGGTACGTGCACTCGAAACGCCTTGTCATCCGCGGACTGATGTACTCCGATCACGTCGCCGAGGCGCCTCGAATCGAGCGCATCATTGGGGACTGGATCGCGACGGGGCGACTTAAGGCGCGTGAGACGATATTTGAGGGGGTTGAGGCCGCGCCGTCTGCCTTGATCAGTACGCTTACTGGCTGCAGCGTCGGTAAGTCGTTGGTGCGAGTCTGAGGGCTGAGTCCACCGCGTTGTTGTTCGCGAGGCACGCTTTCGTATTGGGGCACAATCAGGACGTGGCGGCGCGTGGTGGCCCGGTTGCAGTGTCTCAGGACAAGATTCAGGCATCGGGCCGGGCGCTGAGGTCAGTGCGACGCCAGGCCGAGTGCCCTCGCGAGAATCGAGGCGGTCGCGTTGACGTGTTCGCGCGCCAGCCGTGCGGCGAGCTCGGCATCCCCTGCCTCCAATGCCGCGACGAGTTCGCGGTGATCGCGATCGACTCGATGGTCCTCGGCAGCGGAGAAGACGATCGGTGTGGAGAAGGTCCAGTAGTTGATGTCGGTGTTGCGAGCAAGAGCGCTGAGCACTTTGTTGCCGCCGGCCGAGGTGATGAGTGCATGAAAGCGACTATTGAGCGCGCTGTACTCACGTTGGTTGAGGTCGCTCGTCTCCATTTGATGGACAAGGGCGTGCAGCTGATCAAGCTCTTCGCGAGTGATGCGCTTCGCGGCCAACCCCGCAGTCACGCCCTCGAGGGCAGCGCGTGCTTCGAGGTAGTCGAGGACTTCTCGGGAGTCCAGGTCTCGCACAATCCAGCCCTTGCGCTGACCAACGAGCCCGTCGTGGCGAAGACGAAGCAACGCTTCGCGCACAGGGGTGCGGCTAACGCCAATCTCATTTGCGAGGTCAACCTCGATCAGGCGTTGGTTGGGTCGGTACTTTCCGCTGAGGATCGCATCACGCAAGCGCGCGTGCACCATGTCGGCTGTGTTCTCGTCGCCGACGGTAAGTGTCACTGCTGCCCCTTCCGACGCTGGTAAGAGTGTATACAGTCGGCGGTCCCTGCGAGACTCGCACTCGTCAGGCTGCCTCGCTCGCCGGGATGATGGCGAACGGGCCCGCGCAGGGGATTGGTGCACGGCAGGCGGACTGCCAGGCGAAATGGCTGTATACTGATCTGTATCCAGGACTGCGTGACCTCATCGAATTCCGCGCATCGCGCGCTCCCGGGTAGTCGCTACAGCTTGATGTGAACCTCCCTCGAAAGGACCCCCCTTGGACGCCATCACCGCTCCCCCCGCTCCGGTCAACGAGCCGGTCTACGATTACGCGCCGGGTTCGCCCGAGCGCGTGGCGCTCAAGGAGCAGTTGGCTGCCCTCGCCGGCGAGCAGCGCGAGTTCACGGCGTACATCGGCGGCGAATGGGTCGAGGGGACGGGCCCGGAGATCCGGGTCTCCCAGCCTCACGCGCACGCCGAGACCCTCGGTGTGATCCGCGGGTCGCTCGCGGCGGAGGGTGAGAAGGCGGTCGCGGCGACGAAGGATGCCGCCGCGAGCTGGCGTGCGTTGTCTTTCGACGAGCGGGCGGCGGTGTTCCTGCGCACGGCGGATCTGATCACGGGCAAGTACCGCGCGACGATGAACGCGGCGACGATGCTCGGTCAGGGCAAGTCCGCCTACCAGGCGGAGATCGACAGCGCCTGCGAACTCGCGGACTTCTTGCGGTTCAACGCCGCCTACGCTCGTGACATCCTCGCGATGCAGCCGGTGACCAACAGCCGCGGCGTCTGGAACCGACTCGACTACCGGCCGTTGGAAGGCTTCGTCTACGCGATCACGCCGTTCAACTTCACTGCGATCGCCGGGAACCTGCCGACGGCTCCCGCACTGATGGGCAACTGCGTCATCTGGAAGCCGTCGCCGACGCAGCAGCTCGCGGCCACGATCTTCATGGAGATCCTCATCGAGGCGGGCCTGCCCGAAGGCGTCATCAACATGCTCCCCGGCCACGGCAAAGAGGTGTCGGATGCCGTGTTGACCGACCCGGGTCTGGCCGGCATCCACTTCACCGGCTCGACCGCGACGTTCCAGTCGCTGTGGCGCACCGTCGGTGAGAACATCTCCGGCTACGCGTCGTACCCGCGGCTGGTCGGTGAGACCGGCGGCAAGGACTTCGTCATCGCGCACCCCTCCGCCGACCCCGAAACGCTCCGCACGGCGCTCGTGCGCGGCTCGTTCGACTACGCGGGTCAGAAGTGCTCGGCATCCTCTCGTGCGTACATCGCGCGGTCGGTGTGGGAGAAGATGGGCGACGACTTCGTCGCCGAGGTCGATGCGCTCAAGCAGGGCGACCCGCGTGACTTCTCGAACTACCTCGGCGCCGTCATCGACGAGCGGTCGTTCCGCAAGCAAGAGGCGGCGATCGCCCGCGCCAAGAGCGCGCCGGGTGTGCAGGTCGTCGCCGGTGGCACCACCGACGACAGCGTGGGCTGGTTCGTCCGCCCGACGGTCGCGCTCAGCGAGGACCCCACCGACGAGCTGTTCACGACGGAGTACTTCGGTCCGATCCTCGGCGTGCACGTGTTCGAGGATGCCGACTACGACAGCATCCTGTCCCTGGCTGACACGTCGTCGCCGTACGGCCTGACCGGTTCGGTGTTCGCTCGTGACCGCCGCGTCATCGAGGCTTCGAGCGATGCGCTCCGCTTCGCCGCAGGCAACTTCTATGTCAACGACAAGTCGACGGGTGCGGTCGTGGGTCAGCAGCCGTTCGGCGGCGGCCGCGCCAGTGGCACCAACGACAAGGCGGGCGCGCCGCACAACCTGCTGCGGTGGACGAGCCCCCGCTCCATCAAGGAGACGCTCGCCGCACCCACCGTCTCCGCGTACCCGCACCAGGCCGCCGAGTAGTCCCGCACGGCATCCGGTCGTGGGCTACCTCGACACGCTCGGCTACACCGACAAGCACCTGTGGGTGCGCGTCGAGGGCGACCTCGTGCGCGTCGGCGTCACCCACGTCGGTGCGGGAGCGACCGGCGACATCGTCTTCGTCGAGCTGCCGCCGCCGGGAACCCGCGTGCAGGCGGGTGGTCCGATGGGAAGCGTCGAGTCGGTCAAGTCAGTGTTCGACCTCGCCTCGCCGGTGGACGGCGTCGTCGTGCGGATCAACGATCCCGTCATCGAGCATCCCGCGTACGTCACGAGCGAGCCGTTCGGATTCGGGTGGCTGACGCTCATCCGGTTCGACTCGCCGCCGGCCGGCCTGCTCGGCCGCGCCACCTACATGGCGCTGCCGCGGCCGCCCGGCCCGGGAGGGGACGCGCCGGCGGACGGTTGAACTACGGCGCGAGGCGCGTCGGCCCGCGGAACAGGAACGTGACCTCGCGGATCGATTCCTGCCCGAGCAGCAGCATGAGCACGCGCGCAAGGCCCATGCCGAACCCGCCGTGCGGCGGCACGCCGTAGCGGAAGAAGTCGAGGTAGTGCGCCAGACCCTCCAGCTCGAGCCCCTTCTCCAGCGCCTGCGCCTCGAGCACCTCGACGCGGTGCTCGCGCTGGGCACCGGTCGTGATCTCGACGCCCTGGAACAGCAGGTCGTAGGACTTCGTGAGCCCGGTCTCGGGGTCGCGCATGTGATAAAACGGGCGGATGCCGGCGTCGTAGTCGGTCACGAACACGAACTGATGCCCGAAGGTCTCGCGCACGTGCGCGCTGACCCGGCGCTCGGACTCGGGGTCGAGGTCGCCGTCGGTGCGCGGGTTGACGTAGCCGGTCTGGGCGACGATGTCGCGGGCCTCGGCGAGCGGGATGCGCGGGAACGGAAGCGTCGGCACGACGACGTCGATGCCGAACAGCTCGGCGATCTCGTCGCCGTGCTTGTCGCGCACGGCGGCGAGCGCGTAGTGCAGCAGCTCTTCCTGCATCGTCGCGACGTCTTCGTGGGAGTCGATCCAGCTGATCTCGGCATCCACGCTCGTGAACTCCGTCGCGTGGCGGCTCGTGAAGCTCGGGTCGGCGCGGAACGCGTCGGCGATCTCGAACACCTTGCCGAAGCCGGCCGCCTGCGCCATCTGCTTGAAGTGCTGCGGGCTCTGCGCGAGGTAGGCCGTCTTCTCCTCGAAGTAGGGCACCTCGAACAGCTCGGCGCGCGACTCGGACGGGCTCGCCATCAGCTTGGGGGTGTGGATCTCGATGTAGTCGCGCTCGATCCAGTACGTGCGCATCGCGTGCTCGAGGGTCGTCTGCACGCGGAAGATGAGGTTGTTGCGGCGCTGGCGCAGGTCGATGAAGCGCCAGTCCATGCGTTTGTCGAGGCCGCTGTCGGGGGCGATCGGGGTCTCGGGCAGAGCGGATGCCGCGATCTCGAGCGCGGCGACCTTGATCTCGACGCCGCCGAGCTTGACCCGCTCGTCGTGCTTGAGGGCGCCCGTCACCGTGAGGAAGGTACCGGTGGACAGCTCGGAGATCGTCTCGGTGAGCGCGAGGGCGGCGGATGCCGCGGCATCCGCGTTCTCGTCGATCTCACGGGTCGCCGGGTTCACGAGCTGCACGGCGCCGGTCTCGTCGCGCAGGATGACGAACTGCACTTTCTTCTGATCGCGGACGGTTTCGACCCAGCCGGAGACCCGGACGGGCCCGTCTTCGCGGGACTGCAACTGGCTGACGAGGGTGCGTTCACTCACGAGGGTCCAGTCTACGTGGTTGGCGCCCAGCGCCTTCGGTCTGCCACCCCCCGCCCCCGTTCCAAAAGCAGGCTGAATGGCATCTCAAGCCCTGCCAAGCGACCGGTTCGGTCGATTCAGCCTGCTTTCGGAACGGATCGCTCCGGCGCCCCCGACTCGGGTCGAGTCACGGCTGCGCCGGGACGTCAGCGCCTGACTTTGTGAGGCTCTATACAGGTTCCCGTAACGCAGCGTGCGTATGGTCGCGGTCATGACCCCGGCATCCGACGGCTCCTGGCTCACCGCGATCGTCGACGTCGTCGTCGGACTCATGGACCTCATCGGCGCTCCCGGCGCGGGCATCGCGATCGCCCTCGAGAACCTGTTCCCGCCGCTGCCGAGCGAGGTGATCCTGCCGATGGCCGGCTTCGCGGCTGCGCGCGGCTCGTTCACGATCGTCGAGGCGCTCGCATGGACCACGGCCGGTTCCATCGTCGGCGCGTTCCTTCTCTACGGCATCGGCGCATGGCTCGGCCTGTCTCGCCTGCGTGCGCTCGTGAAGCGGATGCCGCTGCTCCACGTCGAGGACGTCGATCGCACGGTCGCGTGGTTCTCCCGCCACGGCGGCAAGGCCGTGTTCTTCGGGCGGATGATCCCGATCTTCCGCAGCCTCATCTCCATCCCGGCGGGCGTCACACGCATGCCGATGTGGCGGTTCGGCATCCTGACGTTCGCCGGCTCCCTCGTCTGGAACACGACCTTCGTCCTCGCCGGGTACCTGCTCGGTGACTCGTGGCACGTCGTGGAGACCTACGCCGACGTGCTGCAGTACGTCGTGATCGTCGGCACTCTCGCCGCCGTGACCTGGTTCGTCGTCGCCCGCGTGCGCCAGCTGCGCGGGCGGCGCGGCCCGGACGCCGACCCGGCATAGCGGCGTGACGGCCTGGGCCTGCTCCCAGCCCGGCCAAAGCCTTCGCCCACGTAGAATTGGCGGGTGCCCGCCGACCGCCTCCACCTCGTGCGCCACGGCGAGGTTTTCAACCCGCAGCGCGTGCTGTATGGGCGGCTTCCGCACTTCCGGCTCAGCGATGACGGCCGCGCGATGGCGCAGAAGGCCGCGGACCATGTCGCGAGCCTCGACCGCTCGGTGACGGCGTTATACGCGTCGCCGCTCCGCCGCACGCGCGAGTCGGCGGAGCCGTTCACGGCTGCCTTCGGCCTGGAACCGGTGATCGACGAGCGCGTCATCGAGCCCACCAACGTCTTCGAGGGCAAGCGCATGAAACGCGCCGTTCTCAACCCGATGAACTGGCGCTACCTGCTGCATCCCTCGGTGCCGAGCTGGGGAGAGCCGTATGTCCAGATCGTCGCGAGGATGGATGCCGCGATGCGCGACGCGTGGGATGCCGCCGCCTCTGGGGACGTCGTCATCGTCTCGCACCAGCTGCCCATCTGGGTGACGCACCTGGCCGTGGCGGGTGAACCCTTGAAGCACGACCCCCGCGCACGCCGATGCGCGTTGTCGAGCATCACGAGCTTCGAGCGCGACGGCGACCGCTGGCGTGAGGTGGCGTATGCCGAGCCGGCCTCCACCGCCGGCGCCGTGGACGTGGGTGCGGTATGACCGGAAAGTCTCGCCTCCCTGGGCAGGATTTCTCGCCCCGACGGCGCGACAGCGCCACGGAAAAGACGCCGCGCAAGGCTTCGGCATCCGTCCTCGCGCTCGTTCTCGCTCTGGTGCTCACCGGGGGGCTCACCGCCTGCACCGGCGCGAACGACGACCTCGCCCAGCAGTATCGCGCGGGCGGCGACAAGGGCTACATCTCGGGTGACGGCACGGTGCAGGAGATCGCGCCCGGCGACCGCGGGGACGCCGTCGAGTTCACTGGAACGGCCATCGACGGTTCGACGATCTCGAGTGCGGACTACGCCGACACGGTGCTGGTGCTGAACTTCTGGTACGCCGGATGCGGTCCGTGCCGAGCCGAGGCGCCCACGCTCGAGTCGACGTATCAGAAGCTGCGTGACAGCGGGGCGGAGTTCCTCGGCGTCAACATCTATGACGGACCAGAGACGGCTACCGCGTTCAACGAGAAGTTCGGTGTCGCGTACCCGTCACTGCTGGCGGTGGACGACGCGGATCTCAAGCTCGCGTTCGCGTCATGGACGCCGCTGAAGTCGGTGCCGATCACGCTCGTGCTCGACGCCCAGGGGCGGGTCGCGGCGCGCTTCATCGGGCAGGTCGAGAGCGAGTCGATCCTCAGATCCGTCGTCAAGACCGTGCTGGCGGAGCAGACTTGAGCGCCGGCGAGGTCGTCTTCGACGGTGCGCTGTGGCTCGCGATCCCGATCGCGATGCTCGCGGGGCTCGTCTCGTTCCTGTCGCCGTGCGTGCTGCCGCTCGTGCCGGGGTACCTCGGCTTTCTCGGCGGGGCGGTCCGCAGCCCGCGCGAATCTCCGCGGCTCGCGAGCGGCCGCGGTCGGCTCCTGCTCGGCGTCCTGCTGTTCATCGCCGGGTTCACGCTCGTCTTCGTCGCGATGGGGGTGCTGGCCGGAACCGTCGGCCGCTTCTTCATCCGGTACGACGAACTGATCACGCGGGTGCTGGGAGTCGTCGTCATCGTCATGGGGCTCGTCTTCCTCGGTGTGTTCGGCTTCGCCCAGCGCACCCTCAAGCCGAACGTCCGCTCCGGCCTCGGGCTCGTCGGTGCGCCGCTGCTGGGGATCGCGATGGGCATCGGCTGGGCGCCGTGCATCGGCCCCACCTACACGGCGATCCTGTCGATCTCGCTGACGCAGGCGGACCCGACCCGCGCCGTCGTGCTGGCGGTCGCCTACTCGCTGGGTCTCGGCATCCCGTTCGTGCTGCTGGCGGTCGGGTTCGGCTGGGCGACCCGGTCGGTTGCATTCCTACGGCGGCATATCCGCGGGGTGAACATCACCGGCGGCATCCTGCTGATCATCCTCGGCCTGCTCATGGTGACGGGTGTGTGGACGAGCGTCATGTCGCAGTTGACGGGGGTGATCGGCAGTGTCCAGCTCCCGCTCTGACGCCGCGGCCCCCGCCCGTGTCCACGGTGACGACCGCGGCACCGACGCCGATCTCACCGACCCGCTGCGCCCCGCCGACCATGCCGACGCCCCGGCCCCCGTTCGCGGCGGCGGTGACCCGGTGCAGCCGAAGCTCGGCTTCGTCGGCTGGCTGCGCTGGGGATGGCGGCAGCTGACGAGCATGCGCACGGCGCTCGTGCTGCTGCTGCTGCTCGCGATCGCCGCGATCCCCGGGTCGATCGTGCCGCAGCGCTCCGCCGACCCCAACGGCGTCATCCAGTACCAGCGTGACAACCCCGACCTGTTCCCGGTCCTCGACGGGATGCAGCTGTTCGACGTCTACTCCTCGGTGTGGTTCTCGGCGATCTACATCCTGCTGTTCATCTCGCTCATCGGCTGCGTCATCCCGCGCACGAAGCACCACTTCACAGCGCTGCGCGCGCGCCCGCCGCGCACGCCCGCGCGGCTGTCGCGCCTGGACGACCACGCCGAGACCGTGCGGACGCTGCCGTCGGGCATGCGCGACACGGATGCCGTGGCCGCGGCATCCGTCGCCGTCGATCTCGCCCAGGCGCACCTGCGCAAGGCGGGGTATCGCGTCGAGCGCTATGACACCGCGACGACGAAGTCGGTCTCCGCCGAACGCGGCTACGCGCGCGAGACGGGCAACCTCGTGTTTCACGCCGCGCTCGTCGGCGTACTGCTGTCGGTCGGAATCGGCGGCGGCCTCACCTACACCGGCCAGACCGTGCTCGTGCAGGGCGACAGCTTCGTCAACTCGCTGGGCCTCGGATACACCTCGTTCAACCCGGGCCGGTTCGTGGATGCCGACGGCCTCTCTCCCTATTCGATCGCTCTCGACAGCTTCGACGTCAGCTATGTGCCGGCGGGCGAGGCGGGGCAGGGCCAGGCGGGTGACTTCGCGGCGCACGTGACGACCCGCGCGCCGGGGCAGGACCCGCAGCAGCAGACGATCCGCGTCAATCACCCCATCGACATGGCGGGCGACCGCGTATACCTCATGGGGAATGGGTACGCGCCGACCGTCACGGTGCGAGACCCCGACGGCGACGTCGTGTTCCGCGACTCGGTGGAGTTCCTGCCGCGGGGTACCAACATGACCTCGCAGGGGGTCATCAAGGTGCCGGACGGGCTGAGCGAGCAGGTCGGCATGATCGGGTATTTCTACCCGACGGCGTACGAGGGCCACGACGGCATCTTCACCTCCGCCTACCCGTCGCTTGTGAACCCGCTCATGACGCTGTGGGTGTACGCCGGGGATCTCGGCATCGACGACGGCACGCCCCGGTCCGTGTTCACGCTCGACCCGACCGACATGACACAGCTCGCCGGCGCCGACAGCGGCACTCCAGCCCTCCAGCTCGAACCCGGGCAGACCGTGGACCTGCCGGGTGACCTCGGGACGATCACTTTCGAGGACGAGACGGCCGCCGGTGCGACCGAGCCCGTCAAGCGGTACGTGTCGCTGTCGATCCACCGCGACGTCGGCGCGCCGTGGGTGCTCGCGTTCGCCGTGCTGGCCCTGGCGGGACTGCTGGCCGCGCTGTTCGTTCCACGCCGGCGTCTGTGGGTGAAGTCGTCGGTGAAGACGTCGGCGAAGACGTCGACGGCGGAGCGCGCGCTGCAACTGGAATACGCCGGCCTCGCGCGCGGCGAGGACCCCGCGATCGCCGTCGCGGTCGCCGAACTCGTGCGCGACCACGCCGCGGCATTGGACGCGGCGGGGGTAGGGGTGGCGGCATCCGTCTCCGGTGCATCCGATGACCCCGCCGCGCCCGCGCACTCCCGCGTAGACTGACGCTCATGCCCGACGCAGGTCTCTCCCTCGACGACGTCTCCCGGCTGCTGGTCTGGACCGCGGTCGCGATCTATGCGCTCGCCTTCGTCGCCTACGCGATCGATCTGGCCCGTCGCTCCGACCTCGCGATCAAGCAGAAGGATGCCGCCGGCCAGCGCGTCCTCGTGGCCGCCGGCGCAGCATCCACATCCGCTTCCGGCACCGGTTCTTCCGCCGGGCGGGCCGCGGTCGACGCGGCGAACGGTCAGCCGATCGACGACGTGCGCGCCCAGGAGGCCGCGGCCAAGGCCGAGCTGGAGGCGCCGCTCGGTCGGCGCGCTCGTTACCTGTGGGCGCGCATCGGCACATCTCTGACGGTCCTCGGCTTCCTGTTCCACGTCGGCGGGGACGTGCTCCGTGGCATCGCGGCCGAGCGCGTGCCGTGGTCGAACATGTACGAGTTCGCCCTCACCGGCACGATGCTCATCGTCGCGGTGTATCTCGCCGTGCTCTTCCGCTACGACCTGCGCTTCCTCGGGACGTTCATCACCGGGCTCGTGGTGGTGCTGCTGGGCGGAACGGTCATCTGGTTCTACACGGCGGTCGTGCCGCTGATGGATCCGCTCAAGAGCGTGTGGCTCGTCATCCACGTCTTCGTCGCATCGCTCGCGACGGCCTTCCTGGCTCTCGCGTTCGCACTGTCCGTGCTGCAACTGCTGCAGGCGCACCGCGAGCGCCTCGCGATCGCCGCCATCGGCAGCGATGCGGCGGCCCCGGCATCCCGTCGAAGCGGACCCCGGTTCCTGCGAACTCTGCCGTCGGCGGATGCGCTGGAGTCGCTCGCCTATCGCTTCGCGATCATCGGTTTCATCTTCTGGACGTTCACGCTCATCGCCGGCGCGATCTGGGCCAACGACGCGTGGGGCCGCTACTGGGGCTTCGACACGAAGGAAGTGTGGACCTTCGTCATCTGGGTGCTGTACGCCGGCTACATCCACGCTCGCGCGACGCGCGGCTGGCGCGGGACGCGGTCGGCATGGCTGTCGATCATCGGCTTCTCGGCGGTGCTGTTCAACTTCACGATCGTCAACATGTTCTTCAAGGGTCTGCACGCCTACAGCGGCCTGAGCTGACCCCCGCTCCCGCCCGGCCCGCCCCCCCGCCGCCCGCCCCCGCACGCCCCGCCCGCGCCCCCTCCCCGCGAGAGAACACCTCAGCGCCGAGGGAACAACTCAGCGCCGAGAGAACGGGTGATAACCGTTCCCTCGGCGGCCGGTTGTTCTCTTGCGGCCGGGGCGGGG
>NZ_JBASZT010000213.1:0-7969 GCF_049661145.1 Microbacterium sp.
CCTCCGACGCGTACAGCTTCTCGCGGGTCGGGTCCTGCAGGTAGACCTCGCTGCCGGCGGCCAGCACCGTCTGTCCGCCCGGGGTCTCGATGCGGCCGCCGTTGATCACTTCTTCGGCGAACAGGAACACCCGGCCGCCGCTGGCGGTGGTGAGGGTGGCGTGGGCCATGGCGGTGAGCCGATCCCAGAGCGCGTATCCGAGGGGGGCGGGGACGTCGGCGATGAGCCTGGCCATCCCGTCGGGGAGGTCGTACAGCCGCACGGCTCGTTCGTCGTGTGCGCGGCGGGTGCGGTCGCCGAACGCGTCGGGGTCGAGAGTCGCGGCGATCGCGCGGGCAGCTTGGGTCATCCGGGCGGGGGACTCCGTCTCCGCCGCGGCGAGGGCGAGGTGTTCGTACCGGACGCGTAGATCAGGGTCGGTGATACCGGTGCCGGCGCGGACGATGCCCCACGCATGCCCGGCATCCACCTGACCCGTCCGGAACGCTTCGAACGTGGCGGGAAAGTCGTGGATCAGCTGGTGGGCTTCGGAGATGCGGGACTGCACCGTCCGGTCCGAGGAGCGCATCGCCATGCCCAGCTCGAGGGACACTTCTCGCAGTGGGAGGTCGGCATCCGAGACCCGGTACCGCGACCCGGCCTGCTGCGCCCGTTGACTCAGCAGTTCGGTGCGGTCGGCGATCACCTCGACCGCCTCGGCGAGCAGGCGTGCTTCCTCGGCCTGCGCCGCAGCGACGTTCGTGCGCGCCTCGAGCAACCGAGAGACCAGGTCGTCCAGGACCGGCCAGGAAGAGCCAGGCTGCGACGCATCAGACACGGCAACACCCCACGACAACGAGAAACGGACTTCATTCATCCACTCATCGAAGCCGGGGCTCCCGCCCTCATCCGGGGCACATGCACAACATCTACTACGAACAAATATACGGTATTACACACATCCATGCAACCCATATCTTGGAACAAGTCTATGACGGCCTCGCCGGCCAGCGTCACGACACAGGGGATGATCGTCGGCGACAGAGACGGTCACCTCGATGTTGCCACGGGTGGCGTTCGAGTACAGGGGCCGAGGGGGCCTGTCTTGTCGGGGCGCTGGCCCTGTCGGCCGCGCGCTGATTGCCGCCGGGGTGCGGCAGCCCGGCCTGCTCAGGGGTGACGCGGGCGCGCCGGGTCATGAGGAAGTCTCGGATCTCGTCCTGCAACGGCATGGCTCCAAACGAGGCCGCACACCGAGCGCGGGTCAGGCGAACGTCTCCGTGTCGATGACGAACCGGTAGCGGACGTCGGCGGACACGACGCGTTCCCAGGCATCGTTGATCTGATCGACGCCGATGAGTTCGGTTTCGGGATGGATGCCGTGTGCGGCGCAGAACTCGAGCATCTCCTGGATCTCGGGGATGCCGCCGGTGGTGGAGCCGGCGAGGGTGCGGCGGGCGGGGATGAGGGAGAACGCGGGAACGGTGAACGGCTCAGCGGGGGCGCCGACGTTGACGAGGGCGCCGTCCACGTCGAGCAGCCCGAGGTAGGTGGCGATGTCGAGGCCGGCGGAGACGGTGTTGACGATGAGGTCGAGACCCCCGCGCAGTTCGCGGAGGGCATCGGCATCCGTGGTGTCGACGTAGCGGGTCGCGCCGAACGCCAGGGCGTCGGCCTTCTTCTTGGTGCCGCGGGAGAGGACGGTGACCTCGGCGCCGAGGGCGACGGCGAGTTTGACGCCCATGTGGCCGAGTCCGCCCAGGCCGACGACGCCGACGCGCACGCCGGGGCCGGCGTTCCAGTGCTTGAGCGGGGAGTAGGTGGTGATGCCCGCGCACAGCAGCGGGGCGGCCTTGGCGGGGTCGAGTCCGGCGGGGATGACGAGGACGTAGTCCTCGTTGGTGACGACGGTCTGGGAGTACCCGCCCTGGGTGATCGTGCCGTCGGCGGGGTCGACGCTGCCGTAGGTCTGAGTGTTGCCGGCGAGGCAGTACTGGTCGTGGCCCTGCAGGCACTGCGCGCAGACGTGGCAGGAGTTGGACTGGCATCCGACCCCGACGGTGTCACCGACCCGATGCTTGGTGACGGCGCTGCCGATCTGGGCGATGCGGCCGACGATCTCATGGCCGACGACCTGCGGGTAGGCGATGGGGCCCCAGTCGCCGCGGATGGTGTGGATGTCGGAGTGGCAGATGCCCGCGTAGTCGATGTCGATCAGCACGTCGTGCGGGCCGACGTCACGGCGCTCGATGGTCAGCGGGACGAGCGGATCGGTGGCATTGACGGCACCGTAGGCCTTCACCGTTGTTGACATGGTTCTGTGGTCCTTTCTGTGCCGAGTCACGCGTGCGCAGACTCGCAAGACAGCCAACACCACGCGGACGAGCTGAGGGAGTCTCGGTCGAAAGGGGTATTGGCAGGGACTCCCTCGCCGGGAGCGCCGCACGTAGCATGACGGCCATGCCAGTGCTCGTCCCGACCGGCCCGCGGCAGAGGGGTCGTGGCCCGCTTTGCTGCGGCGACCCTCGTGGTGCTCGTCGTCGCAACAGCTCTGACGGCGTGTGCGTCGGGCGATGCCTCTGAACCGGCGGCGACCACGGCGGCCACCACGACGCCAACCGAGACGCCGACGCCGACTCCGTTGTCCACGTCGACGGCGGAGCCGACCGCCGAACTGCCAGGAGAGCCCATGACCGAGACCCCGATCTGCTTCGTCCTCGGAGAACAGATCGTCGATGCGCGGCTGTGGAACAACCCTGCCGCGCAGTCGCTCCTCGATCAGCTTCCAGTCAGCCTCGACTTCTCCGACTACGGGAGGCAGGAGGTGCTCGCCGAACCGCCGATCCCTCTGACGATGGAGGGCATGCCTCGCGGTGAGAGCGCCCCCGCCGGCACCATCGGCTACTACGCACCCGGCGGTGTCGTCGTGCTCTACTACACAGACGTGCCCTCCTACCCCGGAATCGTCCGCATCGGCCAGATCGACGGCGATGTGTCCGTCTTCCGCGGATGGAGCGGCTCCCGCGCGGTGACGATCGAACGCGCCGGGTAGACGACCTCGCCGACTTCGATCAGACGCGACGGCTCGCGGAACAGGCCGATCGTCTCGGCGGGTTGGATGCTGTGATCCACAACGTGAGCGTGCTCGACGGCGGCGACGCGCTGGCGGTCAACGTGGTCGCTCCGTTCGCGCTGACGGCGATGATGGTGGCCAGTCAATTGTCCAGTGGGCACTCGCAACCTTCGCCGCAGTATTCGCAGCGGGTCTGATCGCTGACTGACGAGAGGTCGAAGCGGCTAACCGAGTGGGCTCCTTCTCTGTACACGAAAACCTGGTGGTATCGTGTACGTAATTGCGGAAGAGGTCGCCGTTGGTTCAGGTGCAGGTTCACGAATCGGCGCTCAAGCGTGGATTGAGTGTCGACGAGGTGATCCGCATGTGGGTCGAGGGCACCGACGAGACACGCGCGGACGACGATGAGCCTCCGAGGTACCTGCGGCTCGCATTCGATGACGCGGGGCGGCCATGGGAGGTGGGCGCGTTGAGTTTCGGAAATGGGACGCGGTACCTGGTGATGCATGCGATGCCGGCCCGCAAGTCAGTGATCGAGAGGATGCAACGGAGGACGAGATGAACGACAAGATCGCAAGACCTGTGAACGGTTCGTACGGCACCATCAACGGTGTGGAGATCACCGAAGAAGTGATCGCTCGTCTCGTGAAGAACGCTGAGGATGGGTTTCCTGGCGCGACGTTCCGCGCACCAGGCCGGCCTGCCCGTACAGACGAACCGACTCGTGCGGTTACGGTTCGCCTGAGCGAATCAGAGCTATCGGCGCTGATGGCACGTGCCGAACGTGAGCACCGAAGCCGCTCTGAGGCGATCCGCACCGCACTGTCTGAGTGGGCACGCGCTTCTGCGTGAGCGGAGGCCTGTCGGGAGCATGAGCGACCGCGTGCTGGGCTTCATCGTAGGGGTGCTCCTCGCCCCGTCGTTGATCGCGAATCGCCTGGTGCGCACGGTGCTCTTTCCGGCGAGCCGCCCCTCTGAGGTGCAGCACCGTGGGCTCGAGCGTCTTGGCCGCATCGCCAATGTGCTGGGCGTCGTCCTCGTGGTGTGGGCGGCGGTGGCGACCGACATCTCGGGCAGAGGCGCGTTCGGCGAGGAACTGCGCGACGCATTCGTTAACGCGGTGGTCGTTCTCGTGGTGATCGGAGCGCTCATCCTCTGCGCAGCCGTGCTGTTCGTGTGCCTTGCCCGACGAGGGAACAGGCTTTTCACGCTGCGCCGGGTGCTCATTCCCATCGCCGCATGGTGCGGCTATCTTGTGATCGTTGTCGGTTCGATTCTCCTCGCGAACGTCCTGGTGCCGTTCGGCGAATGGGTGCAAGCTCGTTTGCGCGACGGCATCCTGTGGTTTCTGCTCCTGTTGCTGATGATCGCAGCCATGCTGTTCCTGCTCACCCTCTTCGTCACCGCCCTTCTCATGGGCTCCTGGCATGGCAGTACCCAGCTCTTCCGCTCGGCCGATGCGCATCCGCTCTTTCCGATCGTCGTCGGTTTCGGTATGGCGGCTGCTTCCTTGGCGCTTGCGCTCTCGGACGCGCTGAGCCCCGACCGGCAACCCGTCACGGTGCTCGACGCCGTGGTGCTGTTCTTCGGCCCCGTTGTCGCGGTGACGCTGCTCGTCATCGAAGGGGCCTGGCTCATGTGTCCGCCCCGGTCGATCCGATTCCGTGAGACGTATGTCAGCACCGCTAGAGGTGATGGGCGTTGACGGGGACTTCTCGGCTTCACTCACTCGGATGACGTTCGCCGGGGCGGATGCTGCGAGCGCGCAGCATCCGCCCCGTGTTTCTCGTCCGACTGGCCGATTCGCGCTAGCGATTCATCGCCCAGAAGCCACGTTGCGTTTCGACGGCGTACCGGGTGATCCTGTCGAGGTCTGGTCGCTGGGGCAGCACCGTGCGACCCTCGTCGAGCAGCATCCGCACCTTGCTGGTGAGGGATGAGATCCCGGCTGAAACTTCATCCCGCGGCACTTCACCACGCTTCACCGCGAGCACGCGTTCTCGCGACTCGGCCGGCATCGGGAGGGTGAGCGTGCTGTCCGAGGCAAGCTCGAGGCCCTGGTACGCGAGCCGCAGTGCGTGACTGCCATACTTTACGTCCCAACCGTGTTTGGCAATCAGTTCGGGACGATTCGGCACGCCGCGTTTGCTCGCCCCCAGCATCCGCTCATGCTGCGACTGCGCGTACCCGAGGAACCGCTCGATCGCTTGCTGCGACAGGAAGGCACTTCGGATCCTCCGTAGTTCGTCGCCGAACGGCGTCGAGTACAGCACCGAGTCTTCGGGCGCGAACAGCGGGAGGAGCACCGTCGGGTTACCCTTGATCGCCAACCGGAGGTACTTTGCGAGCGCGTACATCACCAGATCAGTGTCGCCGTGAGTTGACCGAGCACCCTCGGCTTGGGTGCGCCACACGAAGTCGTCGCGATGCTGCAGTGGCCCAAGCACCCAGTGCTCAGGCTCGACATAGATACCGAGTTCGTCGTGGTCATCGGTACCTTCGATCGCGATGCCATGAACGCCAGAACCGACGACGGTACGCAGAATCTCACCACTGAGAGCGACTTCGCGGTCGCCGTACTCGGTGCCCCCGTGGGGAAGCGAGCGCTTGTGCTCGTTGCGCGGGAAGTTCTCGGCGTCATCACGCCACAGATCAGCATCGACGCCGCGAGGAACGTGGTGCCCAGCTGCGCGGTGCCGATCGAGGTGCGCGATCATGCCCCACGTCGAGTCGAAGGTCGTTTCGACGATCTCGCCGATGGATCGAAAGTACCCGCGGAAGAAGGCGGTCTCGTCTTCAACCCACTCGCGATCTTGCAGCCAGCAGCCGCAGCATTCGAGCCCGACGTTGCTCATGAAAACGTAGACGTCGCCCTCGCCAAAGCGTGCATAGCTCATGGAACCTCCTTTCGTTGATGGTTTCGAGAGTCGCCTCATGCAAAGAAAGGCCGCTTGCAATCGCAGGCGGCCTTCGTGCTGATGGGACGGCGGTGGCTACCCCGAGAGGGAGGTGAAGGCGCGTGTGCGGCGAAGTTCGACGGCGCTGTGGATGAACGGCGCAGCCAGCCATGACGGCGTGACGAAGCCCTGCGTGAAGCAGTGACTGCGCGTGTTCAGCGTCGACATTCTTGACCCTTGGTGTGCGCGGACGGTCGAACTCGCCGGGGGCGAGTAGATCACCATAAGCAGGCGGGGGCGAACCTGTCAAGAGAAAACCCGCATCCAACCGCATCCCTGCTCTGGATGATAGTACAGCAGGCATACAGCAAGACGAGGACGAGTAGAGTCGCTGCCGACGCGAGGAGGCTCGTCGGTGCCTATGCTTCAACCGCTCGAAACAGTCACCGTCGCCGATGCGGCGACGAGTCGGCTTCGCGACCGCCTGTTCGCGGGGGAGTACAAGGCGGGCGAGGAGATCAAAGATACCCAGGTGGCGTCGGCATTCGGGATCGCCCGTCCGACCGCGCGCGTCGCCGTCCAGCAGCTCGTGAACGAGGGGATGCTGGTCCGCTCACCAGGATTCAGTGCCCGCGTGCGCACCTTCGACCCTGCTCAGGTGCGCGACATCTACCGCGTCCGCAAACTCATCGAACTGGATGCCGTGCGGGAGATCCGCCGGGCGAGTCTTCCGCTCGACGCGGTGACGGCTGCCCTCCAAGGATTCGCCGACCTGCAGGGCCGTGAGGATGACTGGCTGCACATCGCGGCGGCCGACCTGGCCTTCCACAGTGCGGTCGTGGGTACGGCCCGCTCCCCGCGGCTGCAGGGCTATTTCGCTGGCATCGCGAACGAGAGCAGACTGCTCATCGCCCTGCTGCGTGCGCAGTACACGGACGCCGCCGCCCTCTATGCGGAGCACGAAGAGCTGCACGCCGCGCTGGGTGGCGACACGCCGTTCGCGGCGCTGGAAGAGGCGTGGATTGCGCATCTGGATATGGCGCAAACGTTCTTGGAGGGGCACCTCGCGTCGACTGCGGAGTAGTCCTTCAGAAACAGCATTACTGTTATACAGTTAGTCAGTGGCGGATCGACCGCCGGCATCCTGTCCTGGAGGGGTCATGATCGATCTGACGTCCTATTCCGCCCTGAGCTTCGATGTGTACGGCACTCTCGTCGATTGGGAAGCCGGCATCGCGACGGTGCTGTCGGAGTGGGCGCAGCGGCGGGGTTCGTCGTTGGATCAGGAGGCGCTGCTGCTGGCTTACGCCGACAACGAAGCAGCCGTGGAGCGCGAGTACCCGGGCCTGGTCTACGCGGAGGTGCTGCAGGCCGCGTTCCGGCGCACCGCGAAAGACCTCGCGCTGCCGGTCACCGACGAGGATGTGCAGGCACTGGGCCGTTCGGTGCCCGACTGGCCCGCGTTCGAGGACACCCACGTGGCGCTCACGCGACTGAAGAAGCACTACAAGCTCATCATCCTCTCCAACGTCCACGAGCAGGGCGTGGAAGGCAGCATCAAGCGGATGGATGTCGTGTTCGATCAGGTCAACACGGCCGAGAGGATCGGCTCGTACAAGCCCAGCCCCCGCAACTTCGAGGTGCTGATCGAGATCCTCGATGAACTTGGCGTCGCGAAGCGGCAGCTGCTGCACGTGGCGCAGTCGCTGTTCCACGACCACGTTCCGGGCAAGGCCATCGGCCTCGACACGGTATGGATCAACCGTCGCCACAACCGACCGGGTTGGGGCGCGACCCCTGACCCGCAGATCGGCGTGACCCCCGACCTCGAGTTCACCTCGCTGGCAGCCTTCGCCGACGCGGCCGATGCCGCCTTCGCCGCGAAAGGCTGATCACCGCGACCCGGGACCGCAGCGCAACGACAGCGGGACCGCAACGGGACCCTGGTCCCGGGACAGCGGGACGCCGCGGCTGGGATGATGGCGGCATGGAGCCGGACCGCGACCCGCGCGCGCGACGC
>NZ_JBASZT010000214.1:0-2966 GCF_049661145.1 Microbacterium sp.
CGCTACGCCCCGCGCGGTGCGCGGTTGCGCGCAGGTGCAACGCTCGGGCGACCAACCGCCACGCTCCAGGGCGAGATCGCCGATCGGGTTGACTCCGGAGCCGGCGGCGAGGGCATGGGCGGCGAGCGCGTGCAGGCACTTGACGCGCGTCGGCATTCCGCCCGCAGAGACGCCCTCGATCTCGGGCACGTCGCCGTACACGGCGCGGTCGGACAGGTACGCGTGGTGCGCCGCAGCGTACGACGCCGCGACATCGGCGTCGGTCTCGAGCAGCTCGCCGAACTCGCGCATCACCTGTCCGGCCTCCAGTGCCGACATCGCCGCCGTCGCGCCGGGGTGGGTGAGGTAGTAGAACGTCGGAAACGGCGTCCCGTCCGGCAGCCGCGGGTCCGTCGCGACGACCGTCGGATTGCCGCACACGCACCGGGCCGCGATGCCGACGACACCACGCATGGGCCGCCCGAGCTGCGCGTGCATGACCTCGAGGTCGGCGGCGGTCGCGGACGTCAGCGCAGGATGGAGTCTCGGCTGTGGATGCGGCACGTTTCCAGGCTACCGGCGCGCGCTGACCGCGCGCTGGGTCACTCGCCGGGCCCGACCGCGGTCTGGGTCAGTCCCGCATTCGCGATCGAGCGGACGAGCTGCGACATCCAGTCCGGCCTCGCCTCTTCGACCTCGTCGCTTACGGCGGACTGCTCCTTGGGGATCGCGGTATCCGGCAGGTCGTCGTCGACGAGGTACACGACCTCGCCGGGTCGAAAGTAGTACAGCCGTGCCCGCGCCTGCGACGCGATGTACGAGGGGTCGGCCCAGCGATCCTTCTCCTGCTCGAGCGCGGCGACCTGGTCGGTAGTCACGCGAACGGAGTTCTCCAGCGCGGCGATCTGCTGGCGTTGACCGAGGTAGGTGCCGACCGTGGGCACGAGGACGAACACGGCGAGCACAACGAGGCCCAGCATGATCGCGGTGAAGGCCGAGAAACGGATGCCGCCCGCCCACTCCCGCACGTCGACGCGGCGAGCATGAGAAGTCTGGGCGCCACCGGCATGAGAAGAGGGAGCCGGCGCGGCGCGCCCGGCTCCCTCTCTCGTCATGCGACCAGCCTACGCGGCTCAGCTTTTTCCGTGGCGCTGCCGCGCCGCGGGGCAGGAGAGCCTGACCCAGGTAGTGAGACTTCGGCTCAGCCCTTGAAGCGCGGGAACGCTCCGCGGCCGGCGAAGACCGCGGCATCCCCCAGCTCTTCCTCGATGCGCAGCAGCTGGTTGTACTTCGCGACACGCTCGCTGCGGGCGGGCGCACCGGTCTTGATCTGGCCGGCGTTGACCGCGACGACGAGGTCGGCGATGGTCGTGTCCTCGGTCTCGCCGGAACGGTGCGAGAGCATGGAGCGGTAGCCGCTCTGCGTCGCGAGGGCGATGGCATCGAGCGTCTCGGACAGCGTGCCGATCTGGTTGACCTTGACCAGCAGCGCGTTGGCGACCCCGAGGTCGATACCCTTCTGCAGGCGGACCGGGTTCGTGACGAACAGGTCGTCGCCGACGAGCTGCACCTTGTCGCCGATGGCGTCGGTGAGGTGCTTCCAGGCATCCCAGTCGTCCTCGGCGAGGGCGTCCTCTATCGTGACGACGGGGTAGTTCGCAACGAGGTCGGCGAAGTAGTCGGTCAGTTCCTCGGCCGTCCACGGCTTGCCCTCGACGGTGTAGACGCCGTCCTTGAAGAACTCGGTGGCGGCGACGTCGAGGCCAACGGCCACGTCGGTGCCGGGCGTGAAGCCGGCCTTCTCGATGGCCTTGACGAGGAAGTCCAGGCCCTCGCGGTTGCTCGGCAGGTCGGGGGCGAAGCCGCCCTCGTCGCCGAGGCCGGTGGCGAAGCCCGCCGCCTTCAACTCACCCTTGAGGGTGTGGTACACCTCGGTGCCCCAGCGCAGTGACTCGCTGTAGGTCTCGGCACCGATCGGCGCGAGGAAGTACTCCTGGAAGTCGATGCCGTTGTCGGCGTGCTCGCCGCCGTTGATGACGTTGAACAGGGGAACGGGCAGCACGTGCGCGTTCGGGCCACCGAGGTAGCGGAACAGCGGCAGGTCGGCGGCGTCGGCGGCGGCCTTGGCGACCGCGAGCGACACGCCGAGGATGGCGTTCGCGCCGGTGCGCGACTTGTTCTCGGTGCCGTCGGTGGCGATGAGGATCTCGTCGATGACGCGCTGCTCGCTGGCCTCGAGGCCCTCGATGGCGGGGCCGAGTTCGTCGATGACGGCGCCCACCGCCTTCAGCACGCCCTTGCCGCCGTAGCGGCTCTTGTCACCGTCACGCAACTCGTACGCTTCGAACGCGCCGGTGGATGCGCCGGAGGGGACGGCCGCACGCTGAACAGTTCCGTCGTCGAGCAGCACCTCCACTTCGACAGTCGGGTTGCCACGCGAATCCAAGATCTCGCGTGCGCCTACAGCCTCAATAAGTGCCACAGGGGACTCCTTGCTTGTGGAGGATGATTCTCGGAGCGTCACCGGAATGTGATTCTGCTCCGATTTCGAGCATAGTGATCCGGATGCCGCGGCCACAGGCCACCCACCGGATCAAACACTCACACTGTCACGTGATGAGCGCGATGGCGATGCCGTCCCAGCCCTTCGCGTCGAGAGTCTGGAGCGCCGTCGCGTCGAAACGCGGATCGTCCCGCAGCATCGCAAGGCCCGCGCGCACGCCCGTGACCTGGGCGCTGTCGTCCAGCGGGTCCGCGACGCGGCCCGAGCGCACGACGTTGTCGACGACGACGAGCGTGCCAGAACGTCCGAGCCGCACCGCCCAGTCCAGGTAGATCGTGTTCGACTCCTTGTCCGCGTCGATGAAGACGAGGTCGAACGGGGCCGCGCTGCCGTCGGTGATGGCGCCGGCGAGCGTCGGCAGCACGTCGGCGCCGCGCCCCACGAGGATCTCGACCTTCGCGCCGACGCCGGCTCGGTCGATGCT
>NZ_JBASZT010000215.1:0-12149 GCF_049661145.1 Microbacterium sp.
CGCCACCGTGCGGCGGGGTCGGCCGGTCAGCCGGTCGAGGTCATCCGTCGTCAGCGGCGTTCCGGCGGCGGCGAGGAGCCCACCCACGTGGGCGCCTACCCGCGTACGCATGACCGCGTCGAACCCGTCGGGTTCACGGGTTCTCCGGGCGCGGGCGCCCGCGTCGTTCCCACTCCGAGCGCGTCCGTTCACGGACTCGCGCTGATCACGTGCGGAAGGTTCGGGTGCGGACGGCTCAGGTTCGGGTGGAGCGCTGGACGTGGCGTCCTCCTGGGGTACGGTCCCGGATCAGTCGACCAGCAGGCCGCCGCCGAGGTTCACGGGGCTACCCTCGATGTTACCGGTGATCCCCTTGATGATGCCGGTGCCGTCGGCGCCTCGCAGGCTCCCATACCATTCCGTCGTCGCCTCGACCTCGAATGCATGCGTCTCGAAGCCCCGTTTGCGTGCCCGCAGGACGAGGTCGCCCGCGCGTTCGACACGGATCTTCTCGTATCGACGCAGGGTGTCTTCGACGCCGACCGTGTTCGTCGCGAACGCGATGCCGAGGGCGAACGCGTCCTCCAGTGCCGAGCACGCGCCCTGCCCGATGTCGGGTGCCGTGTTGTGGGCGGCGTCGCCGAGGATCGCGACGCGGCCCTTCGCCCATGTCTGGAACGGCGTGATATCCCAGATCTCCACGCGATTGAGGGATGCCGAGGGGTCGATCGCGTCGAGGAGCGTCTGCACCCCGGGTGCCCACCCGTCGAACGCGGCGCGCAGCGGTGCCGTACCCTCGGACCGGTCGTACGGCAGCCCCGCGGGCTGTGGCACGTCGAACCAGAAGTAGAAGCGATCGCCGGCCACCGGCATGACGGCGGCACGCATGCCGTCGCCGACATATGTCGTCCAGGCGTCCGCACGCCCGATCGAGGTGTCGACGGGAATCAGCCCGTTGAAGTTCGTGTAGCCGGAGTACTCGCGCACGATCGGCGGGGCATCGGTCGGCTGCACGTAGTCGCGCGTGATCGAGCGGGCGCCGTCCGCACCGATCAGCAGGTCTGCCGTGTCGGTGCTGCCGTCGGCGAACGTGGCGGTCACGGTCTCGCCGTCGTCGGCGATCCCGACCATCTTGCTGTTCAGGTGGATGTGCTCCAGCCCGACGCGCTCCATCAGCAGCGCCTGAAGGTCGGCGCGGGCGACCGGGTAGGGCTTCTGCCCCGATTGCGCGGTCACCGGCGCGAGCGAGAAGTCGCACAGCGTCTCACCCGTATGCCCGTCGAGGTATCTCATGTCGGCCATGTCGCCACCGAGAGCCGCGACCTCTGCGCCGAGCCCGAGCCAGTTGAGCACTTTGACGCCGTTCGACCACAGCGACAGGGCCGCACCGACGGGCTTGTTCTCACGCATCCGGTCGTACACGACGACCTCGTGCCCCAATCGCTGCAGCGCGATCGCCGCGCTGGTTCCGCCGATGCCGGCTCCGATGACGATGACCTTCATGGTTCGGATTCCTCTCGCGATGCCGCGTCGCAGGACAGCGGAGCGGCATCACGCTGTCGCCCTGAGCGCGTCCCGGCGTTGCACGGCGGTGAGCCTCCAGTCTCGCGCGTTCCTGTCCTTTCCCAGGGTGACTTCCGGCCAGAACAAATCGCGGCGCTGCCGCGCCGTGGGGGAGAGAATCTGCCCAGGGATGCGAGACTTTCGAGTTCGCTTTTCAGGCGCGCTGCCGCGGGCCTCAGCGCTCCGGATGCACGATGAGCCACTGCGCGACGGCGTCGACCGAGCCCGTGTTGTGGATGCGGTGCGGCCGCGAGCACGGATAGCTGATCGCGTCGCCCGCCCGCAGCACGACGCGCTCGCCGTCGAAGTCGATCGTCAGTTCGCCGGACAGGACCGTGCCGACCTCGTAACCCTCGTGACGGAACATGCCGCTTTCGGGATGTGCCGCCGATCCCGGTGGGTAGGTCGACACGAAGTAGTCGACGCCGGGGGTGCGCCCGGGAGACACTCGACGGAAGATGACGCCGGACTCGAGCGTCATCTCGGTGCCTTGACCGAAACGCTGCAGGGCGAAGCCGGTGAGGTCCTCGGGCATTTCGTCGCGCTGTTCCGGCCCGCCGAACACCTCCGCCAACGGGACGCCGAGCGCATCGGTCATCGCGATCAGGCGCGCGACGCTCGGTTGCAGCACACCACGCTCGATCTGCGACACGGCGCTGGGGGAGATGCCCAGGCGGTGCGCGAGTTCGCGCGCCGAAAGTCCCTGCCGTTGTCGCAGCTGTCGAAGCCGTGAGCCCACCACCGAAGGCGCTTCGGTGACGGCGGAGGGCTTGGGCATGGCCTGAATCCTAATCGCCGTAAGTGAGGGGAAGCTGCGCGGGATCCGACCCCATGAAGGGCCAACTTCACATGAACGTTACAGAGCTGAAACCAGCCCGGTTCGATGAAGGAATAGCTTCACCAGTGAACCACCAGGCCGCGGACTCCACGTCGTGGTCTCCCTGTGCGTCTCCGACCCGGAGCCGTAAAGCCCACCCTGGAAGGTCACTCCCATGTCACCCCAACCTCCCGCGAACACACCGCAGGACATCGTCGAGGCGGCGGGCATGCCCGTCGGCTCCGGCAACATGAAGCCCCACTACGACGAGAACCTCGCCAACGAGGACCTCGCGCCCCTGCGCGAACAGAAGTGGTCCTGGTACAACATCTTCGCCTTCTGGATGTCCGACGTGCACTCCGTCGGCGGCTACGTCACGGCGGGCTCGCTCTTCGCCCTGGGCCTCGCGGCCTGGCAGGTGCTCGTCGCGCTGCTGGTCGGCATCATCATCGTGCAGGTCTTCACCAACCTCGTCGCCAAGCCGAGCCAGAAGACGGGCGTGCCCTACCCCGTCGTCAACCGGTTCCTCTTCGGCATCCGCGGCGCGAACCTCCCCGCGATCATCCGCGGGATGATCGCCATCGCCTGGTACGGCGTGCAGACGTTCCTCGCGGCGGAGTCGCTCAACATCATCTTCCTGAAGTTCTTCCCCGACTTCGCGGTGCCGCTGCTCGACGTGAGCTTCCTCGGCCTGTCGGCGCTCGGCTGGATCAGCTACGGCATTCTGTGGGTCGCGCAGGTCGCGCTGTTCTGGAACGGCATGGAGACCATCCGCCGCTTCATCGACTACGCCGGACCCGCCGTCTACGTCGTGATGATCATCCTCGCCGTGTATCTCGTGGCGCAGGCCGGCATCGGCAACGTCAGCCTCGACCTGTCCGACGGCACGCACGACTTCGACTTCTGGCAGACGGTCGGCGTCATGATCGGCGCCGTCGCGATCGTCGTGGCGTACTTCTCCGGCCCGATGCTCAACTTCGGTGACTTCGCCCGCTACGGGCGCAGCTACAAGGAGGTCAAGAAGGGCAACTTCTGGGGCCTGCCGGTGAACTTCCTGTTCTTCTCGCTGCTCGTCGTCGTCACCGCGTCGGCCACCGTCCCGGTGTTCGGCGAGCTCATCACCGACCCGATCCACACCGTTGAGCGCATCGACCACTGGTTCGCGATCCTGCTGGGCGGGCTCACCTTCGTCACGGCGACGGTCGGCATCAACATCGTCGCGAACTTCATTTCGCCCGCGTTCGACTTCTCGAACGTCGCGCCGAAGAAGATCTCGTGGCGTATGGGCGGCATGATCGCCGCCGTCGGCTCGGTGTTCCTCACCCCGTGGAACTGGTACTCGAACGACACCGCCATCCACTACTCGCTCGGCGTGCTCGCAGCCCTCATCGGCCCGCTGTTCGGCATCCTCATCGCCGGTTACTTCATCGTCGCCAAGCAGCGCATCAAGACCGACGACATGTACACCTTCCGCAAGGACGGCGCGTACTGGTACAAGAACGGCTACAACCCGAACGCCATGTGGACGATCGTGTTCGCCGGCGTTCCGACCGTCCTGCTCGCGGTGTTCCCGAAGCTGTTCGCCGACCTCGGCGTGTTCGACATCGCCTGGATCAGCAACTACACCTGGTTCATCGGCTGCGGTCTGGGCTTCGTCATCCTGCTCGCTCTTGAGCGTCGCAACCCGTTGGTGCCGACGTTCGAGGATGCCGGATCGCCCGGCGTCTCGTACGGCACGATCGACGAGCGCACCGGGTACGACTACGACCCGGCGACCGATGGCGTCACCACGACGCCGCCGGCCGACCCCGACCTCGTTCCGGTGGGATCGCGCGAGTGAGGATCCTCCTCATCAACCCGAACACCTCCCGGGCGATGACCGCGAAGATCGCGGCCGCCGCCCGGGAGGTGGCGGGGCCCGGCCTCGAGATCGTGGCGGTGTGCCCCGATGAGGGACCCGACGCGATCGAGAGCCACTACGACGAGGTCTTCGCGGCGAGGGCCGTCGTCGACCTCGTCGAGGCCGACCTTGCGGTCGGCGGCAGCGATGCCTATGTCATCGCGTGCTTCGGAGATCCGGGACTGGATGCCGCGCGCGAGCTCACGACGGCGCCGGTCATCGGCATCGCGGAGGCGGCGATGCACGTCGCCGTGCTGTCGGGCCGGTCGTTCGGGGTCGTCACGACGCTGGGCCGCACGCTGGGTCGCGCGCGCGATCTGCTGGCGCGGTACGGCATGGAGCGCGCGTGCGTGTCGCTGACCGGGTCCGAGGTACCGGTGCTGGAGCTGGAGGACACCGGCTCCGACGCGTACGAGACCATCGCGACCTGCTGCGAAGACGCCGTCGCCGGCGGGGCCGACGTCGTGGTGCTGGGGTGCGCCGGCATGGCCGACCTGTGCCGCAGCCTCGAGGGCCGCGTCGGTGTGCCGGTGGTCGACGGGGTCGCTGCCGCTGTCGGACTCGCGGCAGGGATGGTGCGCATGGGGGTGGGCACCAGCAAACGCGAGGAGTACGCGCCGCCGCCCCGCCCGCGCACGGCGTTTGTACTGGAATCCGCCCCCGCGCGTTGAGCGACCCTTCGACTCGCTGGGGGCGGCGCCCGGTGCGAAACACGGGGGAAATGCGGCCACGGTAGCTTCTTAAGCCATAGATTCACCCCCCATGAGGAGCGACGTGTCGACATCTCAACTGACCGTCCGCGCGGTGCGCGCCTGGGTCGACGGGGCGTTCCGGCCCGCCGAGGTGCAAGTCGCTGACGGCGTCATCGTCGGCATCGATGAGCCCACCGGCCGGCCGCGCGGTGCCGTGCAGGTGCCCGACGACGCCGTGCTGCTGCCCGGCCTGGTCGACTCGCACGTGCATGTCAACGAGCCGGGACGCACCGAGTGGGAAGGGTTCCGCTCGGCGACGCTCGCCGCCGCAGCGGGTGGTGTCACGACGATCGTCGACATGCCGCTGAACTCCATCCCCCCCACGACAACCGTGGACGCGCTGGAGATCAAGCGCGCGGCGGCCGCGGCATCCGCCTACATCGACGTCGGCTTCTGGGGCGGCGCCGTGCCGGAGAATCTCGGCGCACTGAAGCCGCTGCACGACGCGGGCGTCTACGGTTTCAAGTCGTTCCTCGCCCCGTCCGGCGTCGACGAGTTCGGTCACCTCGATCGCGCACAGCTGGATGCCGCGATGGCCGAGGTCGCTGCGATCGGCTCGCGCCTCATCGTGCACGCCGAGGACCCCGATCTGCTCGGCGAATCCGGAGCGCTCGGCCGCGACTATGCGACTTTCCTCGCCTCACGGCCGCCGGCGAGCGAAGAGTCTGCGATCGCGGCGGTGATCGATGCCGCGCGCCGCCACGGCGCTCGCGCGCACATCCTTCATCTGAGCGATGCCGCGGCTCTCCCCATGATCGCCGCCGCGAAGGCCGACGGCATCGCACTGACGGTCGAGACCTGCCCGCACTACCTCACGATCACCGCCGAGGAGATCCCGGAGGGGGCGAGCGAGTTCAAGTGCTGCCCGCCCATCCGCGAAGCGGGCAACCAGGACCGGCTCTGGGAGGGCATCGTCGATGGCACGATCGACGCGATCGTGAGCGACCACTCCCCTTCCACCGTCGCCCTCAAACGCGGCGGCGACGGTGACTTCGGCCTCGCATGGGGCGGCATCGCGGGCCTGCAGGTGGGCCTGTCGGCGGTGTGGACCGAGGCGCGGCGGCGCGGCATCCCGCTCGAGACGATCCTGCCGCTGTTCACGACGGGCCCTGCGCGCGTGGCGGGATTGACCGGCGTCGGCGAGATCGCCATCGGCGCGCCCGCGCACCTCGGGGTCTTCGGCGTCGACGACCCGCTCCGCATCGACGCGCGAGCGCTTCAGCACCGCAATCCGATCTCGGCATACGATGGCAAAGAGCTCACCGGCCGCGTCCGCCGCACATGGCTCCGCGGCGCGAGCGTGTTCGATGCGAGCGAAGGCGGTGCCGGTGAGGCACCATGGTTCCGTCGCCCGCCGTCCGGGCGTCTCCTGAAGCGAAGGTCTTCGTGACGTGACTCAGACTTTCCCGCCCCCACGGCGCGGCAGCGCCACTGAAATGCCGAACCGAAAGGACGCCTCGTGAGTCAGGTCTCCTTGCCCCAGGGCGCGGCAGCGCCTTCTGAAGAGCTGACGCGAAAGGACGCCTCGTGAGTCAGGTCTCCTTGCCCCAGGGCGCGGCAGCGCCGTCGAGAAAGCATGCGAGAGGCGTGGCGTGAGCGGTGTTCTGCAGCCGGGTATGGGCCCGATCCCCGGCGACCACTATCTCCCTGCGACGCCGGCGACCGTGCTCTGGGGCCGGCTGCCGTGTGAGACGGATGCCGCCGTGCTCACCGTCTCTCCGGGCGAGACGGTCACGTTCGACACCGTAAGCCACGAGGGCATCCTCCCCGATCAGGGGCAGGATCCACTCGGCTTCTTCACGGGGCACGGGGTGGCCGACGACGCGGTGCTGACGGATGCCGTCGAGATCGCGGCATCCGTCCCTCGTGACCCCGACCTCGACGGACCGCACGTCGTCACCGGTCCGGTGTTCGTCGAGGGGGTGCAGCCCGGGGACCTGCTGAAGATCACGGTCGTCTCTCTCGCGCCGCGTGTGCCCTACGGCGTCATCAGCAACCGGCACGGCAAGGGCGCCCTCCCCGGCATCCTGCCCCGCGGTCCCCGCAACGTCAGCGTGTTCACGCCCGTGATCGACGGGCACGGCGCGCTGCCGCTCACGGCGGACGGCGAGCGGGTCGTGACCTTCCCGCTCGCGCCGTTCCTCGGGACGATGGGCGTCGCCGTCGCGGGCACCGAGCGCCCGCACTCCGTGCCGCCGGGCGCGCACGGCGGCAACATCGACATCAACCTGCTCGTCGAGGGGACGGTGCTGTACCTGCCCGTGCAGGTGCCGGGCGCGCTCGCGTACGTCGGCGATCCGCACTTCGCGCAGGGCGACGGCGAGGTCGCGCTGACCGCTCTGGAGGCCTCGCTGCGGGCGACCGTGCGATTCGACGTGGTGCCGCGCGCCGAGGCGCTCGCCGCCTTCGGCGAACTCGCCGGTCCGATGGTGCGCACCTCGGAGTACCTCGTGCCGACCGGGCTGGACCCCGACCTCAACGAAGCGATGCGCAAAGCTGTGCGCGCCGCCCTCGACCTGCTGCAGGCGCGGTACGGCATGGCCGAGGATCTCGCCTATGCGTACCTGTCGGCAGCGACCGACTTCGACATCTCGCAGGTCGTCGACATCGTCTGCGGCGTGCACGCCCGCATCCGCGAGGCCGACTTCGCCGGCGTGAGCCTGGAGGGGCAGGAATGAGCACGATCGTCGGTGATGTCCCCGCAGACCTTCCCGCCGATCTGCGGGCGGCGTTCGAGGCGTACGAGGCGGCGATCCTCGCGAACGACCTCGACACGCTCGACGACATGTTCGCGCCGGGCACCGAGACGATGCGCGGGGATGCCGCGGGCCTGCTCGTCGGACACGACGCGATCAGCGCGTTCCGCGGCGTGCGCGGGGGTGTACCGCCCCGCGTGATCGAGCGCATCGAGTACCGGCCGCTGGGGAGCGGTGTCGCGCTGCTGGTGTCGATCTCGCGCTACGCCGGCGGCGGTACCGGCCTACAGACGCAGGTGTGGCAGCACGTGGACGGCCGCTGGCTCATCACTGCGGCGCACGTCAACGGTCGCGCGCAGGCGCTCGACCGTTCGGTGTGGCGCACGGTGGGCGATCCGCTGTGGCAGGGCGCGTGGGAGGGACCGCTGCGCGGGCTCCACGTCGCCGTGAAGGACCTGTTCGCCATCAAGGGCTACCGCATCGGCGCGGGCAATCCCGCCTTCCTCGACAGCGCCCGCGCCGAGACGACGACGGCGCCGGCCGTGTCGGACCTGCTGCGCGGCGGCGCGTCGCTGCGCGGCATCGCTCGTACCGACGAGTTCGCCTACTCGATCGCCGGCGACAATGCGCACTACGGCACTCCGGCCAACGGCGCGCTCGCGGGAGCCCTTCCCGGCGGGTCGTCGAGCGGACCCGCGACGGCCGTCTCCACGGGTCAGGCCGAGGTGGGATTGGCGACCGACACCGCCGGTTCGGTGCGCGTGCCGGCGTCGTACCAGGGTCTGTGGGGGCTGCGCACGACCCACGGACTCGTGCCGCGCCAGGGCATGCTGCCCCTCGCGCAGAGCTTCGACACCGTCGGGTGGCTCACGCGCGACGGTGCCACGATGCAGCGCGTCGCCGACTGGTGCCTCAGCTACGACGGTTCGGACTCCACCGAGAGCGTCTACGGCGAGTCGGGTGCCGACCTGCCCTGGCGCTTCCTCATTCCCGCCGAGATCGTGGATGCCGTCGAGCCCGCCACGCGCGACGCGTTCGACGAACTGGTGGTGAGGCTCGCGGCATCCGCCGACCCGCCGCAGCTGCGGCGCGTCTCGATCGGTGCGCTCGACGACTACTACGACCCGTTCCGCCAGGTGCAGGCCGCCGAGGCGTGGCGCAACAACGGCGACTGGTTGCGCGCGCACCCCGGTTCGCTCGGTCCCGCTGTCGCGGAGCGCTTCCGCGCTGCCTCACAGATCACCGCCGCGGCCGAGTCAACAGCGCGCGCCACGCTCGCTCCGTTGCGCGAGAAGCTCACGCAACTCGTCTACGGCGACGTGCTACTGCTGCCGACCGTGCCGGGCCCGGCACCCGTCCGCACCGCAAAGGGTGAGAGAGTGGATGCCGTGCGTCAGGCGACGCTGCGCATGACGACCCCCGCGGCCGTTGCGGGGCTGCCGGCCATCTCGGTGCCGCTCATGACGGTGACCTCGTCGCTCGGGCCCGCGCCCGTCGGCGTGTGCCTCATCTCACGGGCGGGCACCGACATCGCACTCGTCCGCCTCGCGCGCGCACTGCACGCGCTCCTCGATGAAAGACCGTCATCATGACCTCCCCCTCCGATCTGGCGGCTCCCGCCGCCGGCGCCTCGACGACCGCCGTGACCCCCAGCATCCTCGCCACCTCCGACATCGCCGGAGACGTCGCCGCAGGCACCGCCGGCATTCCCGGTCCGATCGATCCGCCCGCCCGGCTGCTGATGGGTCCCGGGCCGATCTCGGCGTATCCGAGCGTGCTGCGCGCGATGTCGACGCCGCTCGTCGGCCAGTACGACCCCTTCATGACGGCCGCCATGGCCGAGACGCAGGAGCTGTACCGCGGAGTCTGGAACACCCGCAACGACGCCACGCTGCTGATCGACGGGACGAGCCGCGCGGGCATCGAGGCCGCGATCGTCTCGCTCGTGCGCCCCGGCGACCGCGTGCTCGTGCCGGTGTTCGGCCGGTTCGGGCATCTGCTCGCCGAGATCGCCGAGCGGGCGATGGCCGAGGTTCACACGATCGAGACGGAGTGGGGACAGGTGTTCCCGGCATCCGTCATCGAAGAGGCGATCGTGCGCGTGAAGCCGACCCTCCTCGCGCTCGTGCAGGGCGACACGTCCACGACGATGAACCAGCCGCTCGAGGACATCGGCGCGATCTGCCACCGCCACGGCGTGCTGTTCTACTCCGATGCCACCGCCTCTCTCGGCGGCAACGCGTTCGACGCCGACGCGTGGGAGCTGGATGCCGCGACCGCGGGCCTGCAGAAGTGCCTCGGCGGGCCGTCGGGTTCCTCGCCGATCACGCTGAGCGATCGCGCCGTCGAGGTCGTGACGGCGCGCAAGAAGGTCGAGGCCGGCATTCGCGAGGCGGGCGACCCGTCGGCATCCGACTTCGTGCGCTCGAACTACTTCGATCTCGGGATGATCCTCGACTACTGGGGGCCGCGGCGGCTCAATCACCACACCGAGGCGACGTCGATGCTCTACGCCGCGCGCGAGTGCGCCCGCCTGATGCTCCTGGAGGGCCGCGACGCGGTCATCGAGCGGCACCGGGTGGCCGGCCTCGCGATGCTCCGCGGAGTCGAGGGCCTGGGCCTGTCGGTGTTCGGCGACGTCGCGCACAAGATGAGCAACGTCGTCGCGGTCGAGATCCCCGAGGGCGTACCGGGGGATGCCGCCCGGTCGGCACTGCTGGAGGATTTCGGCATCGAGATCGGCACCTCGTTCGGCCCGCTGCACGGCCGCGTCTGGCGGATCGGGACGATGGGCTACAACGCGCGGAAGGATGCCGTGCTCACGACCCTCGCCGCGCTCGAAGCCGTGCTGCGGCGCTTCGGTGCGGCCGTACCGGCCGGCGGCGGCGTCGAGGCCGCGGTGGATGTCTTCGCGGGGGCGGCGTAGTGGCGGCATCCCCTCTGGCGCCTTTGCTCAAGGCTCCGCCCGACGCGATCGCAGCGGCGGCGCGGCGCGTCATGGCGCGCTGCGACGAGTTGGCGCGTGTCTCCGCCGCGCCGGGGCGGATCGAGCGCGTGTACCTCTCGCCCGAGCACGCTCGCGTCAACCGGCTCGCCGCCGAGTGGATGCGCGAGCTCGGTATGACGACCTGGCAGGATGCCGCCGGCAACCAGGTCGGCCGCATCGAGCCCGTCACGGCGGCCGACGGCGGCGCCCTCATGCTCGGTTCGCACCTCGACACCGTGCTCGATGCCGGCCGCTACGACGGCATCGCCGGCGTGCTCATCGCCCTCGAGGTCGTCCGGCTGCTGCGCGTGCAGACCGACGCGGGGTGGCGCGTACCGCTGCCGTTCGCGATCGAGGTCATCGCGTTCTCCGACGAGGAGGGCACCCGGTTCGGCAAGGCGCTCCTGGGCTCGTCGGCGGCCGCCGGAACCTGGAACGACGCGTGGTGGACCTTGACGGATGCCCACGGCGTGAGCCTGCGGCAGGCGTTCCTGGAGTTCGGGCTCGACCCGTCCCGGGTGGGCGAGGCGGCGCGGCGCCCCGAGGAGCTCGTCGGCTACCTCGAGGCGCACATCGAGCAGGGTCCTGAGCTCGACCGCTCCGCCGAGCCGCTCGCCGTCGTGTCGTCCATCGCATCGGCACGCCGGTTCCAGCTCGTGGTGGAGGGCGAGGCGCGGCACGCCGGCGGCACGCCGTACGACATGCGACGCGACGCGCTGTTGGGAGCCAGTGAGGCGGCGCTCGCGGTCGAGCGGGTCTGCGCGGGCGAGCATCACATCATCGGCACGGTGGGGCAGTTCGACGCGTTCCCTGGGGCGGTGAACATCATCCCCGGTGAGGTGCGGTTCTCGCTCGACCTGCGCGGGGAGTACGACGGATCGCGCGACCGGGTGTGGGACGAACTGTCACGCGACCTCGACGCGATCATGGGCCGTCGCGGCCTGCGCTGGAGCGCCCGCGAGGTCCACAGTGCGCCCGCCGTGTTCTGCGCCCCGCTGCTGCAGGACGTGATCCGCGTCGGCATCCGCTCCACTCTCCCTGTCCGCTCCGACGAACCCCCGGTGATCTTCAGCCGCGCCGGGCACGACGGCATGGCGCTCGGCGCGATCACCGATGTCGGCATGCTGTTCCTGCGCAATCCCGACGGCATCAGCCACCACCCCGACGAGGCCGTGTCGGCCGGGGATGTGGCCCACGGCATCCGGGCGCTCGCCGAATCCGTGCTGCACCTGGCGGCCGAGCCCCGCTGATGCGAGAGCCCCGCCTCCTGAGGCGGGTTTTCTCGCCCCGCGGCACGCAAGGCAGCGCCCCGCGAGCCGCTATCTTCCGACCGAGCCGCTACGTTTCGACGCGTCGTTTCGTAGCGGCTCGGTCTAGACGTAGCGGCTCGGCGAAGTGGGCGCGGTGTGCGCCCGGGCAGTGAGCGGGGCGCGCGGCGGTGGCAGCGGGCAGTGGC
>NZ_JBASZT010000216.1:0-1704 GCF_049661145.1 Microbacterium sp.
GCGCCGGGCAGCGCGAGCCACCCTTTGCGGGGCCTCACCACCTCGCCGGCCTCTACCGCGCGACGGACCGCGCGCTCGCTCAGGCCGCGGCGGCGCAGTGCACGCACCCGCACCACGCCCCCGAGGCTCCGCACCGCTTCTCTGACCGACATCCCCACAGCGTGCCCGCTCCTGAAGTGCCGTGGTTCGCGCCCGGGGCAATCTGTAGACAGACCGGCGAAACTGCCGATTGGGGAGAGACCGATGACGGGGTCCGCCCGCAGGTTGCTGAGGAGAAAGCAGGATTCTGTGGACGGGATGCCGGGATTTCGTCCTCAGCATCCGCCATCTCCTCAGCATCCGACGCCCGGCGGCGCTGGCAGGCGCAGGCACGGACGCAGTTTGCCCAAACGAAGTGAGAACCGTTATCGTTACTACTTCGACCGCTCCGAGAAGGAACTTCCCATGCCCGAAGCGCTGCTGCTGCGCGACCTCGACGTCCGCGTCGGGGGCCTCACGCTCGTTCACAGCGTGTCGCTGTCTCTTCAGCCGGGCGAGAGCGTCGCCCTGCTCGGCCACTCCGGATCGGGCAAGTCGCTGACCGCGGCGGCGATCACCGGCGGACTCTCGCGCATGCTCGACGCGACCGGTGAGTTGGTCCTCGACGGCACGGCGGTCGACGTGGGCTCGTCGCTTCGCCCCGCCGGCTGCGTCGCCGCCGTGCAGCAGGACAGCTCGAACGCCCTGAACCCCCTCGTCCGCGTCGCGCGGCAGCTGGAGGTACCCCTGCGCCGCCGCGGGCTGCAGGGTCGGCAGCTGCACGACCGCGCAGCGGAGCTGCTCGACGCGTGCAGCATCGACGATCCGCACCGCGTGCTGCGCTCCTACCCCGCGGAGCTGTCCGGCGGACAACGCCAGCGGGCATGCATCGCGCTCGCACTCGCGTGCGAGGCGAAAGTGCTCGTCGCCGACGAGCCCACGACGGCTCTCGACGTCGTGAGCCAGGCGCAGGTGCTCGACACGCTCGCGGCCGCGCGCGAGCGCGCCGGGCTCGCTCTGCTGTTCATCACCCACGACCTCGCGGCCGCATCGCAGATCTGCGATCGGGCGGTCGTGCTGCAGAACGGGCGCATCGTGGAGCAGGGCACGTTCCGGGCGCTGGTGGACGCTCCGCAGCATCCGTACACCCGTGAGCTGGTGGACCTCGTGCGGTCGCAGTCCATGGTGGGCACCCGCCTCCGGAAGGAGACGGCAGCGTGAGCGCACCGCGGCGCACGGACGAGAAGGTCTACGCGCGGGATGCTGCGCTCGAGGCCGTCGGACTCCACCACCGCTACCGCCGTCTCAGCGGATCGCCGTTTCGCCGGCCCGAAGACGTCCCCGTGCTCACCGGCCTCGACCTGCGCATCGCCACCGGCGAGGCGATCGGCATTGTCGGCCGTTCGGGCTCAGGCAAATCGACGATGCTGCGGATCCTGCTGGGGCTGGAGCAGCCCGACGCCGGCGAGGTTCGCGTGGGTGGCGCGCCCCTCCCGCGTTCGGGGAAGGGGCTGCGCGCCTTTCGCCGGCACGTGCAGTACATCCCGCAGGAGCCCGGAACCAGCCTCGATCCCCGTATGACGGTCGAACAGCTCGTCCTCGACCCGCTCCGCCGCCTCGGCGTGCCCGGCGATCACCGCGCGATCGTCGCCACCGCGCTCGAGGGCGTGCGGCTGCCCACCGAGC
>NZ_JBASZT010000217.1:0-11109 GCF_049661145.1 Microbacterium sp.
ACGCCGAACTCACCGCGTGGCAGCAGGCGACCAACCACAACCAGCGGCAAGTCGACTGGCAGTTCACGACAACCGACGCCCGCATCAAACTCCGACACCTATACCCACAGCATTAGCCGCAACACTCTACTAGCCAGACAAGCGGAAAAGTGCCCAAACGGACACGCCGAATGTCGAGCATCGAGGCCCCCGACCGCCGGACCCGAATCCGGCAGGAAGGAGCCGACAGTGACGCTCTTGGACATCCCTACCCGCACCAGCACCGTGGAGCACGCGCTCAATACAGCACGCTCGCGCATCGAGGTCACCCCCGAGGAACTCGCCGAGGCACGGCGACGGCGCGACGCGATCGCCGACGCGCTCGAGCGCGAGTTCGGCGGGCACACCTACGTCAACGGCAGCATCGCCCACGGCGACGCGCTCAACCCGCTGACCGACGTCGATCTCGGCATCGTGGTCCCCGATCCCGACGGGCTCTACGGGCCGGGCCTGCGCGGTCCCGGCGCACTCCAGGAGAGCGCGACCGACGCGATCCGGCGCGAGCCGAAGGACGAGTACCCGAAGCTGCGGGTCGAGCACATCAACCGTCATCGCTCCATCCTCGTGCGGTTCGGTGACCCCGTGACGCCTGGCAAGGCCGACTTCACGGCCGATGTCATCACGGCCATCGACAACCGCACCGGCGCGGGGCTCTACATCCCGAACTACCACACCTGGGATCGCAGCCACCCCGAGCGCCACACCGAGCTGGTGAAGGAGGCGAACGCCGTCACCCGTTCGACCTTCGCCCGCGGCACGCGGCTCATGAAGCACTGGAACCGCAAGCATGACCGGCCGATCTGCTCCTGGAACATCAAGGCGCTCGCGCTCGGCTGCATCATCGCGCCGGTGACCATGACGGACTACATCAGCACCTGGCTGAACCACGCCATCGAGCAGCTCAGCATCGGCGAGACGCCCGATCCCGCGGGCGTCGCCGGGCCGATCAAGATCAACGAGAAGTTCACGATGACCCAGGTGATCGCGGAGTTCAAGGAAGCCAAGGCGATCTTCGACCGTGCGCTCATGCTGGAGGATGACGGGTATCCGATCCTTGCGCTCAACGAGCTGGCGAAGTTCTTCGCCGACGAAGAGATGATGCCGCGGCCGGACCAGTCCGCAGTCCGGGCTGCCGAGGCCGCGCGCTTCAAGGCGAAGACCTTCTCCGCACCGGCGCGGGTCGCGGCGACCGCCTCGACGACGGCGCTCGCCGACCGCATCAACACCCGCTCCTGGTCCTGCTGATGTCTTCGGGGGTGTGGTACGGCGACGACCCCGAGTGGTACGGGCCGTTCGATGCCGAGGCATTCGGCTCGCTCGGTCGGCATCTCAGCGTCAAGCGCACTTCCCGGATGCTGACGTATGGCGATGCTGCCGCGGTGCGGATGGACTGCTGTCGTGTCGTACCGCTGGGCCGACTCCCGCTCGGCTACGTAGAGGAACCAGCGCGGGTGTACCGGCATAACGGAATCGACGTCCAGGGGCGAACCGAGCGCGTCGCCGTCACCGTCGTCTTCCGACCGACGCGCTGGTATCCGGGCGAGCTGCGGCTGCTCGACGGCCGGAACTTCCCGTCCGTCTATGCGGGACAGATGGATGGGGCACGACATCGCTTCGCGGACGGTTCCCTCTGCCTCTACTTCCCACGCGATCCGGTGCAGCGCCGCTGGACGGCGCAGCATGGGCTGCGCACGCTGCTGTCGCTCGCCGCGGATCACCTCTTCTTCGAGGATGTCTACCGCGAGACGGGGGAGTGGATCGCGCCGCAGGCGGAGCATGGGTTCCCTGCTGAGCGGAGGCGGGCAGCGTGAACTGGCTCCTCTCGCTCTTTCCGCCCGCGCCGATCACCTGGGACGGGATCGCCACAGTCGCGGCGGCGATCCTTGCCGCGGGGATCGTTGCGCTCGGCTTCCTCCACGAGCGCCGCCAGCACGCACGCTCGCGTCGCGCGGACGCATACGCGGGTGCGCTCCAGGCCGTCAGCGACTACCTCGAAGCGCCGTACCGTGTCCGTCGACGGTCGGGCACCGCTGCGGATCGGTTCGCGCTTACCGCGCACGTCAGCGAGATCCAGTCCCGCCTCGACTTCTACAGCGCGCACCTCGCGCTCATCGCCCCCAAGGTGCTCGACGCCTACTCTGCGCTGGTCACGGCTGCAAAGGCAGAGGCCGGGCCGCAGATGAGCGCGGCATGGAAGGCACGTCCGACTCGCCGCGACCGCGACGTGCCGCTCGTGGTGGCCTACCCGCACCCCCGCGCCGACGCCGCGCGCGCGGTAGTGCAAGGCTCACCCGTGAGCACTCGCCACGCACCGGGGCCTCCCGGCACCGTCTGAGCCCGCCGGTAGGCTCGAAAGTCGCAGTAATACCAGGCGCGAGAGCGCATCCGAGAGGAATCCAGTGGCAGTCAAGCGCAAGCTGATCGAAGTCTCGATCCCGCTCGACGAGATCAACAAGCAGTCGGCGCGCGAGAAGTCGATCCGTCACGGGCACCCGAGCACCCTGCACCTGTGGTGGGCGCGGCGACCCCTAGCGACCGCGCGAGCTGTGTTGTTCGCGCAGCTCGTTGATGACCCGTCCGCGCGTGAAGACGAGTTCCTCGCCGACGCCCGAGAGAAGGGCTACGAAGACCCCGAGGGCTGGGCCGGTCACCGCATCAAGCAGGAACGCGAGCGTCTATTTGACCTCATCACGCGCATGGTCGATTGGGACAACCTGGGGGACGAAGCCCTGTTCGACGCTGTGCGCGCCGAGATTCTGAAGTCCACGAACGGCGACCCGCCCGCGATCCTCGACCCCTTCGCGGGCGGCGGAACCATCCCACTGGAGGCACAGCGTCTCGGCCTGGAGGCCCACGCGAGCGACCTCAACCCCGTCGCGGTGCTCATCAACAAGGCGCTCGTCGAGATCCCGCCCAAGTTCGCCGGGCGCGAGCCGGTGTTCCCCGGCGCAGCGGGCACACGCACCGACTGGCCGAAGGCGACCGGCCTTGCGGAGGACGTGCGACGGTACGGCGAGTGGATGCGCGACGAGGCGCAGAAGCGCATCGGCCATCTCTACCCGAAGGCGAAGTTGCCGGGCGGCGGAGAGGCGACCGTCATCGCCTGGATCTGGGCGCGCACCGTCACCTGCCCGAACCCGGCCTGCGGCATCGAGATGCCCCTCGTGCGCTCTTGGTGGCTCGGCAAGAAGAAGGGCAAGGAAGCCTACGTCGTGCCGACGGTAGTGAACGGTCGAGTCGAGTACTCGATCGGGCACGATCCGAAGCTTGCGCCAAAGGAGGCGAGCGACGGCACAGTCGCTCGTACCGCAGCGACCTGTCTCTCGTGCGGCACTTCCGTCCCTTTGGCCTACGTTCGCGCTGAGGGTCGTGAGTCTCGGCTGGGCGCCCGACTGATCGCTGTCGTCGCCGAGGGAACACGCCAGCGTGAGTACCTTGACCCGACGAGCCTCGATGAGCGGGCCGCAGACATAGGACGTCCTACTTCCACACCGTCGGGCTCGTTGCCGCCGCACGGTCTTAGCCCCGCCAATCCCCAGACTGTACGCATCTACGGGTTTGACGAGTGGGCAGACCTCTTTACCCATAGGCAGTTGGCTGCGCTCACGACCCTGAGCGACCTAATCTCCGAAGCGCGTGATCGTGTCCTTATGGATGCCCTTGCCGAAGGTGAAGTCGAAAGCTCGCGCCTAGAGTCCGGTGGTTCCGACGCAGGCGCCTACGCCGATTCGGTCGCTACCTACCTGGCGCTTGGCATCAGCCGAACTTCGGATCGTCTATCAGGGATGAGCAGCTGGGACAGTTCTCGCGAGTCGATCCGTAACACCTTCGGCCGTCAGGCGATCCCGATGGCTTGGGACTTCGCCGAAGTGAATCTGTTCTCGGAATCGTCCGGGAACTTCCTCGGTCAAGTTGAGTGGACAGCGGAGGTAGTCGAGCGCGTACCTGCGACGCCATTCGCCGAGGTTCGGCAAGCGGACGCAGCGAGCCGTTCATACTCCAATGTCCTCGTCAGCACGGACCCGCCCTACTACGACAACATCGGCTACTCAGACCTTTCCGACTACTTCTACGTGTGGCTCCGCCGGTCGGCTCGTGAAATTCACCCCGGCTTGCTCGGCACCATTCTGGTTCCGAAGGCAGAAGAACTCGTCGCGAATCCCCATCGACATGGAGGTAAGGAAGGCGCCAAGACCTTCTTCGAAGTGGGCTTTGAGCAGGTTTTCGAGCATGCACGCGAGGAGGCAACCAACGACTATCCCATCACTGTCTACTACGCGTTCAAGCAGTCGGAGACTGATGCGAGCGGCGAAGCGTCCACGGGCTGGGAGACAATCCTCGGGTCGATGGTTCGTGCGGGGTGGTCGGTCACAGCGACATGGCCGGTGCGATCGGAACTCAGCAATCGGATGATCGCCTCGGGCTCCAACGCGCTCGCTTCCTCGGTCGTTCTCGCACTCCGCCCGCGCGCCGAGGATGCACCTGTGACTGACCGACGCGGCTTCATCGCCGCGATGAAGCGCGAGCTTGGCCCGGCGTTGCGGGAGCTGCAGCAAGGTGGGATCGCACCGGTCGACCTTCCGCAGTCGGCCATCGGGCCAGGGATGGCGGTGTTCTCGCGGTACGCGAAGGTCATCGAGTCTGATGGCTCGGAGATGGCAGTGCGCTCGGCGCTTGCGCGCATCAACGAGGTGCTGGACGAGTTGCTGACTGAGCAGGAGGGCGACTTCGATCCGACCACGCGATTCGCCATCGCCTGGTATCGAAGCAACGGCTACGACGCCGGAGCGTTCGGCGATGCCGAGAACCTGGCACGAGCGCGCGCAACGGCGGTCTCGGCGATGGAGCGCGGCGGCATCCTGAGCGCCCGCGCAGGGAAGGTGCAGCTCTACCGTCCGACCGATCTGCCGGACGACTACGACGTGACCTCCGACCAGCACACGTCCGCGTGGGAGGCGCTCCAGCACACGATCCGCATCCAGGAGTCGAAGGGCATCCCGGCTGCGGGAGCATTCCTGCACGACGCGAGCCGCCGATCCGATGGCGCGGTCGACCTCGACCTCGTGAAGGAGTTGGCGTACCTGCTGTTCCAGGTAGCCGAGAAGAACGGCTGGACGAAGGACGCCATCTCGTTCAACGGCATCGCCACGTCGTGGTCGGAGCTGCTCGACTCTGGGCGGACGGCTGCGCCCGTCAGCACGGCCGCGACGCTCGACTTCGACGCGCTTGAGTAGCGGAGAGTCGACAAAGCACCACCCACGTCGACTGTCGCACGCGGTCGGTAGGCTGGCCTCATGACCTCGACCGACTGGCCAGAAGATGATGCGGAGGCCTCCAGCGAACTCTCTCCGAGGTCGGTCCAGGACGGTGAGGTGGAGCTGTTCGACATTGATCCTGACTCCGAGGTCGTCACAACGACGTATGACATCGCGTCATACGGTGCCGACTACGACGTTGAGGGACTCGTGCGGCGCATGGGTAAGGGCGATGTCGTCGTACCGTCATTCGATCCCGCAAACCCTGGCACAGACGTCGGCGCCTTCCAGCGCAGTTTTGTCTGGCGTCCGAGCCAGATGAGCCGCTTCATCGAGAGCCTCCTGCTTGGGCTTCCTGTGCCCGGCATCTTCTTGGTCCGCGACCGCGACAATCGTCTCTTGGTGTTGGATGGTCAGCAGCGACTACGCACACTTCAGAAGTTCTACGCCGGTCGCGTTGGCGACCGCGTCTTCCGGCTTATCGGCGTGCAGGAGCCGTTTCTTGGCAAGACCTACGAAGAACTCCGCCCCGAAGACCGGCGGCGGCTCGATGACAGCATTATCCATGCAACCGTTCTCCGCGATGAGTCATCGAATGGCTCGCAGAACGCCGTCTACTCGATCTACGAGCGGCTGAACACGGGTGGAAGCCCACTCCAACCACAGGAGATTCGAATCGCCTTGTTTGAAGGTGAGTTCTTGCGCGGGATCAGCCGAATCAACGATGACGAGTCATGGCGGAACCTCTATGGTCCTCGGTCCGCGAGGTTTCGGGATCACGAGTTGATTCTCCGCGTGCTCGCACTCTATGAGTGGCAGGATCGCTACCGGAAGCCGCTCAAGACATTCCTCAATGACTATTTGAGCGCGCATCGAGATGTCTTGGTGAGTGCGTCGGATGGCATCGGAAAGCTCTTCGTTGATGCGATTCACGCGGTCGACCATGCGATCGGCAAGGCGGCATTCCGTCCTGAGCGCGCACTGAACGTGGCCTTTGTTGACTCGATCGTGGTCGGGGTTATGCGACGAATTGGCGGAGGGACGGCGATTGATTCAGAGGAGTTGCAAGCCGCCTATGAGAAGCTTGCGCGCGACAACGAGTTCGTCTCCGCCACCAACGTTCGTACATCGGACGAGGACAACGTGATCCTGCGGCTCAACAAGGCGACTGCCGCCTTCGCGGGGTAAGCGATGCCACGACTGTACGGCTCGGACGAGGTCCGAAGTCAGCAGCGGCGTCTGGAATCAGTCTTCAGTCTCATCGACGGCACCGACCTGAGCAGCGAAGCTCGCGCCCACTATGCCCGCTATCTCTGTATCCGACTCGCCGGGTTCGCAGAGCAGTCGGTCAAGGATCTTGTTGCCGAGCATGCGCGGCGGCAGTCGGCGCCCACCGTGCATCGGTTCGTCGAGGGTCGAATGGGGAAGCTATGGGGAATCAACCAGGTGAAGCTGAAGGAGACGCTCGACGCCTTCGACCCGAAGTGGTGGGTGGATCTTGAGGTCAAGCTTCGGCAGGAGATTGAGTCGCTCCACAGCGTCGGCAAGCTACGGGACAACATCTCCCACGGTGGGGACAGCGGGATCGGGATGCCACAGGTTCAGCAGTACCGGGATGATGTCTTTCGGCTGGTTGCCTACCTCTGCTCGCTCCTAGATCCGCGACCATAGGGTCTCCGGCGCGATTCCGCTGTCGTAGGCTCCAGGTAGCCTGGGAAGTCAGGAGGCTTTCTAGTGGCGACATCAAATCGTGACCGCATTGGGCGGATGTTCGAGATCCTTGCGGAGGCACTCGACCCGTTCATCGCGGAGGTGCTGGAGCCGCAGATCGGGGACTCCGATTGGGCGCTGGTGGTCAAGCTCGCCGACGAAGAGAAGGGCATTACCGGCAAGGCATACAGCCGGGAAGACCCTGCCGTGCAGCTTCGGATGCTGACCGAGGGCCTCACAGGTCGCGTGAAGAAGGGTTGGTACCCGTTCAAGGGCACGGTCACGCGCGAGCACGAGGCGTATGCCAGCCTGCTGCGCGAGACGCGGAATCAGTGGGCGCACAACGCCTCGTTCGATGACGACGCGGCTCTGCGGGCGCTCGACTACGCCCGGCTGCTGCTGGCCGCGGTAGGGCAGGCGTATGCGGCCGACAAGGTAGACGCGATCCGGCTCGATCTGCGGCGCATCGCCACCGGCAAGCAGGACACGCGGGCGCTGAAGTCGTCGACCGTGGTGCCCGGCGCGTCGGGCCTGGCCCCGTGGCGGCAGGTGCTGAAGCCGCGCGACGAGGTGGCGACGGGCAACTTCCAGTCCAGCGAGTTCGCCGCCGACCTCTACAAGGTCGCCCGCGATCCGGCGGCGACGAGCGGGGAGTATTCCGACCCGGCGCAGTTCTTCGCCCGCACCTACCTCACGGAGGGTTTGCGAGACCTGATCGGCCGCGCGGTGAAGCGTCTGGCCGGGGACGCGAACGCCTCGCCCGTGGTGAACCTTCAGACCAACTTTGGTGGCGGCAAGTCGCACTCGATGCTCGCGCTGTGGCACCTGGCCAGCGGTCTGCCGCTGGCCAAGTTCCCGCAGGAGGCGCAGGAGCTGCTGACGGCGAACGACTACCCGTCGGAGGGCATCACCGCGAGCCGGGTCGCGCTGGTCGGCAACCACTTCGCGCCGCAGGGTGAGACGAAGGACGACGGCACCCGCGTGAACACGCTGTGGGGCGAGCTGGCGTGGCAGCTCGGCGGGCGCGAGGCGTATGAGATCGTGCGCGAGCACGATGAGAAGCGCACTAACCCCGGTGGTGACCTGCATGTCCTGCTGGCGAAGTACGCGCCCGCTGTGATCCTGATCGACGAGTGGGTCGCATACGCTCGGCAGCTCTACGGCCGCGAGGATCTCGCTGGCGGCACCTTCGATACGCAGTTCACGTTCGCGCAGTCGTTGACTGAGGCGGCGAAGTCGATCCCCGGCGTGCTGCTGGCTATCTCGATCCCGGCCTCGCACGATGGCGACGACAGCGGGGAGGTCGCGGGCGCGGCCGAGGAGGTTGGCGGGTCGAACGGCATGGAGGCGCTGAAGCGCCTCCAGAACGTCGTGCGCCGGGTGGCCGACCAGTGGCGTCCGGCCTCCAGCGACGAGGCGTACCGGATCGTGAAGCAGCGCCTGTTCGAGTCGGAGGACGCCACCGCGCTCGCGCAGATCGCGGCGACCGCGAAGGCGTTCAGCGACTTCTACCAGGCCAACGCGGGGGAGTTCCCGAAGGAGGCCCGCGACCCGCAGTACGGGCGGCGCATCCAGCAGACCTACCCGCTACATCCCGAGCTGTTCGACCGGCTCTACGAGGACTGGTCCTCACTGGAGCGGTTCCAGCGCACCCGCGGCGTGCTGCGGCTGATGAACGCCGTCATCCACGCGCTCTGGGTCGGCGAAGACCAGGGACCGCTCATCCTGCCCGGCTCGATCCCGTTGTCGGTCGCCTCGGTGAACGCCGAGCTGACGCAGTACCTTCAGGACTCCTGGAAGGCCGTCATCGACGCCGACGTGGACGGCACCAACTCCGAGCCCGCACGCATCGACAGCGACAAGCCGGTGCTCGGCCAGCGGTCGGTCACCAAGCGCCTGGCGCGCACGGTGTTCTTCGGCGCGGCACCGACCATCGGCACCGCGCACAAGGGCATCGACACGCAGCGGGTATTCATCGGCACCGCGGTCCCCGGTGATGTCGTCGGCAACTTCCACTCCGCGCTCACCCAGCTCGGCGACCGCACGACCTACTACTACTCGTCGGCGGGCAAGCACTGGTACGACACCCAGGCGAACATCACCCGCCGCGCGAAGGATGCCGCCGACGCGCTGCACCCCGAGGATGTGTGGGCCGAGATCGTGAAGCGTCTGCGCGGCCAGGAACGCGCCCGGTCGGACTTCGCGGGCGTCCACGTCGGCCCGGCCGACTCGGGCGACATCCCCGACACCGACCAAGCTCGGCTCGTCATCCTGCACCCGAAGTTCCCGCACCGCCGCAAGAAGGGCGATTCGCCTGCGCATGACTTCGCGCGAGCCGCTACCGAGCGGCGTGGCACCGCGAACCGCGCGAACCGTAACATGGTCGTGTTCCTCGCCCCCGATGAGGAGCGTCTAGCCGAACTCGACCAGGCTGCGCGCTCATTCCTGGCTTGGAAGGAGATCGCGGAGAAGGCGAATGAGCTGAATCTCACGCCGCAGCAGCTCGCGCAAGCCACTGACAAGCGCGGCCAGTTCAGCCGCACCGTCGACGACCGGCTCGCGCTGACCTACCAGTGGGTGCTCAACCCCGTCGCACCCGACCCCGGCTCGCCGTTCGAGCTGGAGGAGGTCAAGGCCGACGGGCAGGCGGGCTCGCTCGCCGAGCGCGTCGCCAAGAAGCTCGGCAGCGCCGGCGCGTACTCCACCCAGCACGCCGCCCGCTCGATCCGGCTCGCGCTCGACACAAAGGTGCCTGCCGCCTGGTCGGCGGGCCACATCGCCGTCGGCGACCTGTGGAGCCTGTACGCGCAGTACCCGTACATGCCGCGCCTGCGCTCCCGCGAAGTGCTCATCGACGCCATCGACAACCAGCCGCTGCTCTGGCAGAGCGAGAGCTTCGCCCTCGCCGACCGCCACGACGAGGCGACCGACCGCTACGCCGGACTCTGGCTGCCCGGCGACACCGGACGCGCACCCATCACCGACGCCACCCTGATCGTCAAGCCTGCACCGGCCGAAGCGCAGCGCGCCGAAGATCTGGCAGCGACCGCGAGTAGCGCGCCTGAGCCGGGGGCTGACTCCCCGGCGACTGCGGCAGCAGCAGCCGCGGGCACGACGGGAGGCGCTACGACCTCCGCTCCCGCGTCAGCGTCCGCGAAGAAGCCCGCGGCGACGCGGTACGTCGGCAGCGCGCCGATCAGCGCCGAACGCTACTCCGCGGACTTCGCCAAGATCGCCAGTGAGGTGCTCGCCAATCTCGCCGCGTCTGGCGCGAAACTCACCATCTCCCTCTCCATCGACGCAGTTCATCCCGACGGCTTCACCGAGCAGCAGCTCCGCACCATCCGCGAGAATGCCACCACGCTGAAGTTCACCACGAACGAGTTCGAGGCGGAGTAGCTAGCGGAAGAGGTTATCGAAGTCACCGGACGCAGTGGCATGTGAACTGTCATACTTTCCGTGTGAAGTTGACTGTCTTGGTCTCGATCGTGACCTCCAAGGGTTCGATCTCATGGCGACGGGCCACAGGATGAACCGATCAGAGTTCTGCGAGTTCGCCATGCGGGATCTTGCCGATGAGCTTGAGGGCGAGGCTAAATTCACGGCACTCGCGAGCACTGCGATTGCCCGGGCCGGGCAGCCCTCCGGTGACGGAATCTTCGTCGATGAGGCACAGCGGTTGCTCATAGCGGGCACAGAGTGGCGATTGCCCGAGGGGACAGGGTCGGGCGGATCCCGGACAGTTGCGCCGCTCGGATCTCGCGACACCACATAACGTGGCGAACTCAGTCCATGCGTGACCGCACTGTCCATGCCGGCCATACCTGGTTGAGTCGAGGTATGCAGCCTGAACTGCGCCATCTTTGCCGAATGGGCGGCGCGTGGCTGCGGCGGATCGAGCCATACATGCGTAGACCCGGTTAAGGCGTCCTTAGGGACGACTTCCGGGTCTACGACCCGAGCTTAGCTTGTTGTTTAACCCGACTTGGCTCAGGCTAGTGCCCCGCGGCGGCGCGGGTTTTGATGGCTTCGATGGCGGTGGCGGCGTGGGGTTCGAGGGGGACGGCGACGGCGATGTCGTGGCCGTCGATGGTGATGATCCCGT
>NZ_JBASZT010000218.1:0-3313 GCF_049661145.1 Microbacterium sp.
GGCGACGACAGCGCCGAGCGCAGCTTGACGAGGCTGCGCCGATGCGCGTCGCGCAGCGCGAACTCCGCCTGCGCCGCGAGACTCGCGGCGAGGGCCACGACGCTCGGATGCGCCTCGGTGGCCCGCATGCTCAGGTCGACGACCCCGAGCACCCGCCCCGTGCGCGGATCATGGATCGGCGCCCCCGCGCAGCTCCACTCGTGCTGCGCGTAGCAGAAGTGCTCCGCGCCGTGGATGTGCACCGGAGCGCCGGTGGCCAGCGCGGTGCCGATGCCGTTGGTTCCCACGGCGCGCTCCGACCAGGGGTAACCGATGCGAAAGCCCAGTTCGTCGGCGCGACGCGACATGACGCGACCACCGGCGCGGCCGACGACTTCGCCCCGTTCGTCAGCGAGCACGAGCAGCGTCTCGTCGTCATCGAGCAACGGCTCGACCTGCGCCCGAAGGAGCGGCAGGAGCGAGGTCAGCGGCGACGGGACGGCCGACCGCACGTCGCCCTGACCGCCGTGATCGGTGTGCTCGCCCGGCAGCCCGCCCACCGTGGGTTCAACTCCGGCGCGGCGCACTCGCTGCCACGACTCGTGAATGACGGGACGGGGTCGCGCGGGCGGACGCCGCCCGCCGAGAAACGCCTCATGCACGTCGCGCAGCAGGCCGAGGTATTCGTCGCGTGAAGCCCCCGGGCGCACGTCGTCTCGTATTCGCGCATCGTGCCGCCTCTCCGCGTCTTCACCGACCGCGTGTGCTCCTCAGTGTACGCGGGGGTCGGCCCGCGAGGGGCCGGACCACCGGAGCCCGGCGCCGGACGTTGCACAACGTGGCATGCCGCCGCACGCCGCGTCTTTCCGCGGCCCCGAGGCCAGCGATGGCCGGAGCACTCGACGGCGGCAGACGGCCTGCCTACCGTGTGGAGCGTCCCGCCAGAACCGTCGGGACGTACCACACGAATCGCAGAGGATGAGTGATGAGTCAACCAGCGACCACGAGCAAGGTCACCAGCGGCGGGCCGGAGGCATATCCGGTCGAAGAGTTGCTCGGTGCCTACCGGCGCATGAGCGAGATCCGCGCCTTCGAGGACCGGCTCCACCTCGAGAACATGACCGGGGACATCCCCGGGTTCATCCACCTGTACGCCGGCGAGGAGGCGACCGCCGTCGGCGTGTGCGACAACCTCCGCCCGACCGACGTCATCGTCTCGACGCACCGCGGTCACGGACACTGTCTCGCCAAAGGATGCGAGATCCAGCCCATGATGTGCGAGATCTTCGGCAAGGACGAAGGTCTGTGCCGCGGAAAGGGCGGCTCCATGCACATCGCCGACCTTTCGGTGGGGATGCTGGGTGCCAACGGCATCGTCGGCGGTGGCCCGCCGCTCGCCATCGGCGCCGGCCTGTCCGCCAAGACGCTGCGCAACGGCGGTGTCGCCGTCTCGTTCACCGGCGACGGCGGCTCCAACCAGGGGCTCGTGTTCGAGGCGATGAACATGGCGGTCGTGCTGCAGCTGCCCGTCGTGTTCGTCTACGAGAACAACGGCATGGGTGAGGCGACGGGCGCCGCGTTCGCGGTCGGCTCGGGCGACATCGCCGGCCGCGCCGCCGGATTCGGTCTGCCCGCCACGGTCGTCGACGGCACCGACTACTTCGCCGTGCGCGACGCGGCCGCCACGGCGATCGAGCGCGCCCGCAGCGGTGGCGGCCCCTCGGTGATCGAGGCGACCTCGATCCGCTTCTACGGCCACTTCGAGGGCGACGCCGGCCTGTACCGCACGCCCGAGCAGCTGCAGGAGTTCAAGGACTCCCGCGACCCGCTGAAGATCTTCCGCACGCGCACCGCCGACCTCATCGAGGCGAGCGCTCTCGACGAGATCGACGAGGCGGCCACGACCGAGGTCGACGCGGCCGTGGCGTACGCACGCGCCGCGGCCTGGCCTGCGCCCACGCAGGTGCTGACCGACGTGTACGCGTCGTATTGAGAAGTCGAACCGAGATTTCAAAGGAGAATCGACGATGACTGCAACGAGCTTCCGGGATGCGATCCGGATGGGCATGGCCGACGCCATGCGCGAAGACGAGACCGTCCTGCTCATGGGCGAGGACCTGCGCGGTGGCAAAGGCGGGATCAACCCCGACCCGACCATCGAGGCCTTCGGCGGAGTGTTCGGTGTCACGAAAGGGCTGTGGACCGAGTTCGGCGACGACCGGGTGATCGACACCCCGATCACGGAGTCCGCGATCCTCGGCATGGCGGCCGGTGCCGCCGCGACGGGGCTACGGCCGGTGGCCGAGCTGATGTTCATGGACTTCTTCGGTGTCGCCTACGACATGATCAACAACCAGGCGGCGAAGTTCCGCTACATGTTCGGCGGCAAGGCGAAGACCCCCATGGTGATGCGTGGCATCATCGGTGCCGGCGTCGGCGCCGCCGCGCAGCACTCCAACTCGCCGTACAACATCTTCACCTCGACAGCGGGTGTGAAGGTGGTCGTGCCGTCGAACGCGTACGACGCGCGCGGGCTGCTGCTGCAGGCGATCCGCGATGACGACCCGGTCATCTTCTGCGAGCACAAGGCGATCTACGACGTCAAGGTGGATGTGCCCGACGCGCCGTACACGATCCCGCTGGGCGTGGCCAACTACACGCGGCTCGGCACCGACGTCACGATCGTCGCCCTCGCGAACCTCGTCAACGCCGCGAACCGCGTCGCTGACAAGCTCGCCGCCGAGGGCATCTCGGTCGAGGTCGTCGACCCGCGCACGACCAGCCCGCTCGACGAGGTCGCCATCCTCGAATCCGTCGCCTCGACGGGGCGCCTGGTCGTCGTGGACGAGTCGGCCGCCCGTTGCGGGTTCGGGCACGATGTCGTCGCGCTCGCCGCGACGCAGGTGTTCGACTCTCTCAAGGCGCCGATCCAGCTGATCACCCCGCCGCACACCCCGGTGCCCTTCTCTCCCGCACTGGAGAGCCAGTGGGTGCCGAGCGACGAGCGCATCGAGAACGCGGTGCGCACCGCGCTGGGGAGCTGACGATGAGCGACATCAGAGCCATCGAGATCCCCAAGTGGGGTATGACGATGGAAGAAGGCGTCGTCGACGTCTGGCACGTCGCCGAAGGACAATCGTTCGCCAAGGGCGACGCCCTGTGCACGGTCGAGTCCTCGAAGATCAGCAACGACCTCGAAGCCCCATTCGACGGGTTCCTGCGGCGGATCGTCGCCACCAGCGGTGAGACGCTCCCCGTCGGCGCGCTCATCGCGGTGAGCGCCGACCCGACCGTGCCCGACGCCGAGGTCGACGCGTTCGTCGCCTCGCGGACC
>NZ_JBASZT010000219.1:0-5682 GCF_049661145.1 Microbacterium sp.
ACCGCGGCCTCGCCGCGCAGCACCGCGCCGCCCGCCTCGCCGACCGCGAGCACGCCGTACTCCCCCTTCGCGACGATGACGCCGCGCGCGAGCAGCTGCCGGATGACGCTGCGCCAGTCCTGATCGCTGAGGTCGGCACCGAGGCCATACGTGCTGAGCTTGTCGTGCCCCTGCTGGCGGATGCGGTCGGTCGACGCGCCGCGCAGGATGTCGATCAGGTGGCCGGCGCCGAACGCCTGACCACGCTCGCGCTGCAGACGCACGATCGTGGAGAGGAGTTTCTGTGCCGGGACCAGGCCATCCCACGTGTCCGGGGTGTCGAGACACGTGTCGCAGTTGCCACACGGCCCGGACTCCTGCCCGAAGTACGCGAGCAGGTTCTGCCGACGGCACGACACCGTCTCGCAGAGCGCGAGCATCGCGTCGAGGTGTTGGCCCATCCGCATCTTGTACGTGCGGTCGCCGGGCGACTGGTCGATGAGGCGCCGCTGCTGCACGACGTCGCCGAGGCCATAGGCCATCCACGCGACCGCCGGATCGCCGTCGCGGCCCGCGCGACCGGTCTCTTGGTAGTAGCCCTCGACGGACTTCGGCAGGTCGATGTGGGCGACGAAGCGGACGTCGGGTTTGTCGATGCCCATGCCGAACGCGATCGTCGCGACCATGACGACGCCGTCCTCGCGCAGAAACCGCTCCTGGTTGCGGGCGCGGATGCCGGCATCCAACCCCGCGTGGTACGGCAGCGCGTCGATCCCCTGCGCCCGCAGAAACTCCGCGGTCTGCTCGACGGACTTGCGGCTGAGCGCGTAGACGATGCCGGCGGGGGGCGACCCGGTCGCGCCGACCCCGCGGATGAACTGCACGAGCTGACGCCGCGGATCGGCCTTCGGCTCGATGCGGTATTGGATGTTCGGTCGGTCGAAGCTCGCGACGAAGTGCCGGGCATCGGGCAGCCGCAGCCGCTCGGTCAGCTCGCGGTGGGTCTCGCGCGTCGCAGTCGCCGTGAGCGCCATGCGCGGCACTCCGGGGAACCGCTCCGCGAGGTCGCCCAGCGCGAGGTAGTCGGGCCGGAAGTCGTGGCCCCACTGGCTGACGCAGTGCGCCTCGTCGATCGCGATGACGCTGAGGCGTCCGCGCTGCAGCAGCTGCGTCGTCGCGGGACTCGACAGCCGCTCCGGCGCGACGTAGACGAGGTCGAGCTCGCCTGCGAGGAACGCGCGCTCCACCTCGGCGCGCTCCGCGGGCGACTGCGTCGAGTTGAGGTACGCGGCGCGTACGCCGTTGGCGACGAGCGCGTCGACCTGGTCGTGCATGAGCGCGATCAGCGGGGAGATGACCAGCCCCGTCCCGGGGCGGACGAGCGCCGGCACCTGATACGTGATCGACTTGCCGCCGCCGGTCGGCATGAGTACGATGGCATCGCCGCCCGCGACGACGTGCGCGATGATCTCGGCCTGGTCACCGCGGAATTCGTCGTAGCCGAAGACCTCCTTGAGAACCTCGCGCGGATCGGTGGACCGGCTGGGCGCTGGGCGCGGCGGCGCGGCGGATGCCGAGGCGTCGGCATCCTGCCTCGGCTGCGTCCTGATCGCGCGCGCGAGTGCCGCGCCATAGCCGTCGAAGCCGGGATCGGGCGGCGGCGGGGCGTCGAGATCGTCGGGCGGCGTGAGCTCGTCGACGTCCCACGGCACGTCCGCGTAGGAATCGGAGGAGTCGGCCTGGATGCTCACCCATCCAGGCTAACCGCGGCATCGGACGTTGAGACGCGCCGGTCAGCTCAGCGCCGACGCAATGTCCGTGCGTGCGAAGTCGTCGCCGACGTAGAGGAGCGGTTCGCCGCGCCCCTTCGCGAGCGCATATGCGAAGCAGTCGCCAAGGTTCAGGCGCGCAGGGTGACCGGAGCCCTTGCCGTAGTCGCGATAGGCCTGCCGGGCGATGGCCGCCTGTGCCGCCGTGAGGGGAACGACCTCCGCGTTCAGGCTCTGGAAGATCCCATCGAAGCGTGCGGTGCGCACCGGGTCCCGCGGTCCGTCGGCCACGATCGCCGCCTCCACGAACGTCGCCGCGGAGACGGCGATCTGCTCCCCGGTGCCGAGAGCGCGTCCGACGACATCGGCAAGGGCGGGAGCGGCCGGTTCACGCTGGACCATCGCGATCAGCGCCGACGAGTCGATGATCATCGCGGCAACCCCGTCTCTTCGTCGTAGAGCTCGGCCTCGTAACGACGAAGGTCCACCCCGTCGAACGCCTGCTGCGCTGCTGCCAGCGCTTCGTGGAACCGCTCGACGCGGGCAGCGCGCTGCTGCTCGGCCTGGAGCTCGGCGAGCTTCGCCCGCACCGCCACCTCGACGGCCGAGGTCTGGCTGACACCGAGCGCCCTCGCCAGCTCGCGCACGGCGGTGTGCACGTCCTCGTTCTTGATGTTCAGGCTCATGGTAGAACTCTACCTCATGCTTCTACCCTTTCTCTACGCCCGGATGAGACCTCGGAGCGCCGAGTGGGCCACTTGCGACCGAGTGGGCCTGTTGCGACCGAGAGGGCCGGTTGTGAACGGGTTGAATGCGGCGGGGTCGGCGAGAACGGGCCCAATCGACGAGTCGAGCGGGGTCCGCGCTCGACGGGCGAGGCGGCGGGCGACCCGCCCGTCAGAGCCGCACGACGTCGGTGACGCGGACGACGGCGGCGCCGGCCTCGACGGATGCCGCGAGGTCGACCTCGGCGCGGATGCGCCAGTCGTGGTCGCCCGCCGGATCGTCGATCGTCTGCTCGACGCGCCAGATTCCGGATGCCGCGGCATCCTGACGCGTGTCGGCATCCGCCTCTGCACCGGCATCCGTCTGCGCGCCACGCTCCGCCGACGTGTCGATGACGCACAGGCTCGGCGAGCGCGCGGGGCCGCCGGTGAGAATTTCGTCATGCTCCTCGTAGTAGGCGTCCAGGGCTTCGGGCCAGTGCGCTCCGGGGTCGAACGCGACCAGGGCATCGTCGTCCTGGAGGGCGGCCAGCTGCACGCGGCGGAACAGCTCGTTGCGCACCAGCACCGTGAAGGCACGCCGGTTCGTGAGGATCGACGGCGGTGCAGGCGGCACGACGGGCCCGTCATCCTCGGGCAGGTGCGCCGAGGGGTCGATCAGCGCCGCCCACTCGTCCACGAGACTCGAATCCACCTGTCGCACGAGCTCGCCGAGCCACTCGACGATGTCCATCAGCTCGTCGGTGCGCGCCTCGGCCGGGACCGTCTGGCGGATCGCGCGATACGCGTCGGAGAGGTACCGCAGCACCAGCCCCTCGCTGCGCTGCAACTGGTAGAACGAGACATATTCCGCAAACGACATGGCTCGCTCGAACATGTCACGAACGACCGATTTGGGGCTCAGCTCGAAGTCGCGCACCCACGGCTGGCTCGACGCGAACACCTCGAACGACTGCTGCAACAGCTCTGCGAGCGGCTTCGGGTACGTGATGCCATCGAGCAGCGCCATCCGCTCGTCGTACTCGATGCCCTCGCGCTTCATCGCGCCGACGGCCTCGCCCCTGGCCTTGAACTCCTGCTGCGACAGGATCGCCCGCGGGTCGTCGAGCGTCGCCTCGATGACGCTCACGACGTCCAGCGCGTAGTGGCCCGTGCCGACGCCCGCGGGTGATAGACCCGAACTCCTCCAATCCGGGCCCGTCAGCGCAGTTTCGAGTTCTGTCGAGCCGATCCGCCCCGTGTTGGAGGAGTTCGGGTCGTCGTCCTCCGGCGACAGCAGCTCGATCGCGGCGAGCGCGAACGGCGACAGCGGCTGGTTGAGCGCGAAGTTCGGCTGCAGATCGACCGTCAGCCGGATCACGGGCCCGCGAGACCTCTCGGCCGGCGCGCGGACCACCTCGACGATGCCGGCATCCACCAGCGTGCGGAAGATCGCGATCGCCCGGCGCGCGAGCGCGTACTTCCGGGCCCGCGGCTCTTGGTTGTCGAAGACGAGCGCGCGGACGTTCCCGAAGACGTCGCCGCCGCGGCCGATGACGTTGATGAGCATCGCGGCGGTGAGTTTCAGTTGCGGCACGAGCGGTTCGGGAGCCGCCGCGATCAGCCGCTCGTACGAGCCTTCGCCCCAGTTCACCACCCCGGTCGGCGCCTTCTTGCGCACGATCTTCTTGCGCTTGGCCGCGTCGTCGCCCGCTTTGGCGAGCGCGACGGCGTTCTCGATCTCCCACTCCGGCGCCATCACGACGACATTGCCGTACGGGTCGAAGCCGGCCCGGCCCGCGCGTCCCGCGACCTGATGGAACTCCCGCGCGGTGAGCTGCCGCATCCGCGTGCCGTCGAACTTGCTGAGCGCCGTGATGATGACGGTACGGATCGGCACGTTGATGCCGACGCCGAGCGTGTCGGTTCCGCACACGACCTTCAGCAGTCCGCGCTGGGCGAGCGTCTCGACGAGGCGGCGGTAGCGGGGCAGCATTCCGGCGTGATGGATGCCGATGCCCGCCCGCACGAGCCTCGACAGCGTCTTGCCGAAACCGGTCGTGAACCGGAATCCGCCGATCGCGGCGGCGATCTCGTCGCGCTGCGCGCGCGTGGTGAGGTTCACGGATGCCAGGGCCTGCGCCCGCTCCAGCGCCGCCGCCTGCGCGAAGTGGACGATGTACACGGGCACCTCGCGCTCGTCGACGAGCATCGTCAGCACCTCGTGGACCGGGCGGCGTTCATAGGAGAAGTGCAGCGGCACCGGGCGCTCGACGCCGGTCACTTCGGCGACGGGGCGCCCGGTGCGACGCTCGAGGTCGGCGGTGATCGCGGTCACGTCGCCGAGTGTCGCCGACATCAGCAGGAACTGCGCCTGCGGCAGCAACAGCAGCGGCACCTGCCACGCCCACCCGCGGTCGGGGTCGCCGTAGTAGTGGAACTCGTCCATCACCACCTGGTCGATCGGGGCATCGGAGCCCTGCCGGAGCGCGACGTTGGCGAGGATCTCGGCCGTGCAGCATACGATCGGCGCCCCGGGGTTGACCGACGAGTCGCCCGTGACCATGCCGACGTTCTCGGCGCCGAAGATCTCCACGAGTGCGAAGAACTTCTCGCTGACCAGGGCTTTGATCGGGGCGGTGTAGTAGGAGCGCCCGCCGGCGGCGAGGCACGCCGCGTGCGCCGCGATCGCGACGAGCGACTTGCCGGTGCCGGTCGGGGTCGAGAGGATCACGTGCGCGCCCGAGACCAGCTCCATGACGGCTTCGTCCTGCGCGGGATAGAGCGTGAGCCCCCGCCCCGAAGCCCACTGCACGAAGCCGTCGTAGACGGCATCCGGCCCTGCGCCCGCCGGCACGAGGTCGAGCAGGCGCGGCTGGTCGGTCACCCCTCGAGTCTGCCAGGGGCGGGGGATGCCGGGCGCAGGTGCCGACCGGAAGGTGCACGAAACTCCACAGAATTGGGTGGGCTCGGTGGCACTCGGCCCTGACAAAGAGGGGATCACGCGGGCGGCGGATCGCGAGGGGGCGATTTCTGTGGAGTTCTGAACACCGCGACGGGTAGGGTCCAGCCAGAGGCTTACGGCGTCGCCGCCTTGGCCTCGACGACACGGGCGGCGGCCTCGTCGATCCGTGCGGCGAAGGCGGCGTCCGCCTCTGCGCGGGCGAGCACGGCGTCGTACATCGCCGCGAACACGCCCGGATCGGCGGAGGCCAGCACCAGGTCGACCC
>NZ_JBASZT010000220.1:0-3769 GCF_049661145.1 Microbacterium sp.
GAGCCAGGCCGGTGAGCGTCGCCCCGCGGGAGTGGCGCTCACCGGCAATACCGACTGGTGCTGGAACCCAATATCCAGTGGTGCTCAACCGCAATAATCAGCGGTGCTCACAGGTCCAAATACCCAATCTTCTGCCCAGCACGGTCGCCGCGTACGTGAACGCTGGCGAATCTGTCATCGGATTCGGAGAGGGCGGCAGCGAATCGATGACGATCTTCTTCCGCCGTGAAGGCACCGACGACCTGCTGGTCCGGAAGGTTCTGAGCGAAGCGCTGACAACCGCGCGATGGGATCCTCATGGCACAGGACCGATGCTGCCCCCATTCACGAAAGCCAAGAGGCAAGCAGAGTATCTCCGTGCTCTCCCGCCTCATCTACGTCCGTACTTCCCGTCGGCGAGCAACATGACAGAACGGCGAATCCACGTCAGGGATCACGATGGCCACGAGAGCGACCGCAACGAGGTGATCTACGAGATGAGCTTCGTTCGCGGGGTCGAGGTCGGTCAGTACGTCCGCGACTACGCACCGCCACCGCGAATCGTGGCGCACCTCTACAAGCTGATTGCGGCGTTCCTGCACGAGAAGGTGCACTCGCACGATCGCGCTCCCGCTCCCGCTCCCGGCAACACCCTCGAAGAACAGTACTTCCGGAAGATCGAAGACCGGCTCGATCTGTCACGGCGAACCGCTCCTCGCACGTTCAACACCGCTTTCCTCGATTCAGAGACCATCACGATCAACGGCCGCCGATACCGCAACTATCGTCGGCTCTTGGCAGAGTTCCGATCCCACCGCAATTTCTTGGACAGCCTCGAACCACGCTTCCACGCCCTGGTCGTCGGTGACACGAACACCGAGAACATCAAGATCGGAAACCTCGCACCACTGGTTCGCGCCCAAGACGCGTTGAACTCGCATACGCGCGCCGCGGATATCGAGCGGGCGATCGGCGCAATAACAGCCGAGACGATCGAGCTGAAGTTCCTTGACCCGCGCGCCATCGGATACCGGAGCGAGGGAGCATCAACCCGCGACGATCCGATGTATGACAACAAGCCCTGGCACAACTCCGTCGGACACTACGACGAACTGCACAACGAACTCTTCGACTTGGACGTCTCAACCGGACGCGACGGCACACCGCAGGTGACAATCACCTTCCACCCCGACAACCCCTACCAGCGAGCATACGCCGTGCGCGATCTCACCGAGCACCGAGGAGCCGTCAACCCCGACGCGCCCACGGGAGTCGAAGACCACTTCGCCGCCGTGATGTCCTCGGTATATCGACTTGATAGCCCGGGCTCCTCGCAGTACCGCGACGATCCTCACTGGATCACACGGTTCGTGTTCATGATGGGCACTCACTTCACCGCCATGCCACCGTTCCACTTCAAGTCCGAGATCGAAGGAACCATCGTCGACGCCCCCGAAGTCCAACGACGCCCCATCGCCATCTACTGCGAAGGCATCAAGTGGCTCAACTGGGCCTTGGAGATGCTCGAAGGAACCCGCCCCGATTTTCTCGGGATACCCGTGCCGACCCCATCGAGTATTCAGGCCGATGACTCACATCCCGTCCCGGCCGAGGTGATCATGTGAATACGCCACTCACCCCTCCGATCAAGGGACTGGACGACCTCGGACCAGAGTCGCGGGCGATCGCGACACCCTGGAGCCGCATCGTGCGAGGCATCGGCCTCGGCCAGCACCCCGTAGGGTTCGACTCCGCCGAGGCCAGCCGAATCCGCGACGCGATCACGCAGCTTCAGTACCGTGTCGGTGAGCGAGATCCATACACGCGGTTCACAGCATCCCTCATCGACCTCATCCTCTCCTCAACCGACCCGCGTACCCGTACCGATCACCTCCAGTACGAGAGCCACGTCGGAAAGGTCACGGAAGCCATCAGGGACATTCCGAATCCTTACTCGCGCGTCATAGCGGGAAGCATCCTCCTGGATGCTGTCGCGAAGCTCAACATCGACAGATCCCACGTATGCGGTCAGACGAGAGACGTTCCGCGCGAGATCCTCGCGAACCTCGACACGATCCGCCCCGATGCAATCCACGACGAGAATCATGGCAAGCACGGCGACTATGAGCGCGTCGCCGCCTGGACGGCCGTGTTCCTCGCCTTCCGGAACCTTGGTCTGGGTGAACGCCTCGCGGAGGATGGACGGGACCGCGTCCACGAAGCACTTGCATCTCTGAAGAGAATACCCACCCCGTTCTTTCGTGGTCGGGGAGGATCTATGCTCCTGACCGCCATCAGCTTTCTGGGGCACGACTGTTTGTCGCGGGAACCGGAAGATTACATCGGATCGACGCTTTCCTACCTCGACAACGTAGACAAACTGAAAATCTATCCCGCGTTCCCGAGCCCCATGACCCCGGCGTTCGTCAAGATCTACCCCTTACTCACGATGCTCAACGCCATCGGTGTCACACAAAATACCGAGTACCTTCACTTCCAAGGCGACCGGCTTCGCGAGGCGGCGACGCTGATGTCCGCGCTCGAACCCGTGGAACGGACCCACATGGGCCTCTACTACGTGATGGCCCTCCACAACCTCGGCCGTCTCACCACGGTTCTGCCCGACATCGACCAGTTCGTGGAGCCCCTCGTCGGACTTTGGAAAGACATCGACCCCGGGCGCGACTACTTCCTCTACGGCATCTCGTACGCCTACTTGGCTCAGCTCGCCTACTTCACCAGCCGATCCGACCTCATCCAAGAGGAGATGGTAGATCGAATGATCGGCGCGTTCCCCCGCCTCGAAGACACAGCCGAAGGCCGCGCGAACCGTCCCTACCCCTTCAGCTACGTACTCAACGTCCTCAGCGAGCTCGGCGCCTCCGACCGGCTCTTCTCGCCGCATCCACGATACGGGAACCAGGCACCGTACACGTGGGTGGTCGAGCACTTGTCTCCGGGAGGGCATGCCGAGTCCGCCCGACTGTACATGCTCAACCACGCCCTCCTCAGTTGGGCACTACGCACCCGTCCCCGGTGATCCACACCGAACCGACATGCGCAGAACCTTCGGCGCAACGCCACGAGACATGTGGCTCCCGCCCGCCGTGAGAGTCCACGAGAACCATGGACTTGGCGAAGATGGGCGAGTCTCCGGGTTCGGCAGAGCCGACCCGCTGGTCGACGCGGCATGCAGTGGTGTAGCATCGAGGTATCGCGATACGACGGCACGAACCGGGAGTGTGAGGGTCATAATGGTCGCCCACGTCGACGGAGACGACACCCTTGTCGAGGGCGCCACCGACGCGCTAGAGGTGTTCAAGGCGCTGTCGAACCCCGTACGCCTTCAGATCCTCCAGTGGCTGCGGCAACCCCGCGAGAACTTCCCCGTCGAACGAGCCATCGCAGATCCTGACGAGGTTGGGGTATGCGTCACTCACATCACCGAGAAGGTTGGACTGGCGCAGTCGACGGTCTCTTCCTTCATGAGCACGCTAGAACGCGCGGACCTCGTGGTTTCGACGCGCGTGGGGAAGTGGACCCACTACAAACGCAACGAGGTAAAGATTCAGCGGCTTGTCAATCAACTGGGAAGTTCCCTGTAAGTCGGGTGGACGAAACGGCCCTGCTTGTGGACCAGCACTGTGTTGACTCCTCCTAGTGGAGTGTTGCGGCTAATGCTGTGGGTATAGGTGTCGGAGTTTGATGCGGGCGTCGGTTGTCGTGAACTGCCAGTCGACTTGCCGCTGGTTGTGGTTGGTCGCCTGCTGCCACGCGGTGAGTTCGGCGT
>NZ_JBASZT010000221.1:0-25216 GCF_049661145.1 Microbacterium sp.
GACTGGAACCGACTCCCTCCCCAGAACCACACGCCTCAGCCACAAGCGCGTGTCCACGGCACTTGGCAGAGATGCCAAGTGCCTGCCAACTACCCGTGGAATATGTCATTTCGGCGTGGAACCTACACCGGCCGATATCGCGGTTTACGCAAGGATCATCGGGATCCTGTAGGTTCCCGCTCGAGATGGCGAGGAATGCCGCGATTCCACGGTAGTTGGCTGGGGTTTCGGGTTCAGGATTCCGCGAGTAGTGGCGGATTCTTACAAGAGCTCATGGCCGTCGCGGCGATCGGCTACACACCATGCAGCGTGTCCGAACCGGCAGCGACGCGCTCTCCCCGGCCGCAGCAGCGCCCCCCGACGTGAACGGGAATACTCTCGTCAATCGGGGAGCTCCGGCAGGCGTCATCCTCCGCCGGGCAGATGCTCGAGGTGCCCGATGGCCTCCTCGAGCAGTTCGGAGACGTGGTCGTCGAAGAGCGAGTAGTGGATGTGCCGGCCGTCGCGCGTGCCAAGGACCAGGCTCAGATGCCGCAGCAGCCGCAAATGGTTCGATGTGGTCGTCTGTCCGATGTGCAGCTGTTCGCTGAGGTCGGTCACGGTGCTCGGCTGAACACTCAGCGCGCTCAGAATGCGCAGCCGCACAGGTGACGCCAGTGCCTGCATGATCTCGGCGAGACGCTCAGCATCCGCTACGGACAGGGTGCCTGCTTCCCGACGCGTCTCAGTACCGGCCATGCTCACCATTGTGCCCTCCGACCACGATAATCATTCACAACTACAATATATCATGATCTTGTGATGTATCCTGGTCGCATGACTGCTTCTTCCCCGACGACTACCGCGCCCGCTGCGGAGACGCACGACCATTCCCACGGTTCGGCCCGGTGGGAGCTGTGGTTCGCGATCGCCGCGGGCGTGACCTACGCCGGCGGGATGATCGCCGAGTTCGCGTTGGGGCTGCCGATGGTCGGGTGGCCGTTGGTGTTCTTCCTCGCCACCTACTTCTTCGGTGGGTTCTTCACGTTCCGCACCGCGATCGCCTCGACGATGCGAGGGAAGTTCGAGGTCGACTTCCTCATGCTGGTGGCCGCGATCGGCGCCGCCCTCATCGGCCGGTGGGCGGAAGGGGCGGTGCTGCTGTTCCTGTTCAGCCTCGGCCACGCGCTCGAGGAATACGCCCTCAGCCGTGCCAGCAAGTCCATCGAGTCCCTGGCCGAGCTCGCTCCCCGCAGCGCCCTGGTGCGCCGCGGCGGGGACGAGCCGGTGGAGGTGCCGGTGGAGGAGATCGTCGTCGGGGACATCGTCGTCATCCGCCCGAACTCCCGCATTCCCTCAGACGGGTTCGTGATCTCCGGGGTGTCCGCGGTGGATCAGTCCGCGGTCACCGGGGAGTCGATTCCGGTGGAGAAGGAGCCGGTGGCCGACCCGGAGCGGGCGATGCGCACCGTCGACACCCTGCCCGCCGCCAACCGTGTGTTCGCCGGCACCGTGAACGGGTCCGGCGTGCTCGAGGTCGAGGTCACCGCGACCTCCGCGGACTCGACGCTCAGCAAGGTCGTCGAGCTCGTCCGCTCCGCCGACCAGGCCGCCTCCCCCACACAGCAGTTCATCGACCGGTTCCAGCGTTGGTACGTGCCCGCCGTGATCCTCGGGGTCGCCGTCACCCTCCTGATCTCCTGGCTCGCGTTCGCGCAACCGTTCCCCGACGCGTTCTACCTCGCCATGACCGTGCTCGTCGCCGCCAGCCCCTGCGCGCTCGCGATCGCAACCCCGGCCGCGGTGCTGGCAGGGGTCGCCCGTGCTGCGCGTGCCGGGGTGCTCGTCAAGGGCGGCGCCCCGCTCGAGACGCTCGGGCGGGTCAAGGCGATGGCGTTCGACAAGACCGGCACCCTGACCTGGGGTGCCCCCCGGGTGACGTCCGTCACCCCCGCCGCCGACGTGCCCGAGTCCGAGCTGATCCGCACTCTGGTCGCTGTCGAAGCGCTCAGCGATCACCCGCTGGCCGAGGCGATCGTCCGCGACCTCGAGCCCCGCGTCCCCCAGGCCGAGCGCCTCACCGCGACAGACCTGAACGCGGTCGTCGGGCGTGGCGTCACGGCGACGATCGACGGCGAGCGGGTCGACGTCGGCAACCTGCGCATGTTCGACGAGCAGCAACTCGCGCTGACCGGCACGCTCGCCGACGCGTACACGCAGGCGCGGGACTCCGGGCAGACGCTGATGATCATCCGCCGTGGCGACCGGTTCCTCGGCATCGTCGGCGTGATGGATGCGTCCCGCGCGGAGTCCGCCCAGGTGCTCAGCGCGCTCCGGGGCGCGAACGTGGGGCAGCTCGTGATGATCTCCGGCGACAACCAGCGCGTCGCCGACGCGGTCGGCCGGGAAGTCGGCGTCGACACCGCGATCGGCGAACTGCTCCCCGAGGACAAAGTCGCTCAGATCACCCGCCTCGCCGAAACCCACCGACCGATCGCGATGGTCGGCGACGGCGTCAACGACGCCCCCGCGATGGCCCGCGCCGACGTCGGCATCGCGATGGGCGCCGCCGGCTCCACCGTCGCGTTGGAAACCTGCGACATCGCGCTGATGAGCGACGACCTCGGCCGCGTCCCGTTCGCCGTGCGGCTCAGCCGCGCCACCAGCCGCATCATCCGGCAGAACCTCATCGCCAGCCTCGCGATCGTCGCGTTCCTCATCCTCGCCACCTTCCTCGGCCTGAACATCGGCGCGGTCGTACTCATCCACGAAGGCTCCACCCTGATCGTCGTCGGCAACGCACTCCGCCTGCTCAACTTCGAGCGCGGCAAAGAGCACCACGGCATCGACCACGAAGACAGGCCCACCGCTTGAGAGACTCAGCCGGCGCAGGCGACGGCCTCCCTTGCGCGGCTATGTGGCCCAGCAGGATTGCACGGTGCCGGTCGTTGCCTGCGCGACGGTCGGGATGGTCTCCACGAGTGCTCGTGTGATCTCCTCGGACGCGGGGTACTCGATGACCCGCCAACCGACGATGCCGAAGTCCTCATCCAATGCCTGCACCGCGCATGCGAACGACGTCCCAGCGGGTGGCGTGGCTTGGAAGGATACGGTCACGGTGCGCGCATCGACCAGCTCGTATCCGGTCTCGTCGAATCCGACGTCGTCGAGCGAGTTCGAGACAGTCAGCCACGAAAGCCCGGCGACAGACAGGATTGCCGCCGTCGCGACGGTGACCCAGAACACGCGGCGGCGGATGGGCCGCGGTCCCCGACCGTAGCGGTCGGCGAGCTCCTCTTTCGTCGTCACGTAGTGCGCCCTATCTGCGGCTGCGAGCATCGCGGTCGGCGAGCTCGGTGAGGCGTGCGTTGTAGGCCTCGAGCTCGGCTTCGCCGGTGCGGTCGGCGTGCCGGTCTCGCCGCTTGGTCTCGCGGTCGTCGCTGCGACTCCACTGAATCGCGACCGTGATCGCGAGGATCAGGGTGGGGATCTCACCGATCGACCACGCGATACCGCCGCCGGTGTACTGATCCTCGAGCGGTGTGACACCCCAGGTGCGACCCATCGACCCGAACCAGTCGGCGACCATCAGCCCCGACTGCATCATGATGGCGATGCCGAAGAACGCGTGCATCGCCATCACACCGATGAGCAGCAGCAGCCTGCCGGCGTAGGGAAGCCGCCACGGCACCGGGTCGATGCCGATCAGGGAGAGCGCGAACAGGTAGCCGGTGATGAGGAAGTGCGCGATCATCCACTGGTGGCCGAGGTGGTCGTACAGCGACCAGCGGAACAGGTCGGTGTAATAGAACACCCACAGTGAGCCGATGAACAGGGCGGCCGCGACGAACGGGTTCGTCAGGATGCGGGCGACGGGCGAATGCACCGCCCACAGGATCCACTCCCGCCCGCCGCGGGTGCCGTCGTCGCGTTTGCGGATCGCCCGGGCGGCGAGGGTCACCGGGGCGCCGGCGACCAGCAGCACCGGGATCGCCATCGTGAGCAGCATGTGCCCCACCATGTGCATGCTGAACAGGTAGTCCTGGTAGACGTTGACGACGCCGCCGGTGACCCAGACCAGCAGCACCATGCCGGCGACCCACATGATCGTGCGATACACAGGCCACGCGTCGCCGCGCCGGCGCAGCCGCCACACCCCGGCGAGATAGAAGAAGATCGCGAACCCGGCGAGCACCGCCCACAACATGTCCACGTTCCACGCGGTGACCCACCGTTCGATCGTGAGCTCCGGGGGCAGCGGGGCACCGGTGAGGCGTTCTGCCGGCGAGGGGATCTCGGGAAGCGGGGCCGGGTTCGGTGGCGGAGTGCGGGCCAGCGCTGCGGCGGCGCCGCTGGCCACACCCATCAGTGCCAGCTCGAACGCGATGAGCATCCAGAAAGGGCGGGATGCCGCGTCGGAGCTGCGCATCCTGCCGATCAGGCGGGTGCGGTACCACGCCCCGAAGAGGCCGAGGCCGACGAGCGCGACGACCTTGATGCCCAAGATCGCGCCATAGGGCGAGAGCAGATCGGACCACTCCTGCAGGCCGATGGCGGCGCGCACCGTGCCGGACACGGCGACGAGCACGAACGCGGCCAGAGCGATGCTCGAGTAGCGGGCGACGAGATCGGGGATGCGGCGACGGTCGAGGGCTGGACGGACGGCGATGAGCAGCAGGAGCCCGCCGAGCCACACCGCGGCGCCGATGATGTGCAGGATGAGCGCCATCATCGCCTCGTGGTGGAAGGCGTCATCGCCGGAGTGCCCCTGCGTGCCCATCGGCACGAGCGAGGCCACCGCCACCAGGGCGACCAGAAGCGTCCCGACCCAGGACCGCACGGCGAATGTCAGGACGGTGAGGGCGGCGCCGGCGACCGTCGTGATCAGCCATGTCCTGCCGACCTCGAGCTCGACGAGGAACCGGCCGAGCTGGGCACCGAACTGGGGGCCTGCGTCGATGGCCGGGTTGAACACGCTGAGAAGCGTGAGGAACCCGGTCGCGCCCGCGGCCACGGTGAACAGGGCTGCAGAGATCGACGCGGTATCGAGGGCGACGTCGAACTCGCGCTCACCGGCCCGCAGCGTGAACAAGGCGGTCACGAGCACACCGACCATGCCCGCGGCGGCGAGATTCACGACCAGTTTCGTGACCGGAAGCCCCCAGCGCACAACAGGGCCGGCGTCGCCGAGTGGGATCTGCGCAGCACCCCCACCGAACCACAACGCCCCGACCAAGGCGATGAGTGTGACCCCGCCGAGGATCGCAGGCCCTGCGACCCGCAAGACGCGAGGAGTCATTCCTGTCGCGGTCGGAGTGACCGCTGTCCGCGTTCAGTGGCATCCGCACCCGTGGTGGCGGGAATCGAGAGTATCGGGGTCATGTGCGTGCTTTCGGCTCGGGCAAGAGGGCGGGGCAGGGGTGCGGGGTCATGTGAGCCCGGAGTAGGAGTGGAGGCCCTGGAAGAACATGTTCACGATCGTGAAGTTGAACAGCACCGCGACGAACCCGATGATGGACAGCCAGGCGGAGCGGGTGCCGCGCCAGCCGCGGGTCGCGCGGGCGTGGATGTAGCCGGCGTAGAGCACCCAGATCACGAACGTCCACACCTCCTTGACATCGAAGCCCCAGTAGCGACCCCAGGAGTCGTTGGCCCAGATCGCGCCGGCGATCAGGGTGAACGTCCAGAACACGAACCCCACGATCGCGAACCGGTACGCGAGGGACTCGAGCACGTCGGCGGCGGGCAGAGTGCGCAGAAACCCAAGACCGTCGGCGCGGGCAGTGTCCGAGGATGCTCGGGTGCGGCGCTCCCGGCGGGCCTGCAGGAGCTGGGTGATGGAGATGCCGCAGGCGATCGCGAACAGGGCGGTGGCCAGGGACGCGACGAAGACGTGGATGACCAGCCACACGCTCTTGAGCGGATCCATCAGCGGAACGACCTCGACGTAGAACGAGACCGTCGCGCCACCCAGCAGCAGCACCACCATGCCGATCAGGAACGCACCGAGGAAGCGGAGGTCGTAGCGGCGCAGCACCAGCAGGTAGACGGCCACGATCAAGACCGTGCCGGTCAGCGCGAACTCGTACATGTTCGCCCACGGCACCCGCTCCGCGGCGATGCCGCGCAGGATGGTGCCGGCCAGGTGGAACAGGAACGCGAGGACCGTCAGCGACGTCCCGATCCGCGCCCACAGCAGCCGTTGACGCTGCGCGGGCGGCGTGCGAACACTGTCCACCGACCCACTCTGGGCGTTGTCCGTCTGCTGGCCCGCCCGTGCGGTAGCGCCGGCCAGGACCGGCTCCCGCTGCGGGACGCTGGCGGGGACGGAGCGCCCGGCCAGGTCGATGGTGTACGCGATGAACGCGAGCAGGTAGGTGGCGATCGCCGTCCACACCAGCAGCAGTGAGATGCCGTCGAGGGAGAGCGCGTCGGTTCCGGTCATGGCAGGGTCGTCCTCTTCGTCGTTGCGGTCAGGGGGTGCCCGCGAGCGGGGTGGCGCGGTAGATCCGTGCACATCGGTCAGCCCGCGTTCGCTTCCAGCCAGGCCAGCGAGTCCACGGCCGCGCTCAATGTTCCCGCCGTCAGCAGAGTGCGCCGGCTCACCCCGGCCCGGAATGCGCGGCTCTCCGCGGGCGTGGGCGCGCACCCACACTCCTCCGCCGTCAGGTCACCAGGAAGGGTGAGATCGCTGCCCGTCGCCAGCGTTCGCAGCGACCAGGCCAGTCGACCTCCGGCAGGCCTCATCCGTGGCGTGTTCATGGGTGCCTCCCCGGATCAGTCGAACGATCTGCGGCGGCCGCACGCGTGCGGGCACGGTGGGAGAACCCCGCCGCGGTGAGAGCGCCGGCGGCAGCGAGGACGATGAGAGCGGTGAGCCAGGGACCGAGGATCACCGCCGGGGTGAGTCCGGTGCGCAGCGGGACGGTGGTGATCGACGCGTCAACGGTGTCGACGCCGATGCTGTCGACGGTGGTGCCGTCCGGGGTGATGACCTGGCTGGTGCCCACCGTGGAGACGTTGACGACCGCGCGGCCGGTTTCGATGGCGCGCATCCGGGCGAACGCGAGCTGCTGCAGGTTCTCGTCGGTGCCGCGGAAGTCGGCGTTGTTGGTCTGGAACACGAACACCTCTGCGCCGGCGCGGGCACCGTCCCAGATCACGGCGTCGTAGATCACGTCGAAGCAGATCGCCAACCCCACCCCGACGTCGCCGACCTGCACGAGCGGCGGGTTGCTGCCGGGGGTGTATTCGCGTTGGATCAAGCCCACCAGGTCGGGGACGATCAGCTCGTAGAACCACCGGTCCGGCACGTACTCGCCGAACGGGACCGGGTTGACCTTGTCGTGCCACTGCCGGCCCGTGGGATCCGCGGTCCACAGCAGGGACGTGTTGAAGACATCGTCGCCGCGGGTGGTGGCGGCGTTCATCAGCAACGGCGCCCCGGCCGAGCGCACGACCCGGTCCAACGCCTCGGCGGCGGCGGGATCACTGAGCGGGTCGGCGTCGACGCCGCCCTCCGGCCAGGCCAGCAGATCCATCGGCTGCCCGTACAGCGGCACCGTGGCGGCGGTCTGCGCGGCCAGGACGTCGCCGGGCACCTTGTCGTCGAAGTACCCGGTGGGGCCGTTGCCCTGCACCCATCCCACGCGGAACTCCCCGGCCGGCGCGGTGGGGAACTGCGGCGCTATCACCAGGAGAGCGGCGACGCTCACAGCAGGGTGCAACCCGAGCATGAAGCGGATGCCGCCGGCGCGGATCCACTGCACCACAGAGGCGCACAGAATGACGATCAGCAGGGACAGGCCGGTCACGCTCGTCCACGACACGGCCTCCGCGAGCGGGCCGCCCACCTGGGTCATCCCGAGGCGCGCCCACGGGAACCCGGAGTACGGCCACGCACCCATCACCACCTCACGGGCCGTCCACAGAACCCCGATCAGCGGCGGTACCGCGAGCAGCTGCACGAGGCCGCGGGCCGGATAGCGGGCGGTCCACCGGTAGGCGAGCGCGATCGGCACCGCGCCCGCGCCGAACAGGACCGCTTCCAGCCCGGCGAGGGCAAGCCACGGCACCGGGCCGAGGAACTCCCCCACCCACACCAGATGGGTCGTGTAGAATACGGCGCCGAACACAGTGCCGACCAGCAGCGCCCCGCCGATGCTGCGGCCGATCAGGGCCACCAGGGCGACCGTGACACTCACGAACGTCAACGGCCACCACCCCACCGGTGCGGAGGCGAGATCCAGCAGCAGGCCGGCGGCCGCGGATGCCAGCACCGCCGCCCACACCGGCAGCGACCATGCCGCCACGGTGCGGCGCGGCGTCTCCTGCTCCGGCGCGGCGGCCGGGGCGGGTGTCGGCAAAGGCGTGCGCATCGGTCAGGTGTCTTTCTGGTGGAGTCGGGTGAGGTAGTCGTTGTACGCGTCGAGCTCAGGGTCGCCGTGTGCGTCGGCGCGACGGTCGGCGGCGACCGCTTGGGCGGTGTCGTCGCGGAACCAGCGGTGCATGACGTAGATGAGCATCAGCAAGGTGGGGGCCTCGCCGTAGGACCAGGCCAGCCCGCCGGCGAGGCGCTGGTCTTCGATCGGGTCGATGCCCAGCGCGCTCGTCGGGCCGGCGAACCCGTCGATGAGGGTAGTGGTGGCCATCATCAGGAAGACGCCGAAGAAGGCGTGCAGGGCGGCCTCGGCGAACACGTCCAGGGCGCGGCCGCCGTGGCTCATCCGCACCGGCAGCGGGTCCGACGACAGGATCGGGATGGTGAACAGCATCCCGGCGACCAGGAACCCGACCTCGAGGAGGGTATGGCCGGTGACGGTGGACAGGATCGGATCGGCGAAGTTCGCCAGGTACAGACCGTAAAACGCGGCCAGGTATAGCGGCACCGCCAGCCACGGGCTGAGCAGCCACCGTGCGGTGCGACTGCGTAGCCCGGCGTGCGCGGCGCGGAGCACCAGGAGACCTGGGCCGTGGTGCGGGGTGGCGCGCAGCAGCAGGGTGCCGGGAGAGCCGAGGACCAGCAGCGGCGGGATCGCCATCATCAGGGTGAGCTGCTGGAACATGAACACCGAGAACAGGGCGTACCCGAAGTTCTCCACCGCCAGGCCGGTGACCGCGGCGAGGGCGACGCAGCCGAGCAGGAAGCTGACCGTCCGCCACACCGGCCAGCCGCGGCCGCGGACCCACATCCGGATCGCACCGGCCAGGTAGGCGACCGCGAGGAGTCCCGCGAGGAGCGGTAGCACCGGAGCCGGAAGCGGGGCCGGGGTGAGGAACCCGCCGAGGGTCGGCGGGGCGTCCGGGATCCACACGGTCGTCACGGTGTGTCCTTCGCAGGCTGGTCTACGCCGAGGGCGTGCGCGTGGCGGGTCGCGAACTCGTCGACGGCGCGCGCCAAAGCGGGGTCTTCGCCGCGGGCCAGTCCCGCGTACTCGACGTGCACACCATCCGGGGTGGTGCGGGCTTTCACCCAGAGCCGGCGGCGGGGCACGAACAGGCCGGCGAACAGGCCGAGGGTGGCGAGCACGGAGAACGCGAGCACCCAGCCGCTGCTGGGGTCGCGTTGGATCTGCAGCGACGCGAACCGCTTCACCGGCTCCTCCGCCGTGACCTCCTCCCAGGTGATCGTGCCCCACCCGTTCGGCAGGTCGACGGTGGCGCCGGGGGTGAGCTCAAGGGAGTCGGCGGCGGTGTCGCCGCCGGTGTGCTGGGTGAGCCCGTCGACCTCGAGCGTGTACACCGACCTCGGAGTGCCGTCGTCGATGCCGAGATCCCCGCTGAACACGTTGAGAGTCAGCACCGGATTGACCACGTCCGGGTAGACGGAGGTGAACGCGCCGGAGGGCAACACCCCCTGGGTGGGGTAGAAGAACCCGACCAGCCCGACCTGTTCGGGCAGCCCGTCCGGGATCTTGATGATGCCCAGCGAGGTCATGTTGGAGTCCTGCGGCAGGAACGGCTGCGACTCGCTGTACACCACCTCGCCGGCGGCGTCGCGGATCGTGAGGGTGGGGGCGTAGCCGTTGCCGAGCAGGTAGATGCGATCGCCGTCGACGGTGATCGGGTAGTTCACGATCACGCTCTGCGCCCGATCGTCCTGCCCGGGTTGGCGGATGGTGATGTCGGCGGAGAAGTCTCCGGCCTGGCCTGCGCCGGGGGTGCCGGGCAGCCGGTAGGAGACCTGGAAGTCGTCGAGGGTGAGCGAGTAGGGGGCAAGGCCCGTGCCGTCGACGAAACGGCCGGGGTTGAACGAGGAGTAGTCGCTGAGCGCGTTCACGAACGTGGTGCCCTCCACCACCACCCGCTGCCCGGTATACGCGAACGACCCGCCGATCGCGACCGAGACCAGCACGCCGACGAGGGCGACGTGGAAGATCAGGTTGCCGGTCTCGCGCAGGTAGCCGCGCTCGGCCGACACCGACGCGGCTCCGCGGGCGTCGTATCGCTCCACCCGGTATCCGGCCTTGCGCAGCTGCTCTGCCGCGACGTCGATCGCGTGCGCGGCCGGGTCGGTCCTCCCTTCCTCTCTCGGCAAGGTCAGTTCCCGGTACTCCGAGAGCCGCGACAGCCGGGCCGGGGTGCGAGGGGGGCGGGAGCGGAGCGCCTTGTAGTGGTGCTTGGCGCGCGGGATCACGCAGCCGATCAGGGAGGTGAACAGCAGCAGATAGATCGCGGAGAACCACGGCGACAGGTACACGTCGAACAGGCCGACCGCATCGGCGAGGGGGAACACGTCAGGGTTGTCCCGCTCCCACTGGATGACACCGTTGGGGTCGGCGCTGCGCTGCGGGAACAGGGACCCGGGGACGGCGGCGATCGCGAGGAACAGCAGCAGGACCAATGCGGTGCGCATGCTGGTCAGCTGCCGCCATGCCCACCGCAACCACCCGGTGATGCCCAGCGCCGGCTGGGTGATCTCCGTCGCGGATTCGCTGTCGGCGTGGTCGCCGGGGCGTAGCGGGTCGGCGGTGACGTCGATGCCGGTGTCAGAGCGGGAGGGGGACATTGATCACCACCTGTTGCAGCTGCGACATCAGTGCCGTCCACAGCCCGGTCACCATCAGCAGGCCGAGGGCGATGAGCATGGCCCCGCCGATGATGTTCAGGGCGCGGATGTGGCGGCGCAGGAACGTCACCGATCGGGACGCCCACCCCCATCCGGCCGCGAGGATCAGGAACGGGATGCCCAGGCCCAGCGAGTACGCGAGCCCGAGCAGGCCCGCGCGGGCGGGGTCACCGAGGTTCCACGACATAGAGATGATCGCTGCGAGCGTCGGGCCGATACAGGGGGTCCAGCCGACGCCGAGCGCGAACCCGAGAAGCGGCGCCCCGATCAGCCCGGTCCTACCCTGGGCGCGAGGGCGGAGGGTGCGCTGGGCAATGCCGAAGAAGCCGAGGAACACCAGGCCGAGGGCGATGATGACGACCCCGAAGACGCGAGTGAGCACATTGGCGTATTGCAGCAGCAGGTACCCGAAGGTGCCGCCGAGGATCGTGACGGCGACGAACACCACGGTGAACCCGGCGATGAACAATGTCACGCCCAGCAGCAGCCGCGCGCGCTCCGCCGTCACCGTGCGCCCCCCGTCCAGCGTGGGGGCCGCGGTCGTCGTGGTGGTGCTGCCGAGGTAGCCGAGGTAGCCAGGCACCAGCGGCAGCACGCACGGGGACACGAACGACACCAGCCCGGCGAGGATCGCGACCGGGATCGCGACCCACAGGGCGCCGTCGACGATCACCGCTCCCGGATTCATGAGGTGTCCTCGGCGAGGGTGTCGGCGACCAGGGTGGACAGGATCGACGCGCTGGCCAACTGCCCGATGATCCGCGCCGCGACCCGCCCCTCCTGGTCGATGACCAAGGTGGTGGGGGTGGCCTGGATCGGAGTGACCTGCGCGAACGCGAGCTTGACCCGTCCGTCGTTCACGTCGATCACGCTCGGGTAGGTGACGTTGTTGTCACGGGCGAACGACAGTGCGGTGGCTGGCTGGTCGTAGGTGTTCACCCCGAGGAACGCGACGCCCTGGTCCTGATACTCCTGCCAGACCTCCTCGAGCATCGGGGCTTCGACGATGCACGGCCCGCACGCGGCGTACCAGAAGTTCACCACCAGCACCCCGCCGCGGTAGTCGTCACTGGACACCGTCTCCCCGGTCTCGGTGACGCCCTCGAACACCACCGGCTCCCCGCGGTCGGCATCCGGGATCTCGACGATCTGGAAGTCACCGGCGATGTAGCCCTTCTCGCTTCCGTCCCGGTACTGCTGCGCGAGCGAGTCGCTGGACGTGCACCCGGCCAGCAGCAGCGCCGCGACCAGCGTCATGGCGGCAAGGACGCGGCGGCGGATCATGCGCGCTTGACCTTGATCAGGGCGCCGGCGACCAGGAACACGACCGCGGCGACCGGCTGCGCCGCAGTCCACACCGGGCCGGTGAACGGGAACGGGAACACCGGGTTCCAAATCACGGCGATCACGACGAACACAGGCAACCACCACCACTGCCGCGCCTGGATCGCGAACCACCCCACGATGACCGCGAAGATCGCGGCGACGAACAGCACAACGGTGAACCAGTCCCCGCCCATCAGTACCGGCGCGAGGAACAACACCGCCGCCGCGAGCAGCCCCGGCGCGAACGCGTTGCGCTGGTATACGGACGAGGTCCGCTGCTTCGCCATCATGACCCGCTCACCACGGAGCCCGTCGCAGGCGCCGCGCTGTCCGCGCTGACGCGGGAGCGGCGGTGTCGGGTCCACAGGCTCAGGCCGAGGACGATGACGCCGGCACCGAGGGCGACGTCGGCGAGGTTGCCGATGAACAGGTTCCCGTAGGCGAGGAAGTCGGTGACGTGCCCGACCCCGAACCCAGGGGGGGAGAACAGCCGGTCGATCAGGTTCCCGATCGCGCCCCCGAGGATCAGGCCGATCCCCATCGCCCACCATCCGGTCCGCGCCCGCGCGGCGGCGACGACCAGCAGCACCACGGCACCGACCCCGAGGAGAGTGAGCAGCCCGGTGACCCCGGCTCCGAGGGAGAGGATCGCGCCGGGGTTGAACGCGAGCTGCAGCCCAAGCAGATCCCCCAGCAGCGGGATCCGCTCCTCCTGACTCAACCCTCCCAGTGCGGCCGCCTTCGTCGCCTGGTCGACCAGGACCACCACAGCGGCGGCCAGGCACGCGACCGCGAACCGCCGGGTCTGCTCACGAACCATCAGCGGCTCCTCCTGCGTTCGCGAGGGCCGCTGATAACCCGGTCATCAGACCGGCTATCAGGAAGAGGTTTTTGGTGTCAGAAGTCGAAGAGGTCACCGAGGAACCCTTCCTTCCGCCGACGCCCGGAGCGACCGTGATGATCCCTGTCGCGGTCAGAACGGTGGTCGCCCTCGCGCGGATAGGGGGCGGTGCTGGTTTGCCGGCCGCCGCCGGCAAGGTCGGCGGCGCGGTCGATGATCTTGTCGAGCTCGCCACGGTCCAGCCAGACGCCCCGGCACTGCGGGCAGTAGTCGATCTCGACCCCGGAGCGTTCCGTGATCAGCAGGGCGGTCCCGTCGACCGGACATTTCATGAGGGGTTCTCCTTCTGTTGCTGGTCGTCGGCGGTTCCACCATCCGCGGCGGCCGCGGCCGCGGCTGCTCGGTCGCGGCGACGACGCTCTCTGGCCACCATGAGCACGACCACCAGCGCGCCGCCCAGCACGATTACGCCACTCAGGACCGCAAGGACGGGGAGGAGTTCCCCACCTCCGGATGGCCCGTTGTGAACCTCTCCGGACGTATTGGCGGCAGATGTGGGAGACGGGTCGGGTGTCTGCTCCTCGGTCGCTTCGGGGGTAGGGGCGCTGGTGGGGACGGTGACCGCTTCGACGGTGTACTGGTACTCGTTGCTGATCGGGTGCCCGTCGCTGGACACGACCCGCCACCGCACCGTGTACACGCCCGCCTGACCAGGCGTCACCGCCTGGGTGACCGTGGTCCCGTCGATGACCGGATCCCCCGATGCGATGTTCTGCCCGTCCGGGGCGACCACCTCAATGATCACGGCGCTGAAATCGGTGAGGATCTCGCCGCTGAACGTCAGCGAAATCTCCTCCGGGACCACGCTGACCGTGGATCCGGCTTCCGGGGAGGAGGAGACGATCTCATCGTGCGCGGCTGCGGGCGCCGCGGTGGCGAACAGGAGCCCGGCGGCCAGCAGCAGCGTCGTCAGAGTGGACAGGAGGAGGATGCGTCTCCGTGAGCCGGATCGGTGCGGGTGTTCGTGGTCGGTGACGGTGGTCAAGGCGGTGGTCCTTTCAGGGCCGGTTGATGATGTGCTGGGCGATCGTCGTCGCGTCTTTCCAGACCCCGGCGAGGGTGTCGGAGCCGCGGCCGCCGTACTGCGGCATCCCCGCCACGAACAGCCCGGGCAGGCCGGTCAGGGTGCGCCGCGGCCGGTCGACGCGGGCCGGTTCCGGGAGCCAGTCGTCGCCAGGGGTGTAGCCGGTGGCGAGGATCACCGAGCGGGGGGATGCCTGCGTGCCATCGGCGAAGGTCACCCCGGCGCCGGCCGCGTCCTGCACCGCAGCTGCGATCGTGACCCCGACGCGGCGCAGCTGCTCATAGCTGTCGCCGAAGATCGGCTCGGGGCGACGCTCCCGCGAGAACAGCGGCACCCTCTCCCCCGCCGCGGCGGGATAGCTCATCGCGGGGCGATGCTGCCGCCGGGTTCGCACGGACAGCGTCACGGTGTGCGACGCGGACAGTTCGCGGGCCAGCTGCACACCGCTGTTCCCGCCGCCCACGATGAGCACGTCGCCGACGGGGATCTGCTTCGGGTACAGGTACTCGCTGCTGTGCAGCACCACCCCGGGCATCGTCAGCAGAGACGCCCACTCCGGAATCCGCGGGTGCGCGGCCGCGCCCGTCGCGCAGATCACGTTGCGGGTCTGCACCTCCCCTGCCGTCGTCGACAGCAGCAGAGTCGAGCCGTTCCCGCGATGCTCCACCCCGGTCGCCTGGATGCCCCAGACCGTCTCCACGCCCAGCCCGGCTTCCACGAAGGTGAGGTAGTCCGCCATCTCGTCCACTCGCGGATGCCGGCGCTGGTCACCCAGCAGCCGCCGCGGAGACAGCGCGCTATGCCGGGCGTCGCTGAGAAGCTCCATCGAATGCCACCGTGAGGACCAGGAACGCTGCCCCGTGCTGGCGGCGTCGATCACCACAAACTCGTGCTGCGGCCGCAGCCCTTCCGCGGCCAGAGCCGCGGCAACCGCGAGCCCAGACTGCCCGGCGCCGACGATGATCGCCCGCCGATGCGTCAAACCCGCCCGCATCACCGGCCACCGTTCACCGCAGCCTGGATGGCGTTCTCGAGGTCGTCCCACTCCTGCAGCTCGAGCAGCTCACCGTCGAGGAAGAACGTCGGCGTGCTGCTCACCCCGAGCGCCTGGCCCTCCTCGAAATCCAGCTCCACCCGCTCCGCCGTAGCCGGGTCCGCCACGGCGGCGTCATAGGCGGCCATGTCCAGACCGATCTCCTCCGCGAAGCCACGGAACAGGTCGGCGCGAGACTCCTGCGCCTCACCCCACTCCGCCTGCGTCTCGAACAACCGGACATACATGTCCTCGAACCGGTCCTGCTGCGCGGCCGCTTCCGCCGCGACCGCCGCGTTCTTCGAATTGAAGTGACCGGGCAGCGGGAAGTAGCGGACCACATACGTGATCTCCCCAGCGAACTGCTCCCGCATATCCTCCACGATCGGGAAGAACGCGCCACACGCCTCGCACTCGAAGTCGAGGAACTCCACCAGGGTGACAGCGCCCTCCCCGCCGTCGTCGAGGACATGCGAGCTCTCCCGCACCACCTGCGGGGATGCGTCACCGCCCCCAGATGAAGGTGGAGCGGACTGGCTCTGATTGACAAGGACATAGATCAACGCGGCGATCACCATCACCACCACAACGGCAATGGTGACGAGCGTCGCCTTCACAGGGGTTTTCATCGGGTACTCCAAACCAAGACACGGCACAGGACAGAACCCGGGCACGCAGCCCGGGACGAAGCGCCACCCGGAAAGGGTGGCGTGCCAAATGTCAGGTTCGGGAAAGACCCAACTGCGTCAACGAAAAGACAATCGGGTGAGCACGGGCAGCCGGCGCCGGAAGCAGCGAAGGCATCCGTGGCCCGTCACCGAGAACCGGAGGCATCCGCCGACGCCACAACCCCCGCAGCACCACCATGAACGTCAGCCCGCACAACACGCCCAACATGCACAGCGCAACGCCCACCAACGCGTTCGGCCCAGAAACGACGCCACCGGCGACCGCCTCATGCTCGACTGGGGCGTCTGCCACGGGCTCGACGTGGGGGTCCATGAACCCAGAAATCACCAGCGGAACAGGAGTCGAACCGTCCGCCTCTGTGTGACCCGTCGCTGCCAGACCCAACATCAGCAGCAGCGCCAAACCGACGCTGGTAATGAGCCTCATTATCAACAATTGCTCATTCAGCGTCGTGGAGCGCGGAGTCCGGGCCGAAGAGACCATCGCCCACAGCCTACCGTGCGCACCTAAACCCATTCGGAGCCCGGTTCACCCGAGCACGGGAGCGCCGGCAGCGCCGGCCGGGTCCGGCGCGGCTAGCCGGTCAACCAGGACGATGACGACGGCAACGGTGGCGAAGGTGGCTTTGATGGGGGTCTTCACAAGGGCCGGTTCCAAGTCGGGCGGTGTTCTGCCACCGCGGGGCGAGGGGTCGGTGGTCAGGCGTGGGCGGGTTCGGGCTGGCGAGCGGGCACCGTGGCGAGTTGCCGTAGCGCAGCGGGGCGACGGGCGGCGCGGACGCCATTGAGGATGACGACGACCTCGGCGATCTCATGCACCAGCACGACGCCGGCGAGCCCGAGGATGCCGAACAGGGCGAGCGGGAACAGCGCGACGATGATCGCCAGAGCCAGACCGATGTTGGCGGTCATGATGCGTCGGCCGCGGCGGGCGTGGGCGAGGGCGCCGGGGATGAGGCGGAGGTCGTGGCCGATGAAGGCGACGTCGGCGGACTCGATCGCCGCCGCGGAGCCTTTCACACCCATCGCGATCCCGACCGTCGCCGTCGCCAGTGCCGGGGCGTCGTTGATGCCGTCGCCGACCATCGCGGTCGGTTGCTGCGTGACGAGCGCCTCAATCGCGGCGGCCTTGTCGGCGGGCAGCTGCTCGGCGCGAACGTCGGTTACGCCCGCCTCGGCGGCGATGGCGTGGGCGGTGCGGGTGTTGTCGCCGGTGAGCATGATGGTCTCAATGCCCTGCGACTGCAGCATCCGGACCGTCTCGGCCGACTCCGGGCGCAGCTCGTCCCGCACGCCGATCAGGCCGGCGATCTGCCCGTCCGCCTCGACCACGACGACGGTCATGCCCTGCGCGGCAATCGCCTCCGCGTTCAACTGCTGGCCGGCGGGATGGAGCCAGCGGACATTGCCGACCCGGATCGCCCGGCCGTCGACGGTCCCGGTGATGCCATGCCCGGCCTCCTCGACCACCTCCGTTGCGGGGCTGGCGACGGGTGCGGCCGCGATGATGGCCGCGGCGAGGGGGTGGGTGCTGGTGGCCTCCACGGCGGCGGCCCAGGCGAGCAGGTCGTCGCGGGTGATACCGGGTGCGGGCTGGACGTCGACGACGGTGGGCTCGTTGCGGGTGAGGGTGCCGGTCTTGTCGAGGGCGACGGCGCGGATCGTGCCGAGCTGCTCGAACGCTTCACCTGACTTGATGACGACGCCGAACTTTGACGCCGCTCCGATCGCGCTGATCACCGTCACGGGCACCGCGATGGCCAGCGCGCACGGGGATGCCGCAACCAGGACGACGAGGGCGCGTTCGATCCAGGTCCACGGGTCGCCGACCAGCAGCCCGAACAGGGCGACCACGGCAGCGGCGATCAGGACGACGGGAACGAGCGGCTTCGCGATCCGGTCGGCGAGGCGTGCCCGGTTGCCCTTGCGGGCGTGGGCCTGCTCCACGAGGGCGACGATCTGGGTGAGGGAGTTGTCGCGGCCGTCCGCAGTTGCCTCGATCCGCAACGTCGCCGCCCCGTTGACCGAACCGGCGGCGACCGGATCGCCGGGGCCGACCTCGACCGGGATCGACTCGCCCGTGATCGCCGACGTGTCCAGGCTCGACCTACCCTCCACGACCACGCCGTCTGTGGCGATGCGATCGCCGGCACCGATGACGAGGATGTCCAGCTCACGCACGTCCGCGGCGGGGATCGTGACGTCGCTGGTTAGGCGGGAGACGCGGACAGTGTCGGGGATGAGGGACAGAAGGGCGCGCAAGCCTTCCTTGGCGCGGTCCATCGCCCGGTCTTCAAGCGCCTCGGCCAGGGAGAACAGGAACGCCAGGGTCGCGGCCTCGCCAACGTGGCCGAGCAGGACCGCGCCGATCGCGGCGATGGTCATCAGCAGCCCGACCCCGAGGCGACCGCGGATGAGGCGGCGGATCGCGCCGGGGACGAAGGTGTAGGCGCCGGCGAGCAGCGCCGCCCACTGCAGCACCAGCGCCGGGATGTGCAGACCAGTCCACTCGAACGTGTATCCGGCGAGGAGGAACAGCCCGGACAGCGCGGAGGGAAGCAACGCGAAGTCGCGCCACCAGGGCGGGCGGACCTCCGGCTCCTCGTCCGCCTCGGTGGGGGTGGTGGCGAGGTCGGGGCCGCAGCAGGCATCGCCCGCATCGTGCACCGCGCTTGGCGCCGCGGTCTTGGAGGAGGGTTCCGCGGCGCAGCAGGCGTCACCGGTCGAGAGCGGCCGGGACAGTTCGATGCGCCGGACCGTACCGGGCTTGCGCGGCTCGTTGGGGCCGCAACACTCTTCGCTCACTGCACGCTCTCCTTCGTTGCGGGGGCGGGCGTCTGCTCTAGGAACGTGAGCGCGGCCAGTGCGTCATCGGTGCCGGTAACGGAAAGGCGCAGGTCGGGGTGGGTCGTGTCGATCGCCCAAGTCGCGAACGCGCAGCAGGACTGCTCGGTGCGGACCAGCTCCGTCAGCCGGGCGGTCGCGTCGTCGATCTTTGGGTAGTGGACGGTGATCTGGGCGGCCGTCCTGTCGATGTCGAGGAGGTAGTCGTCGTTGAATTCCTGCCACGCGGCTAGCTGTGCAGCACCAGCGCCGGGCGTCAGCGTGCAGGCCACCGGCAGCAGGTCACGGTCGATGAGGCTCATGCGCAGCACTCGCACTGATCGTCCATGCACGGGGCGCCCTCGTCGACGGCGACGACCGCCTCGAGCAGCTGTCGCAACCCCTGGGTCAGATGCGGGTCGGCGATCTCATACCGGGTGCGCCGACCTTCCGGTGTGGCGACGATCAACCCGCAGCCCCGCAGGCACGTCAGATGATTCGAGACGTTCGTGCGGGTCAGCTCGAGATCTCGTGCCAGCTCAGCCGGGTAGCCGGGAGCGTCCAGCAGTGTGAGGAGGATCCGGGAACGGGTCGGGTCGGCCATCGCCCGACCCAGCCGGTTCATCACATCGAGGCGAGAAGTAAGAGTCAGCACAGGCTGACTATACATTCTCCGCTGTACTAATGCGAGGGCGGATGAGTCGCGGTACCCCGGCGACCATGACCACCATTGCGACGAGCTCCACCAAGGTCTGAGTCACTACAACCAACGGCGTCAGAGCGAAAGATGCCGGCAGCGCGAGAGCGAGCGGGAGCACGACCAGCGAGTTGCGGGTGACCCCGCTGAACGTGGCCGCCCGGCGGCTGGGAACATCCAAGCGTGCCGCGCTCCCGAGGAGCGCACCGAGTGGTGCCACGATTAGGACGAACACGACGAACACGGGAACCGCGATTAGCAGCTGGCCGAGAGCGCTGCTCACGCCGAAGACCTGCGAGCCGATCACCACGGCGAGAGTCAGCATCATCAGCGGCACCATTGCCGCCAGCACCACGCCCTCGATCGCGCGGCCGGCACGGAACCGTTTCGCCAGCAGCTGCGTGGCGGCGGCGAGAACGAGCGGCAGCACGATCAACAACAGAAATGCCTCCACGAACGGATGCGGGTCGAACGCACCCACCACCTCGGCGCCGGCCATCAGCCACAGGTACACCGGCAGCAACACGATCTGCAGAAGCATCAGCAGGGGCGTGGCAGCAAGCAGCCGCGCACGTGCACCGCCAGCCAGGCCAGTGAACACAATCACGTAATCCACACACGGCGTCAGCAGCACGAACAACACCCCAACGAGCACCGCCTGATCAGCCGCCACGGCGCGACTCAACCCGAACACGACCACCGGCACGACGACGAAGTTCAGGACGAGCACGACGCCCAGGAACCGCCAATCCGTGAAGGCCCGGCCGATCGCCGTGAACGGCACCCCCAGGAACGTCGCGTACAGCAACAACCCGAGCACGGGATTGATCGCCGACTCGAGCGGATCCGCCACCGCCGGCACGAGTAGACCGACCACCGCACCCACGGCGATCGCTGCGAGGTAGAGCACTACCTGATGCCGCTCCCACCACTCCACAGCTGTGCACACGAGCACAAGCCTGTCGAATGTAGCCGGTTCCACGCAGTCCCCGCCGGGGTCGCCGTTATCGCGCGTACGTATCGCTCAGTGCCCCCGTTGACCGTCGACATCGATGGCAACCAGGTCAGCGCCGACCCTGAGACCCCGCAGAATCGCATGATCGATCGCGTGTTCAACCTGAATGCAATGCTCCCGGCAGGTGAAACCATTCTCATCTCACTCACCCCCGAAGAATCAGATACGACGACCTCGAAGCCGTCGATCTCGCAAGTAGGTCAAGTGTTCGCCCTCATACCGGATGACGCCGCTGTGGAAGCACGCGCCACCGGGAGGCTATCGGTCGCCGCTGTCACATCGTCCGGGACCGAACTGACCGACTCCTCTGCGTCGCGAAAGGCATAATTGTGGTCGACTACATGGTTCAGCACACCCAGAATTGGTTGAACGCCACATACGGTGGACACCCGCAGTGGAACCACGTCACGGAAAGCGGGTTCACTGGATGGGAGACCATTTTCGGTCTCATTCGGGGTCTCCAGATTGAGTTGGGCATCAACACTCTCGCAGACAATTTCGGCGCTGGAACGACAAGTGCCTTCACGTCACAGGTCGGCGCTGTCTCGGCTTCGACGAGCAAACCAAATGTTATACACCTGGCCCAGGGTGCACTCTGGTGCAAGGGGTACGTCGGTGGATACGCATGGGGGACCTACGACGGCGTCGTGCAATCATCGGTCCAGACCCTGACCACAAACATGGGGTTGACGCCCGCGACCTCGATCTCCCCGAAGGTCCTGAAGAGCCTGATGTCAATGGATGCCTATACACTGCTCTCTGGCGGAACGAACGAAAAGCGCGCGGTCCAGCAGTGGCTAAACGGGAAGTTCAGCAATCGTTCCGCCTTCAATATCCTGCCGTGCGATGGTCTGTTCTCACGAAACACGCAACAAGGCATGATGTACGCCATCCAGTACGGGCTGAACATGTCGGATAGCGTCGCGAACGGAAACTTCGGTCCCGGCACCAAGACTGGCCTGCAGGCCAACGCCAACGTGAGCCAGGGCAGCACCGACTACGACAAGAACTGGGTGAGGCTCTTCCAGGGCGCACTTCGGTTCAACGGATATGCCAGCCCGTTCTCAGGCAGCTTCGACGCAGCAACCACCAGCGCGACTCGGGACTTCCAGCAGTATGCTGAGCTCCCTGTACATGGCTCCGGCGACTACCGAACATGGGCGTCGCTGCTCATCAGCACCGGTGACGAAACCCGGCCAGGCATCTCCAGTGACATGTCCACTCAGCTGAATGCAGGACTCTGCAACGCTCTGTATTCGGCGGGCTACCGAACCGTCGGACGTTACCTTACGGTTACCAGCAAGCGTTACCTCCCCGGCGAGCTGAAGACAATCTTCGACGCGGGGCTCGAGACTTTTCCGATCATGCAGGAGGCCGGCACATCGATCGGATACTTCAACAAAGAAATCGGCGAAGGGCACGCTCAGCAGGCGGCGCGAAGACTCCGTCAGCTGGGCTTCGCTGCTGGCACGACCGTGTTCTTCTCCGTTGATTTCGATGCGACAGATGACGCGATCAGCGCTGCCGTCATTCCATACTTTCAGGGAGTGAAGGAGCGCCTCGCGAGAACACGCGTGGGATACAAGATCGGCGTCTATGGAACGCGCAATGTGTGTGCGCGGCTGATCAACGGAGGGCTGGCGGAAGAAGCCTTCATCGCGTCGATGTCCTGGGGTTGGAGCGGCAACCTCGGATACCCACTGCCGCCGGCATGGTCGTACGACCAGATCCAGAACTACGCACTCGCAGGCACCAGCGGATTCACACCAGACGGCACGAGCATGGAGATCGACAAGAACGTCCAGTCATCGCGCGCTAGCCCCGTAGGAAAGTTCGACGTGCTCGCAACGCCGCTCGTGGCGGGAGCATTCGATCGTTTCTATTGGATGGTGACGCATCTCACGGTTCTAGCGGAGATCACGGGGTACAACATCGGACTGACCGATCAATCTCACGCGGTGCTCTATTATATCCAAGGCAAGAACGCTGAGTACCTCACCGCAAAGTTCGTTGCCTACCTACCACCGCCCGTGGGCTTCGCGACCGACTTCTTCAACAGCTTCCCGAGCTGGGCGACAGCCCAGGAGAGCACCGCTGCAGAGACCGACTTCGTCGGATCGTTCGCGGTACCCGGCGGCACGCCCGCCACGACTCCACACCTGGCGGTCACCGCCCGCGGGTACCTGAAATACGGTCGTCCGACAACTGGTCAGCGGTCGACCGCTGAAGTGGCTGATCTCGGAGGTTGGGTACTCGACCTTGTGACGCTCTGGATCAATTTCGCGGAGGATGCCACCATTCCCCACCCCGCGACGTACAGTGCCACCAAGACCTGGTTCGCGAAATACCTCGGAGTCCGGGACTCAAACGAGTCCACACAGAAGAGCTTCAGCTTCGACGACCTCGTTGGGGACATCGACGGCTACCTGATCGGCTCCCTCGCGAGCGACACCCCCAATCGTCCACTCGACGACGTCGTTCGCGAGATTCGCACCAACATCGCCGCCGACCCGCTGTGGCGCTACAGCGCGTTCTACTCGCAGCGCTTCGGCAGCAGCATCGCGAACGCCAAGGCCGCCGCAACCGATGTGTTCACCTCAGGGAACATCTTCGTCGACACTGCTGTGAGATTCACATTCGACGGCATCACGATGGACGTCCGCAGCGGGTACCAGGGGCCAGGGATCCCGCCTACGGCGACTGAACTCAATGCGATCTCCGATGTCTGGGCTACTCTGGTTTCCACCATGGCAACCTCAGGCGCCGGCGCGGCGCCCGCGCCATGAGACGGCTCGCATCGGTCGTCGCCATGCTCGGTGTCCTGTTGTTATGGGGCTTCGTCGGGGCGGTGAGCTTCTTCGCGTTCGTATCGACGAGCGGTGTGGGACTTGCCGCCTCCGTTGGGCAGCTCAGTATCGGTCAGAACCCGGTGCCATGGGCTGGGGCTGCGCTTCTCCTCACGGGACTTAGCGCGCTCGTGCTCTACCTGGCGCTGTACTGGCGAGCGCGCAGCTCACTTCGAGTGGCATGGGTCGTGGCCGCGGTTCTCGGGGCGCTGCTCGCGCCCGTCGTCGGTGCGTACGCGTTCATCCAAGCGCTCCTGCTGACCAGCGCCACTCGTGGCCCCCTCACGGAATCCAGTTACGAGAAGGACCTCCTCGTGGAGGCAGCACTGCCGAGCTGGACATGGTGGCTGCTCCTGCTGATCGTCGGGTTCATCGCGACGTCAGTGTTTCTCGGTCGAGGCCCTCGGATAGCCGCGACGGCAAACGACAGCGCACCACGACGATTCGCCTGGTACGTGTACGCGGCACTCAGCACTGTCCCTTTGTCCTGCGTAGGGGCCTTGGTCACAACGTTGCTCTTCTCGGCAGCACCGGGATGACCGACGCTGTCGGCCGCTCCGCCGCCGACAGCCCATGTTTCCTGGTCATCCTCGGATTGCATGTTCGCGTGGTTCGCAGAATGACCGTCGGTCTCTGACACAGCGTTGACCAAGACCCCCGATCTTGGACGAGTACGCCTTCGGAGTTCTCCGCGCGGGGGCCAGTGCCTTCCTCGTCGAGACTGCAACTCACGACGAACTCGTGGATGCCGTACGCGTCGTCGCTCGAGGCGAGACCATCGTGACGCCCCGCATCACGCGGCAGCTCATTGACGCCTACACCGGCCGCGACCAGCCCGCCTCGGGCGGACAGGGCCTCTCGGTTCTGTCCCCCCGAGAACGCGACGTTTTCAACGCGATCGCGCTCGGCCTCTCCAACGGCGAGATCAGCCAGGCATTGCATCTCTCACCCGCAACGGTGAAAACGCACATCAACCGTGTTTTCGCCAAACTCGACGTCCGAGACCGCGTACAGGCTGTGATCTTGCTCACCAGCTCGGTCTCACCATCGGTGGTCAAGCGAACTAGTGCGCGAACGCGGCGGGGCTGATCCCTAGACGCCGCGGTCTCGAAATGAGACATTTCTCTGTTCTGCTTCGGGAGGTCAGCATGGGCGACGATGAACCGGCGTTCGATTGGGAAGGCGTCATCCGCGAGATGATCACGCGTGCGACCGAGGCGGCGCCCACCGAACCGGGTGTCTACAAGATGCCGTGTGGGGAGTGTGTGGTCGATTTCTTCATCACCGCTGAGGGCGAGGAGCACTGGCTCGTCGCCGGGGACGACCGCTCCTACACTCGTGAGACCGTCGCGATCGCCCGTCACGGAGACCACCCGTGGGAGCGTCTCTACACGCTCGCTGACGCGGCAAGGGAAGTGGCGCGAGTCGCCGCCGCGAACGGCGGCGACATCGACCGAGTACTCGTGGAGCTGGTCGAAGCAATCGACGACCGCGAGGTCGCACGCGTTGTGCGTGAGCGCGACGGCATGAGCGCTGGACCGCTCGAAGATGTCGCGGCACGCTTCGGGGTCGACCTCGATGATCTCTAGGAACATCTACACCCGTCTAGCGAAACGATAGATATACCTAGATTTCGCGAGCGCCGCGCTCACCGAAGGAGGGCCGCAGTGAACGAGTATCCGTGGTTCGACTTCGACCAGGTGGACTTCGTCACCTCGGACCAGCACTTCAGCCACGCACGGATCAGCGAACTCGCCGACCGCCCGTTCGCGACCGTGGAAGAGATGAACGCGGAGCTGGTGCGACGGTGGAACG
>NZ_JBASZT010000222.1:0-13038 GCF_049661145.1 Microbacterium sp.
CCGCGTTGCGCACGTCGAGCGCGCGTCCGAGGGCCGCCGTCTGGGCGGTGAGCGACTCGACCTCGCGCTCGGCGGCGTGAAGCCGCTCCCGCAACGACGAGACGTTCGTCTCAGCGTCCCCGGCGTCGCGCTGGGCCCGCTCGTACGCCGCCGCGTGCTCCGCGGACGAGCCTTCCGGAACCAGTTCGGGATCGACCCCCGCGAGCACGTCCGCCGCCTCTGCACGCCGCTGCTGTGCAGCCTCGAGTGCGCGCTGCTGGCGTTCCACCGCGGTACGCACCGCTTCGAGGCGGGATGCCGCCGCGTCTGCCGAGCCACGCAGCTTCGTCAGCCGCATGTCGTGCTCCGAGACCAGCGCGCTCTGCGCCGCGATATCCGCGTCCAGCGCATCGAGCTCGGCACGAGCGCGGATGACATCGCGGCCGGCGGTGGCCGCGGCATCCTGCGCCCCGCCCAGACCCGCCGCGATCTCCGCGACCTCGACGCGCGCCTCGTCGATGACGGCCTGACTGACGGTGGTCGCCTCGATCGCGAGCGCCCCGTCTTCCTCGAGGAGCGCGAGCCGCTGACCGGCCAGGGTGTACAGGCCGCGCAGGCGCTCCTGAACACGTTCCAAGCCGAACGCGACACTGCGTGCGGTGTCGACGGCCTCGGAGCGCTGCTGCGCCTCGAGCGCGTCAATGCGCAGCTTCAGCTGCTCGGACTTATCCTGCAGCACGAGGCGTTCGGCGTGGCGCTCCTGCCCACTACGGGCATGATCGGCGAGTTGCGAACGCAGGCCCACGAGTTCGTCCGCGAACAGGCGCGCCTTGGCGTCGCGCACGACGGCGGCGATCGTCGCGGCCTCGCGCGCGATCTCGGCCTGCTTGCCGAGCGGCTTCAACTGGCGCCGCAACTCTCCGGCGAGGTCGCTCAGACGGGTGAGGTTCGCCTCCATCGCCTCGAGCTTCCGCAGCGTCTTCTCCTTGCGGCGGCGGTGCTTGAGGATGCCGGCGGCCTCTTCGATGAACCCGCGCCGGTCCTCGGGACTCGCCTGCAGCACGCTGTCGAGGCGGCCCTGACCGACGATGACGTGCATCTCGCGACCGAGACCGGAATCGCTCAGCAGCTCCTGCACATCGAGCAGCCGACAGGCGGATCCGTTGATCGCGTACTCGCTCGTGCCATTGCGGAACAGGGTGCGGCTGATCGTCACCTCGGAGTACTCGATCGGCAGAGCCCCGTCGGAGTTGTCGATCGTCAGCTGCACCTCGGCACGCCCGAGCGGGCCGCGGGTGGAAGTCCCGGCGAAGATGACGTCCTCCATCTTGCCGCCGCGGAGGGTCTTCGCCCCCTGCTCCCCCATGACCCACGCCAACGCGTCGACGACGTTGGACTTGCCCGAGCCGTTGGGGCCGACGATGCAGGTGACTCCGGGCTCCAGCGCGAACGTGGTCGGCTGCGCGAACGACTTGAAGCCCTTGAGCGTCAAGCTCTTCAGATGCATTCGGACGTCCTCCGCAGACCGGGGCGGGCAGGGTGTGCCGACCACGCTAGCGGAACGGATCGGCAATCCGATCTTGACGCGGCGCAGGCCGAGGGTCTAGCGTGTGTGATCGCGTCAGAAGTCGAGAAAGGAGGTCCCTGAGATGATGACCATCGACACCACCACCACCGCTGCTTTCGCCGGCGGTTTCGCGTGCGCGGGGACCCGCTCCTTCGACGCCGCGGCGAACACGCGTCCGATCACGTTCGCGTAATCCCCGCAGGGGACACGTCTGCCCGTCCTCGGGCTCGAGTGCCGTCCCTTGCGACCGTCCGTCCTACCGGTCGGTCCACCACCCACCTTCGTGCTGCGGCACGACCCCGCCGCCTCCAATGCGGCATCCGCCCATCCGCGAGGCTTCGGCCCCATCCCGATGCGCACGCCTCGACAACGAAAGCGAAAGCCATGAACACCGCCACCGCGCCGCAGCGCTCCGTCGATCAGGCGGCCCCGCCCGATCCGCTGCAGCTCCTTCCTCTGCAGGGCCGCACCCCGCGTACGACCCTGCTCGACCGCATCGCGATGCGTATCGCGCTGCAACTGCTGCTGTGGAGCAGCCGCCCGGCACCGGATGCCGAGCGCGCGTACCTCCAGCACAAGAACCGCATCGAGCGCGAACACCGCGAAGCGGCCTGGCTGCTGACAGCCCACCGCATTCCCCGCGTCTGATGCAGCGGGTGCCCGGCGACACTGTCGGGCACCCGCATTCAAAGGAACAGATATGAGCAACCTCACCGGGGTCGAGTTCCGACCCCTCACCATCCCGGCATCGCTGGATGCCGACGACACCGCGGACTTCCGTGAGTTCAGCCGTGTGCGCAATCTCATCTCCCGCGAGATCACCGGCAACGACGACGACGCAATGACGGCCGGGGAGCTGCTCCCCCACTACCAGAGTGATGCGGACGAGATCCAGCACGCGTGGGCGGTCGTCGCCGACGGAGCCATCATCGGCGGCGTCGGAGTCGGTATCCCACTCGAAGCGGGCTCACGCATCGCGTACTGGATCATCGAGCTGCTCGCGGACTCTCACGGTCGCGGCATCGGCTCGGCCGGATACACGCTCGTCGAGCAGACCGCGCGCGAGCACGGCCGCACCGTCCTCGAGGCGTGGGCACAGCATCCCGATGCCGTCGGTCCCCGCCTCGACGCCCCGACGGGTTTCGGGTCGATCCCTGAGGACCACGCCGCGCGGTTCTTCCTACGGCACGGCTACGCCCTGGAGCAGATCAACCGGAAGAGCGCGCTCGATCTCGGGGCCGCCGACGACACGATCGCCACCCTCCTCGCGGAGGCGTCGGCGGCCGCGGACGGGTATCGCATCGTGCAGTGGCACCTTCCCACCCCTCCGGAATTCGTGGACCGGTACGCCTGGATGAAGTCGCGGATGTCGACCGACGCTCCGGCGGCCGACCTTGAGATCGACGAGGAGAAGTGGGATGCCGAGCGGGTCGCCCGCCACGACACGCGATACCTCGATGCCGGCCAGACGATGCTGGTCACCGCCGCGCAGCAGGTCGCAACGGGCGAGCTCGTCGCCTTCAACGAGCTCGTACACGGGGTCGATGCCACCGCCGCCAGCCATCAAGAGGACACCCTCGTGCTGCGCGAGCACCGCGGTCACAGGCTGGGAATGCTGGTCAAGTGCGCGGGACTTGCCCGCTGGCGGGCCGAGACCCCGAACTCGCCGCGGGTCATCACCTACAACGCCGAGGAGAACCGCCCGATGCTCGATATCAACGAGGCGATCGGCTTCGTTCCGATCGCGTACGAGGGCGCGTGGAAGAAGGTCCTCGCCTGACTCAGCTCCCCACAAGGAGGATCTCGGCGTTGTTGCCCGGTGCCGACGCGAGCCGGCTATCGGTCGTCACGAGTGGCACGCCGATCGCCTCAGCGAGCGCAACGTACGCCGCATCGTAGGCAGTGAGGTTCTCGCGCAGTTGCCACACACGCTCTGCGACGCTCTCGTGATCGAAGAAGTGCACTCCGAGGACATCGAGGAGGTGCAGAGCCTCGTCGGCATCCGCGATCGTCGACAAGCCGGCCGCGACGCGGCGACGCAACACCTGGCGCACCTCGAGGATCAACTGCTGCGGCGCGGCGATCTGCCACTGGGCCGCATCGAGCTGCCCCCGAACGTCGGCACCGGCGGGGAGCGACAACAGCAACTCGACCGCGGCGGAGTTGTCCAGGACGATCACGGGCGGTCGCGCTCCGCACGCGTGGATTCGGCTGCGGTCTCACCGTTATAGTCCCGAACCGGGCGCGCGGCGAACCGCGCACTGAGTTCGGATGCCGTCGGGACGGCGATGGAGCGACGCAACTCGTTCAGGGCCAGTTCGGATAGCGTCAGCCCCTCCTGAGCGGCTCGCACCTTGAGAGCACGGTGCAACTCCTCGGGGACGTTGCGGACTTGAATCATCGTCATGCTTGCAGGATGACATCATCGCAACCACATGTACAGCGCGTCAGGCCATGCTTCACACCGGCGCGGCGTCGCCCGCCCGCACGCGGGGTCGCAGATGGCCGCATCGCCAGCAGCATTCCGACCAGATGCGACCCGGCGGAGCCGAATCCTGCTCAGACCGCCCGCGACCGCCTTCGCTGGCACCGCGGGCAGAAGTGGCTCGATCGGTTCGTGAACGAGACGCGCATGATCGGCGTCCCACACCGGGGGCAAGGCTGCGACGTGCGGCCATAGGCGTTCAAGCTGTGCGCGAAGTACCCGGCCTGGCCGTTGACGTTGACGTACTGCGCGTCGAAGCTCGTGCCGCCCTCGGCGAGGGCCTTCAGCAGCACCGCACGGATCTCACTCAGCAACCGAGCCAGCGCCCGCGTCGACAGCACGTCCGCGGATGTTTCGGGGTGGATGCGCGCCGCCCAGAGCGCCTCATCGGCGTAGATGTTGCCGACTCCGCTGAGGACGGTCTGATCCAGCAGGACCCGCTTGATCGCCGACCGTTTGCCGCGCATCGCGGCGATGACGGCGCGGTCGTCGAAAGCGGAGTCCAGCGGGTCGCGGGCGATGTGGGCCACGTGAGACGGCGTGGCGGCGGCATCCGTCCCCCATCCTCCCGCCGCACCGTCAACCGTGGGGACGAGTATGTCGACGGCGAGCGAACCGAACGTGCGCTGGTCGCTGAACACGACGGCGAGTTCGCCGTGCACGGGATGCCGGATGTCCAGGCGCACCCGCTCGTGTCGCTCCTCGGGCGCTCCCGAGGAGCGCAGCAGGAGCTGCCCGCTCATCCCGAGGTGCGCAACGATCGCCTCGGGAGCCTCGGCAGGCTCGACCTCAGCTGCACCGGACAGCGGGAGCCACAGGAACTTCCCTCGCCGGGCGGCTGCGGTGATCGCGCGTCCCATCAGCATCCGCTCGAACGACGTCACGTCGCCGCGATGACGGGTCAGCGCTCGCGAGTCCCGCGCGTCGACGGCGACGATCCGCGCCCCGACGACGGCGGGTTCCAAGCCTGCCCGGACGACTTCGACCTCCGGCAATTCAGGCATGCGGGTCAGCTATTCAGTGGTGCTGCCGCGCCGTGGGGCGAAGAAATCTGGCTCATGTCACGAGGACTTTCGCATCAGGCACGGTCGGCGAGAGCGCGCCACACCGCCAGGGCCGCCGCCATCTCCGCGTGCTTCTTGCTCGACCCGGTACCGCGGAGAGCAACATCGCCCACCGTCACGGTCGCCGTGAACACGCGGTTGTGGTCGGGCCCGTCCGCCTCGACGACATAGACCGGAGGTGCGAAGCCGAGTCGGGCCGCGAGCTCCTGCAGGCTGGTCTTCGGATCCATGGCCGCGCCGTACCGCTCGGGGTCGGCCATCAGCGGTTGGACGAGCCGCACGACGAGACTCGTCGCCGCCTCGGGACCGGCCGACAGATAGGTCGCACCGATCACGGCCTCCATCGTGTCGGCGAGAATCGAGTCTTTGTCCCGCCCCCCGGTCTGATCCTCGCCGCGGCCGAGCCGCAAGTGCTCGCCGAGGCCGATGAGGCGCGCGACCTCCGCCAGCGCGACGGTCGACACGACGCTGGCCCGCCTCTTGGCAAGCGCTCCCTCGTCAAGCTCCGGGTGCGTCGTGAACAGGTGAACCGTTACTGCTTGGCCGAGGATGGAATCGCCGAGGAACTCCAGCCGCTCATTGTGCGGTGCACCGCCGTTCTCGTAGGCGAACGATCGGTGCGTGAGCGCCAGCGACAGAAGCTCGGGGTCGATGTCGACCCCGAGCTTGTCGGTGAGCGAGTCGTGCTCGATCGCAGCATCCGTCATCGGGAAGCAGGCGCGATCAGATGTCAGCGACCTTGCGGCCCTTGTACTCGAGGAACAGCTCCGTGCCCTGCGAGTCGGTGACGACCTTCGCCTGGTGCGGGCGGCTGTAGACGATCTTGCCGTTCTCGACGGTCTTGACGAGGGTCGGGGCCTCCGCCTTCCACTGTGCGCGACGCGAACGCGTGTTGGAGCGGGAGACCTTCCGCTTCGGGGGGTTACCTGCCATGGCTAGCTCTTCTCTGTATCGGAGGCGACGCGGCGCGCAACCTCGTCGTCGTGATCTGGTGGGGTGTCGGCCTTCAGCGCGGCCAGCGCGCTCCAACGCTCGTCGATCGCGGTCTCCGGCACGGTACCTTTGGCCAGCTTCTCGCCCGTGACCGGGTCGAGGCCGGGGCAGTCCGGCTGACACACCGGCTGGAACGGAAGCGACAGAACGATCGAATCCCTGACCAGAGTTTCAAGATCCACGTGGTCGTCTTGAACCTCGAAGTCGGTCGCTTCCGTCCCAGGATACCCGAAGAGCTCGACAAACTCGACTTCGGCAGGCTGGGCGACATCGGTGAGGCACCGGCCGCAGACCCCTCGGTAGACGGTCGCGATGTCCGCGGTGACCAGGATCCCCTCGTGGACGGACTCCAGTCGCACGCTCAGATCGATCGGCTCCCCCTCGATGACGGCGACGAGTCCCTCTCCCCACTTCGCGGGTGCGGGCACCTCCGCCTCGAACTCGCGCATCTCGCCCGCACGGTGTGCGATGTCGCGCACCGGGAACACGAACGGACCGCTCACATGCTTTCTGACCACTCGGCAATGCTAACGGCAGGATGCCGAGAGAGCTCCGTCAGCCTCATCAAGCCGGACGGAAGCGGTGCACGAGTGATCACGGGTGAGCTGAAGTCGAAGGTCGACCGCGTCGTCGATGGGCTCCGGCTAGGCGTGTTCGACTCCTCGCTGCGCTGGTCGCTCAACGCACGGGGGACGCGACCCGACGCGTAATGCCGCTTCGGCTGAAGCGGAGGCGGCCCTTTGCGTCGGGTCACGCGAGCGAGCCTCCCGAGAGACTCCGGAGTGGAGAGCGGACGGACTGCCCCTCGCGGTCGTCGAAGCCAAGCGCACGCGAAGGGGCGCGCGGGTCGGCCAGCAACAGGCGAAGCTCTACGCCGACTGTCTTGAAACCGCGTTTCGCGCCGCCCCGTGATCTTCTACACAAACGGCTACGAACACTGGCTGTGGGACGATGCGGGCGGCTACCCCGCCGCGCGAGGTCGCGGGGTTCTCCACGAGCGACAGCGTCGCCCTCGCCAAGCAGGCCGCAAACGCGTTCGCGCTACTCTCGGACCTGACCGCGAGGAACTTCGCGCACGAGGCGCTAACGGCAGGATGCCGGGAGGGCTCCGTTCAGCCCTCGCGAGCGCCGGTGTCGAGAAAGCGGGCGACGGGGCCCGGGACGAACGGCGAGACGTCGCCGCCGAGGGCTGCGACCTGCCGCACGAGCGAACTGGAGACCAGCGCGTGCGACGGATCGGGCAGCAGGAAGACCGTCTCGATCGCGGCGAGGTGGCGGTTGACGATTGCCATCGGCGTCTCGTACGCGACGTCGACCTGCGAGCGGATGCCCTTCACGAGCACGCCAGCATCGACATCCTGGGCGTAGTCGACCAGCAGGCCCATGCTCCACGCCGCCACGATGACGTTGCCGCCGATCTGCTGATCGGCGATCGACTGCTCCAACAGGGTCAGCCGTTGCGCGATCGGCAGCATCGCATCCTTGCCGGGATTGTGCACGACGAGCACGTGCAGCTCGTCGTAGAGGGCCGCCGCCCGCCCGATGACGTCGAGATGCCCAAGGGTCGGCGGATCGAAGGAACCGGGGACGACCGCGATGCGGTTGTTCATGCCTTCATCCTAGTTTTTCGGACTCCGTTGACCGCTCCGAAGCGCGAGGCCGTCCGGGGGCGAGGCAGCCGCCGCCTCGACGCGCAACGACCGGCGGGAATCCCCGGCCGGTCGTTGCGCGAGACGAATCACAGAATCGAGGCTCGTCAGACCCCGACGTGCTTCTGGTAGCGGATGATCGCAGCGAACTCGTCGGCGACGAGGCTCGCGCCTCCGACGAGAGCCCCGTCGACGTCGGGCTCGCGCATGAAGCTCGCGACGTTGCCCGACTTGACCGAACCGCCGTACAGCACGCGAGTGCGGGCCGCGGCATCCGCCCCGAGCGCATCGGCGATCACCTGCCGGAGCGCGACACACACCTCCTGCGCCTGCTCAGGCGACGCGACCTGACCGGTGCCGATCGCCCAGACCGGCTCGTACGCCACAACGAAGTCCGCGTCAGCCGGCACGCCCTCGAGCGCCGCCTGCAGCTGGGCGACCGAGACCGCGGTGGGCCCGGACTCCTCTCGTTGCTCCAGCGTCTCCCCGACGCAGATGACCGGCACGAGGCCGTGCCGCAGCGCGGCCTGCACCTTCTCTGCGACGATCCCGTCGGTCTCGTGGTGGTATTGACGACGCTCGGAGTGACCGATGATGACGTACGTGGCGTCGAGCTTGCTCAGGAACGCGCCCGAGATCTCGCCGGTGTAGGCGCCGGAGTCCTTCGTCGACAGGTCCTGCGCGCCGAGCGCGAACGGAATCTTGTCGGCGTCGAGGAGCGTCTGCACAGTGCGGAGGTCGGTGAACGGCGGGAAGACCGCGACCTCCACCGAGCCTTCCTCGTGCCCGGCATCCTTCAGCGTCCAGTGCAGCTTCTGCACGAAGGCGACCGCCTGGAGATGATCGAGGTTCATCTTCCAGTTGCCCGCGATGAGCGGTGTGCGCGACATCAGCTCTCCCATCCCAGGATCTCCAGCCCGGGGAGCTTCTTGCCCTCCAGGAACTCCAGGCTCGCGCCGCCACCGGTCGAGATGTGCCCGAACTGGTCGTCGGCAAAGCCGAGCTGACGCACGGCCGCGGCTGAGTCGCCGCCGCCGACGACCGACAGCCCGTCGACCTCGGTGAGCGCCTGCGCGACCGCCTTCGTGCCCGCCGCGAACGCCGGCATCTCGAACACGCCCATCGGGCCGTTCCAGAACACCGTCTTCGAGCCGCGGATCGCGTCGGCGAAGTTCGTCGCCGTCTCGGGTCCGATGTCGAGGCCCATGCCGTCGGCACCGAACGGCGTGTCCTCAAGGGCGTCCGCCGGCGCCACGACGTGGTCGGCGTCGGCTGCGAAACCGGATGCCATGACGGAGTCGACTGGGAGCACCAGCTCGACGCCCTTCTCGGCAGCCGTCGCGATGTAGCCCTTGACGGTGTCGATCTGATCGGCCTCGAGCAGGCTCTTGCCGACCTTGAGGCCCTGAGCCGCAAGGAACGTGTAGAGCATGCCGCCGCCGACAAGGATCTTGTCGGCGCGCGGCAACAGGTGCTCGATGACGCCGAGCTTGTCGCTCACCTTGGATCCGCCGAGCACCACCGCGTAGGGGCGCGCGGGGTTCTCGGTCAGGCGGTCGAGCACGTCGACCTCCTTCTCGATGAGGAACCCGGCCGCCGAGGGCAGGAGCTCGGCGAGTTCGTATACCGAGGCCTGCTTGCGATGGACGACGCCGAAGCCGTCCGAGACCAGCGCGTCACCGAGGGCGGCGAGCTGTTCCGCGAACGCGCGGCGCTCGTCGGCATCCTTCGCCGTCTCACCGGGATTGAAGCGGAGGTTCTCGACGACGGCGATGTCCCCGTCCGCGAGGGCGGCAGCCGCAGCCTGTGCCGACTCGCCGACGGTGTCGGTCGCGAACGCGACCGGCTTGCCGAGCAGCTCGGACAGACGCTGAGCCACCGGCTCGAGGCTGTACTTGGGGTTCGGAGCTCCGTCGGGCCGACCGAGGTGCGAGCACGCGATGACGCGAGCGCCCTGGTCGATCAGGTGAGTGAGCGTGGGGAGCGCAGCCCGGATACGGCCATCGTCCGTGATGACGCCCTCTTTCAGAGGGACATTGAAGTCAACACGGACGATGACGCGCTTACCGGCCAGCGAACCCAGGGAGTCGAGGGTGCGCAGAGCCATGATGAAACCTCAGAGCTTTTCCGCAACGAGCTCGGTGAGGTCGACGAGGCGGTTCGAGTAGCCCCACTCGTTGTCGTACCAGGAGACGACCTTGACCTGGTCGCCGATCACCTTGGTCAGGCCCGCGTCGAAGATCGACGAGTGCGGGTCGGTCTCGATGTCCTTCGAGACGATCGGGTCTTCGGTGTAGGCGAGGATGCCCTTGAGCGGCCCCTCCGCGGCCGCCTTGACGGCAGCGTTGATCGCCTCGACGGTGACGGGCTTCTCTGCCGTGAACGTGAGGTCGGTCGCCGAACCGGTGGGCACCGGGACGCGCAGCGCGAAGCCGTCGAACTTGCCCTTGAGCTCGGGCAGCACGAGCGCGACGGCCTGGGCGGCACCGGTCTTGGTGGGGACGATGTTCAACGCAGCGGCACGCGAGCGGCGCAGGTCGCTGTGCGGGCCGTCCTGCAGGTTCTGGTCAGCGGTGTACGCGTGCACCGTCGTCATGAGGCCGCGCAGGATGCCGAACTCGTCGTTGAGCACCTTCGCCAGCGGGGCGAGGCAGTTGGTCGTGCACGACGCGTTCGAGATGATGTTGTGCGTGGCGGGATCGTAGTCGCCCTCGTTGACACCGAGCACGAACGTGGCATCCTCGCCCTTCGCGGGAGCGGAGATGATGACCTTCTTCGCACCGGCTTCGATGTGCTTCTTGGCATCCGCGGCGTTGGTGAAGCGGCCCGTGGATTCCACGACGATATCGACACCGAGCTCACCCCAGGGGAGGTTCGCGGGGTCGCGCTCTTCGAAGACCTTGATCGTCTTGTCGCCGACCGTGATGGAGTCCTCGGTGTACGACACCGGCAGGCCGAGGCGGCCGAGAATCGAGTCGTACTTGAGGAGGTGGGCGAGGGTCTTGTTGTCGGTGAGGTCGTTCACCGCCACGATGTCGAGGTCCGCACCCTGCTCGAGAGCCGCACGGAGGAAGTTACGTCCGATGCGGCCGAAGCCGTTGATTCCGATCTTGACAGACACGTTGTTGTCTCCCGTTTTCTGTCGCGCCGCATGTCGGACGCGATGTCGTTGTGAACAGGAAAGAGGATGCCGTTTCCGCGCCCGTCAACCGGGGGGACCCGGCATCCTCAACCTGGTCACGACACTACTACTTGAGGAGACCAGCCGTCTTGTCCCGCGCCGTCGAAAAACGCTCGGCGACACCACCCCAGTTGGCGATGTTCCAGACCGCCTTGACGTAGTCGGCCTTGACATTGAGGTAATCCAGGTAGAACGCGTGCTCCCACATGTCCAACTGGAAGATCGGGACGGTACCCTGCGCCGTGTTCGACTGCTGGTCGAACAGTTGCTGAACAATCAGCTGCTCACCGATCGGGTCCCAGCTGAGGACGGCCCAGCCGGAGCCTTGGATGCCGGTGGCAGCGGCCGTGAAGTGCGCCTGGAACTTCGCGAAGCTGCCGAAGAACTCGTCGATCGCGGCCGCCAGCTCACCCTCGGGCTGCCCACCGCCGCCGTCGGTCGCGGGAGCGAGATTCGTCCAGAAGATCGAGTGGTTGACGTGGCCGCCGAGGTTGAACGCGAGGTCCTTCTCGAGCTTGTTCACGTTCGCAAGGTTGCCGCTGTCGCGGGCCTCGGCGAGCTGTTCCAGAGCCGCGTTGGCGCCTGTGACGTAGGCCTGATGGTGCTTGTCGTGATGCAGCTCCATGATCTTGCCGCTGATGTGCGGTTCGAGCGCCGCAAAGTCGTAGGGGAGGTCGGGCAAGGTGTACTTCGCCATGTTCTCTTCTTCCTGTCGGCGCGCGCCGAAGGTCTCGGCGCAGCGAGGATGACGTCTTTCATCCTATCGACGGGCAACACCACCGGAAGGGGCTTACTTCCCCGGCGGAGCTCCGATACCGCCCGCCTCCCGCCCTGCGCTCCCGCCCTGCGCTCCCGCCCTGCGCTCCCGCCCGCCCCATCCTCATCTCCGCGAGACCGCGTCGGCGGGTCGAGACCCGCGGAAGTTTCGGGGGGTCTCGACCCGCAGCGTGGGTTTCGCGGGGGTTTCGCGGGGGGCGGCGGGTGTCGTAGCGGGTTATCCACAATCCCCGAGTTCGGCGAACTGTCCACCGATTCGGATTCGGGGCCACTATCCGGGTCTGCCGCGGAGTTGAGTATCGGGATGCCTGAGGTGTTCAGCCCCAACAGCATCCGCCGCTCGCCTGTGCCGCTGCTGTATCGCAACGAGGTCGAGAACCTTGCGCGCAAGGAACGATCCGGCGACCTGCTGCGCGTCACACGCGGCGCGTATGCTCCCACCGAAGCGTGGCGGCCTCTCGCGCCCTGGGATCGCTACCTCGCGCGCGTACACGCTGTTGTGCATCAGCATCCGGGTGCCGCCCTCACGCTGGAGTCTGCCGCCGCCGTTCGTGGGCTCCCGGTATTCGGCGAGCCGCCGGAGGTTCATCTGCTCGCGTCTGACCCGACGAAGACACGAAGGATGCCAGGCATCCACATTCACACGAGTGAGCGGATGCCGACACCTGAGCGCATCGGCGGTCTCCTCGTCGCCTCGATGCCCGACCTCGTCGTCGACCTCGGTCGTGCTCGGCATCCCGCGGTCGCCCTTGCCGTCGCCGGCGCTGCCTTGCGCGCGGACCCCGAACTGTCGCGTGAGCGACTCGCTGCCGTGAGTGCCGCGCGCCCTACGGCGCGCGGCACTCGTTCCCTCGAGTGGGTGCTCGAGCGTGCCACTCCCGTTCCCGAATCGCCACTGGAACATGTCGCGATCGCTGCAATCGAATGGGTGGGGTTCCCCTCACCGGAACTGCAGAAGTGGTTCCGCGGGGAGCATCCCGACGAAGACGATCGTGTGGATCTCTGGTGGGACCAATGGAAGATCGCGGGCGAGCCTGACGGAGACATCAAGTACAGCGGAGCATTCGGCGATGCCCGAGAGGCTTTGCGTGCCCGCAGTACACGCGATGCCCGCCTGCGGCGTCGGGGCGTCCGCGCGATTGCGCACTGGACTCAGCGCGACATGGTGGATTGGCCCCAGATGTCGGCTGTTCTTGCCGCCGCTGGACTGCCGATCCTGTTCCCCGAGCAGACCACCCCGCTCGCGACGCTCGGGCGCGCATTGCGCGGCCACCCCACCGGGGGGATTTCCTTCCTGCGCTGAGCCCCCGCGCGCCTCGCCCCCGCCCCCGCGGTCCCCGCCC
>NZ_JBASZT010000223.1:0-7377 GCF_049661145.1 Microbacterium sp.
ACGCCGGATTCCTCGGCGACCAGGTCGCGGGGCTGGAGGAGCAGGGCATGACGGTCGTGATCGTCCACCGCGACGGCGAGCCGGTCGCCGCGATCGGCGTCCGCGACGAGCTGCGCCCCGAGGTCCCTGAAGTGGTCCGCACCCTCGCGACCCAGGGCATCGGGGTGACCATGCTCACCGGCGACAACGCCCGCACCGCCCGCGCCCTCGCTGCGCATGCAGGGATCGATGACGTCCGCGCCGAGCTGCGCCCCGAAGACAAGGCCGCCGCGATCGCAGAGCTCGGTGCGAAGGGGCCGGTCGCGATGATCGGCGACGGCATCAACGACGCCCCTGCGCTGGCCGCCGCGGACATCGGGATCGCGATGGGCGCGACGGGCTCCGACGCCGCGATCGAGTCGGCCGACGTGGCCTTCACCGGTCACGATCTGCGGCTTCTCCCGCGCGCGTTCGCCCATGCCCGTCGGGGGCGGCACATCATCAACCAGAACATCATCCTGTCGCTGCTGATCATCACCGCCCTGCTCCCGCTCGCCCTCTTTGGCGTCCTGGGGCTTGCGGCGGTGGTGCTGGTGCACGAGATCGCCGAGGTGATCGTGATCCTCAACGGCCTGCGCGCCGCGTCGACGCGGAAGGCAAGCACGTGACCGCGCAGGACGTCGCCGCCGCGTGACGGCTTGATCCGGGACCATGCGGATGACCTTTAGATTTCACATCAGAGTTCGCGCGCGTTGATCGGCGACTTGCCTGCTGGCTAGGGGCCTATCGGGCGGGCCGTATGCCGGGGTCTAATGGCCATGATCATTTGGTTCCGGTTTCCCTTCGCCTCGGGTCTGTCTTCGTTATGGTCGGGCGAAGGGGCGGGCAGCAGTCGGGGTCGTTTTCGCGGCGGTGTCGCCTGGCACGCGCTGTCATCACGATGCTTGCAACCACCGCGAGGATCAGGAGTGCGGCACCGCCCGTGATCACCCACGGGTTGCGGAGGAGGGTGCCGATCCCTGTGATCGTGCCTCCGACGACGAGAAGTGGAAGGAGGGCGCAGCAGCCGACCACGAGCAGTGCGGCGACGGCCCCAAGGAGCAGGCCACGGCCGCCTCGCTGGTCGTCCTGGTTGGGAGGCATTGGTGTTCTGTCCTCTCGTGGTGCCGTCTCAGCAGCAGGTCTCGGGACCGCAGCAGCTTCCAGACAGTTCGTCGGCACCGGTCCGGGGGCGCTCGAGCATCTCGGTGATCAGGGTGCTGCCAACCTCGAAGGCATCGGCGACCGTGAGGATTTGGGCCATCGGGTGTTCCGTGAGCCATCCGGCGGCGTCCTCGCGGGAAGCGAAGTAGTGGACCTGGTTGCAGAACGAGGAGCGAATCGAGTGCATGGCCTCGGGGCTGACCAAGGACACCACCGCGGTCGCCGGTTCCACGCTAGTGACACCGGCGGTCGAGTCGACGGTGACGCGGATCGTGTCGCCGGTGGCCGGGGAGATCGATTCGACCCGGGCGGGCCGATCGAGGAGCGGGCGAGGCTCCAGTTTCTGATGGGGTGGATCCGCTGTCTGGCGCGCGGTCAGGCGCAGCAGGACAGCATCGACACATCGGTGGTGAAGGCCTTGGCTACGATCCGGATGCCTTCGGCCGTGGTCAGGTACGGGGCCCACGCGTCGGCGACCTCGGTGATGGTCTTGCCGAGGATGTGGACACCTGCGGCGGCGAGTTCGCCGGCGTCCTTGGCGACCGCGGTCAGGCCGAGGATCTCGCCGGTGTCCGCGTTGGCGACCATCTTGATGAACCCGCGGGTGTCCCGGTTCACCAGCGCGCGGGGCACGTACTCCAGTGGCAGGACACGGCAGTCGCAGCGGATCCCGGCCGCGATGACCTCCTTCTCGGTCATCCCGACCGCGCCGACGGCAGGGCTCGTGAATGTGACCCGCGGCATCCGCGTGTAGTCGACCGACGTGCTGGCGTCAGTGAAGGCGTTCTCGGCGACCAACGTGCCGTGCCGGGCTGCGACGTAGACGAACTCGGGGTGCCCGGTGACATCCCCAGCCGCCCAGACGCGAGGGTTGGAGGACTGCAACTGGTCGGTGACCACGACCTCCCCGGCCGCGCCGGTCTTCACTTGCACGGTCTCGAGGTTGAGCCCGTCGGTGACCGGGGCGCGGCCGAGCGCGACGAGGATCTCGTCGGCACGGAACTCCTGCACGCCGCCCGAGACCTCGGCCGCGGCGACGATCTGGCCGGTGCCCGGGTCGCGGGTGACGCGGGTGGGGATGGCGCGGCGGACCACTCGGATGCCCTCGTCGGCGAAGATTTCCTGCAACGCCTTGGAGACTTCCGGCTCCTCCTTCGACGCCAGCCGGGACCTCACCAGCAGAGTCACCTTCGAGCCGAGCCGGGCGAACAACTGTGCCATCTCCAGCGCCACATAGCCCCCGCCGAGCACCAGCAGCGAGTCAGGCACCTCGGACAGCTCCATCGCCGACGTCGAGGTGAGAAAGTCGACGCCGTCCAGCCCCTCGATGGCAGGAGCCCACGGGCGGGAGCCTGTGGCGATGAGGTAGTGGGCGGCCTCGATGGTTTCGACGGTGCCGTCCGCGGCGGTGACCTCGAGGACCGACGCATCCGGCGTGCCGGCGAACGCCGCCTCGCCCTGGCGGACCGGCCAGCCGTAGGCTTCTGCCACGTCGATGTACTTCTCACTCCGCATCGCCTCGACCAGGTCCTGCTTGCCACCCACCAGCCCGTGCATGTCTACCGGGCCAGCGGTGGCGGCGATCCCCGGGAACCGGGAGCCCGCATCCGCGGCCACGTGGCGGGCCTCGGCGGCCGCGAGCAGCGCCTTGGACGGAACGCACCCCGTGTTCACGCACGTGCCGCCCAACGTGCCGCGCTCGATCATCACCACCGACTTTCCCAGTGTGGTGGCGCGGATCGCCGCGGCGAATGCCGCGCCACCCGACCCAATCACGGCCAGATCAAACCTCGATGGCATCCTTATTCCTCCCTGGGCATCTTGGAACATCCCGCTGATACACTCATCATGAACCTTCCACCACAGGGGAAGGTCAAGCACGAAATTTGCGACCAGCGAAAAGGGGGGGCGGGGAATGCGGATCGGAGAGCTCGCCGACGCGGCCGGCACCACGGCGAAGACGTTGCGGTTCTACGAGGACCAGGGGCTCCTGCCGCCGGCCGGGCGCACGCCCAGCGGCTACCGCAACTACACCGCCGAGACCATCGCCCGAATCGACTTCATCCACCGCGGCCAAGCCGCTGGACTCACCCTCGCCCAGATCCAGCAGATCCTCCACATCCGCGACCACGGCCAAGCGCCCTGCAGCCACGTCCGCGACCTCCTCGACGCACGCCTCACCGATATCGACCAGCAGCTCAGGCAGCTCCACGACCTGCGCGACACCCTCGCCGGGCTCCGCGACCAGGCCGAGACCGTCGAGCCCGACACGTGCAGCTCGGATCAGGTCTGCCGCTATCTGTAGCCAAGTCCGGGGGTCTGTCCGATAATTCAGGCAGTCCCACTGGAGGCGCAAGCGTAGCGGGAGGCCATTGGTGCTCAGGTCGAGGTTGAGCGCAGCGCGGGATAGTCGGACCATTCGCCCCCGGAGAGGCGTGCCCAGGCGGCAGCTGATGACGCCGTGATGCCGAGCAGGTCGGACACGATTCGAGGATGCAGTTGTCGGGTGAGGTCCATCAGCGCGGTGACACGAGCGCTGCCGGCGAGGAGTCCTTCTTGACGGAGTCGACGGCTGAGCGGCCCGGGGGTGATCGGTCGGCCCGGGTTCCTGCCCGGGAAGAGCCAAGTGTCGGAGCGGTTGCCGTCGAGCAGCTGGACCATTGCTTCGGCGAGGACTTCGGGCAGCTCGATCGGTTCAGTTCCGACCGTCAGCGTCATGGGGCGCGCGGTCGTATCGACTTGTGCGCGGGTGATCGCTGCGATGCGGGTCAGGTGGAGCCCGTAGAACAGGACGAGCAATCCGCTGACTCGCGTCACGGGATCCATGTCGTCTCGCGTGATGAACGCGCGTGCCATCGTCCACCGATGGTCGGCGGCGTAGTCGCGCCCTTCGAGGCGATGGCTGCGGAACTCGACCCGGAGGCGGCTCAGGCGGTGCCGTCGCAGCCACCGGGTGAACGGCGCGAGGGCATCCCGTTGTGAGGGCGAACCGGTGAGGAAGCCGTCGAGAGATCGCTGCGGGTATGTCGTCAGCGTTTCGCCGCTCGCGCGGATCTGCTGCAGGAGGGCCGCGCACCGCTTCAGCGCCGCACGCACCTTCTGATAGGTGGAGCCGGATCGGACGGCCGTAGCTGGTCTGCCCCTGAGTGATCTGCCCGACGGCAGCAGCTCCCAGGTGCAGTACCGCCGTAGGAGGAGCCGGTCCTCGGGATGGGGGACGGTCGGAAGCCACCGTTGGAACCAGTGCTCGAACCTCGCCGCTTGGATGTCGAAATCGGGCAGCACGCCTGAGCGGATGAGGAGCGAGAGCAGGAATGCCACGGACTGGCCGGCGTGCGCTCTGGTCATGATCGCGTCCGCGGTGAGGGGCAGCGCGCCATCGGCGAGCTCACGGAGGACGACCGCACAGCGGCTCTTGTACAGCCACCGCTCGAGGGAGATCGCACTGCCGTGGTGCGTCACCAGATACTCCGCGAGCGGGTGCAGCTCGGGGCGGATCTCTCCGCTGTCGTCAGCAAGCAGTTGCTGGATGGCGATAGGTCGCCGGCACTCTACGCATAGCCGGTGCTTGCGCACCTCTTCGATCGTCCCGCATCCCGGGCATGCCATCGTCACGGGAGCTCCTGCGCACTCGGCGCAGACCTTGTGCCCATTCATGAAGCCAGTGAGGAACACCTTCCGCCCGCACTCCGGGCACGGCTGGGGGCGTCGCATCGCGTAGTAGAAGCGGGCGCAGACCCGTCGGCCGTCCAGGTGCGTCGCTACGCGGCCCGGCTCCCCGCAGAGCTCGCACATCTTGACCGGCGCGGTGTAGCACGCGAGACAGACGAGCGCGGGGCGACGGACGATAATCGTGGCGTTCTGCCCGCATCGCGAGCAGTCGCCGAACGACCGCGGATCGGCTCGCCAGCAGTCCCGGCAGAACCGTTGCCCATCGACGGTGCGCTGCACGGGCTGAACTCGTCCGCATCTGGCACACGCGACCGATCGGGCATTCCGTTCACAGCGCGAGCAGTGGCGACCGCCGGTCTGCGTCTTGTGAGGCATCCGAACGGCACGTCCACAGGAATCGCATGTAGGCAAGACGACCCGCCCGGCACCCTCGTTCACGAGAGCGTGGGCCAGATCCTGCACCGTCACCGGTACGTTCCGGTGTCGCCCTTCGAGGACTCCAGGTTGTTTGAGGAGTGCGAGTTCGAGACGCCGTTGGGTGAGCGGCACGGGTGCGACTTCAGCCACGATCTCAACAAGGCGCTCCACCGGGATCTCCGGCGCGATCGCGTGGACGAGCCCGGCGACCTCAGCAACCCTGGGCTCCTGCGGAGGCTTCGCCACCGCGGCCTACTTCGAGCGCGGGCGACGGATCGTGGCCCGCACGGGCCGCAGATCGCCGATCGCACCCCGCGTCGCCTCTTCACCCACCGCGACCGGGGCCGCAGCCTCCCGGCGGGTGACCTGCACGAGGTCGTCGAGCGAGCACTCCAACGCGTCGCACAGCGCGGCGAGCACGTCGATGCGAACCCGCTGCGGTGCTTGCGTCACCAGTCGGTACACCTGTTCCCGGGACAGGTCGACGCCCCGCTCCTCGAGCAACGGCTTCAGCTTGGAGGTCTGGAAGATCCCGCGCGAGGCCATCACGCTGCGGAGGCTCCATGCGGTCTCGAGCTCAACGGTCATCTGCTTCTCCTTCGATGAGGGCCTTCAATGCGTCCGCGAGTACCCGGTTCTTGAAGTCCGAGCTGACGGAGGCGTAGATCGAGGTCGTCGAAGCATGCATGTGCCCGACCTGCTCCTGGACGAATCGGTCGGCGTAGCCGAACTCGAGCAGGTGCGTCACGTACGAATGCCGGAGGCTGTGCAGAGTCAGGGCCTTTGACAAGCCGGCCTCGTCCCGCAGCTCCGCGAACCGCCGGTCGAGATAGCCGGCCGACAGTCGGGTGCGGCGTTCCGTCACCCACAGCGCGCCAAGACGGTATCCACGCCACCCGCGCAATTGTCGACGGCGGGCTGCGGAGCCGCGTGATCGTACTCACGACGTTCGACTTGGACGAGTACGCCTTCGGGGCACTCCGCGCGGGGGCGAGTGCGTTCCTCGTCAAAACTGCGACACACCAAGAACTCGTGGACGCCGTACGCGTCGTCGCTCGAGGCGATGCCATCGTGACGCCCCGCATCACACGGCAGCTCATCGACGCCTACACCGGCCGCGACCAGCCCGTCCCGGGCGGACAGGGCCTCTCGGTTCTGTCCCCCCGAGAACGCGACGTTTTCAACGCGATCGCGCTCGGCCTCTCCAACGGCGAGATCAGCCAGGCACTGCATCTCTCACCCGCAACGGTGAAGACGCATATCAACCGAATCTTCGCCAAGCTCGGCGTCCGCGACCGCGTGCAGGCTGTGATTCTTGCCCACCAGCTCGGGTAGACCATCGGTGGTCAAGCGAACTGATGCGCGAACGCGACGGGGCTGAGCCCTAGACGCCGCGGTGCCGAAGTGAGACACTTCTCTGTTCTACTTCGGGAGGTCAGCATGGGCGACGATGAACCGGCGTTCGATTGGGAAGGCGTCATCCGCGAGATGATCACGCGTGCGACCGAGGCGGCGCCCACCGAACCGGGTGTCTACAAGATGCCGTGCGGTGAGTGTGTGGTCGATTTCTTCATCACCGCTGAGGGCGAGGAACGCTGGCTCGTCGCCGGGGACGAACGCTCCTACACTCGTGAGACCGTCGCGATCGCCCGTCACGGAGACCACCCGTGGGAGCGGCTCTACACGCTCGCTGACGCGGCAAGGGAAGTGGCGCGAGTCGCCGCGGCGAACGGCGGCGACATCGACCGAGTACTCGAGGAGCTGGTCGAAGCAATCGACGACCGCGAGGTCGAGCGGGTGGTGCGTGAGCGGGATGGCATGAGCGGTGAACCGCTCGAGGATCTGGCGGCGCGCTTCGGGGTCGACCTCGATGATCTCTAGGAACATCTACACCCGTCTAGCGAAACGATAGATATCCCTAGATTTCTCGAGGGCCACGCTCATCGAAGGAGGCCGGTGTGAGCCAGTATCCGTGGTTTGACTTCGACCAGGTGGACTTCGTCACCTCGGACCAGCACTTCAGCCACGCACGGATCAGCGAACTCGCCGACCGCCCGTTCGCGACCGTGGAAGAGATGAACGCGGAGCTGGTGCGACGGTGGAACG
>NZ_JBASZT010000224.1:0-2931 GCF_049661145.1 Microbacterium sp.
GTCAGCTCGGCGCTGCGGCGCGCGGCGCGCACCTCGGGTGCAGCGGTCAAGAGGATCCGCGCGGGGGCGTCGGGTGCGACCACCGTCGTGATGTCCCGCCCCTCGACGACAACGCCCGGCCGGCGGGACTGGGCCACCAGCGCGCGGAACATCGCGTTCAGCTGTTCACGCACCGCCGTCACGCGCGCCACGCCGCTCACCGCGGTGGACACCCGCGGCTCGCGGATTGCGTCGGTGACATCGTCCGGGCCCACCCGCACCCAGTGATCGTCAGGGTCGAGCGAGATGGCGTACGGAAAGTCTGCCGCCGCGGCGATGACGGCGTCACGGTCGGCGGTGTCGGCATCCCGCGCCAGCACGTACCACGCGAGAGCACGGTAGGCAGCACCGGTGTCGAGATAGCCGAAACCCAGTTCGCGCGCGACCTGCCTGCACACGCTGGACTTGCCGGACCCGGCCGGTCCGTCGACGGCGATCGTCATCGGCTCGCCGTCCTTCCCGGGGCCGGTGTCGGTGGTTGGGGTCATGAGGGGATGCTCGCAATCTTCCAGCCCCGCGCAGCGAGGCCGTCCTCGGCGTGCCGCAGCGCGCTCGGGACGACGCTGATTTCGGCGAGACCGAACTGGGCTCCGGGCGAATGCTCCAGACGCAGGTCTTCGACGTTCACGCCGAGCTCGCCCAGTTCACTGAACAGGCGCCCGAGCTGACCGGGCGTATCGTCGACCATGACGACGAGGCTCTCGAACCTCCGGTTCTGCCCGTGCTTTCCGGGCAACCGTTCGACGCCGTCGTTGCCGCGCCGGATCGTGTCGGCGACGGCACGGCGGGCACCGGGAGCCTCGGGTGAGCGCAGCGCGTCGGCGACGGCACTGAGGTCCTGCGCGAGCGCGTCGAGCACGTCGACGACGGGGTCGGCATTGGCCCCGAGGATCTGCACCCACAGCTCCGGCGCCGACGCGGCGATGCGGGTCGTGTCGCGCACGCCCTGGCCGGCAAGGCGTAGCGACCCGTCGGGGGCGTCCACGAAGCGGCCGGCCAGCAGCGACGCCACCAGTTGCGGCACGTGCGAGACGAGCGCAACGGCGCGATCGTGCTCCTCGGGCGACATCTCGATCGGCGTCGCGCCGAGGTCGAGGGCGAGACCCTCGACGAGGGCGAGATCGGATGCCGGGGTCTCGCCGTCGCGGCAGACCACCCACGGCCGCCCGACGAAGATGTCCGCGCGCGCCGAGATGGCCCCGCCGCGCTCCCGGCCGGCCAGCGGGTGCGAGCCGATGTAGTGGGTGAGGTCGACGCCGCGCTCGCGCAGCGTGTGGAGCGGTTCGAGCTTGACGCTCGCGACATCCGTCACGACGGCACCGGGGTACGCGGCCAGTTCGCGCTCGACGACGTCGGCGACGACGTCGGGCGGTGTCGCGACGACGATCAGAGCGGGTCGGTCGGCATCGGCAGCGACGCGACCGGCGCCGTAGTCGACCGCGAGCCGCAGCTGCGCCGGCGACGCGTCGGCGAGAGCCACATCGACACCGAGCGCGCGCAGCGCGTGGCCGATGCTCGATCCCAGCAGCCCCGCTCCGACGATGCGCACGGTGCCCGAAGTGCGGGCCGCGCGCGGGCGCGCGTCGGCGGCGGTGGTGTCGGTCACGTCGTCACTCAGTCTTGGGGGGTGTCTTGGGGTGTCTTGGGGTCTTGCTCGAGAGCGGGGGTGCGGCGCGCGATCGTCAGCAGCGCGCCGCGTTCCACTGTAGTCAACTCGCGCGCCCGGCCCGCCGGGAGCGTCCCGAGGTGCAGCGGGCCGAACTGGCGCCGGACGAGTTCTGTGACGGGGTGCCCCACCTCGGCCATCATGCGCCGCACGATGCGATTGCGGCCCGAGTGGAGCGTCAGCTCGACGAGGCTGGAGCTCGCCCCGGCATCCCGCAGCCGCGCTCTGTCGGCGGCGATGGGACCGTCCTCGAGGTCGACGCCGCGCGTGAGGCGCGCGATCGTCTGCGGCGTCACACGGCCCGCCACCTTGGCGATGTACACCTTCGTCACGCCGAACGAGGGATGGGCGAGTACGTGTGCGAGGTCGCCGTCGTTGGTGAGGACGAGCAGTCCGCTGGTCTCGGCATCCAGCCTGCCGACGTTGTAGAGCCGCTCCGGCCACTCCCGCGTGAAGCGGCGCAGGTCGGGCCGGCCCTGCTCGTCCTTCATCGACGAGACGACGCCGGTCGGCTTGTTGAGCATGAGGTAGCGCTTGGTGGCGTCGAGCTGGATCGCCGTGCCGTCGACGTCCACGAGGTCGGATGCCGGGTCGATGCGCGTCCCGAGCTCGGTGACGACCCGGCCGTTGACGCGGACGCGCCCGTCGACGATGTACTGCTCGCAGACACGCCGCGACGCGACACCCGCGTTGGCGAGCACCTTCTGCAGGCGGATGCCGACGGCATCCTGCCCGGTCATCGCAACGCCTCCGCGTCGAAGCCGTCGAACCCGTCGGAGCCGTCGTCGAGGAGCGGCGAGATGTGCGGCAGCTCGTCGAGCGAGTTGATGCCGAGGTTCACGAGCAGCGCGTCGGTGGTGCCGTAGTTGATGGCACCGGTCTCGGGGTCGGTGAACAGCTCGGTGATGAGTCCTCGGGCGACGAGTGTGCGCACGACGGAGTCGACGTTGACGGCGCGGATCTGCGCGACCTGGCTGCGGGTGACGGGCTGCTTGTAGGCGATGACGGCGAGGGTCTCGAGCGCCGCCTGCGACAGCCGCGTCGGCGCCTGGGAGTTGACGTACTCCGAGACGAGGCCGTCGTGCTCCTCGCGCACGTACAGCCGCCAGCCACCGCCGACTTCGCGCAACTCGAACCCCCGGCGCGGGCCCCCGGTCTCGCCATCGTAGTCGGCGACGAGACCCTCGACGGCCTGGCGGACGGCCGGCACCGGCGCGCCGACGGCG
>NZ_JBASZT010000225.1:0-4575 GCF_049661145.1 Microbacterium sp.
GGCCGAGCCCCTGCGCGCCTACGCCGCCAAGTGGAACGTGCTCGCGAACCGCTCGAGCAGCATCGCCGGCCCATCGAGCACCTGAACGACGCCCATGGCGATGGCCCGGTCGGGCGCCAGTTCGCCGGAGATGACTCCCCGGATGCCGGGGCCCGCCGCGAACGCCAGATCAGCAGGCCCGGCACCGCGTGCCACGTCGAGGGCGGCTCCGTCGACCCGGATGAGCAGTTCGGTCGCACCGAGGCGCGCCGCGTACCCTGTGGCGGGGAGGGCCGCGGCGATCTGCGGCCGGAAGGCCGTCCGCAATGCCATCGTCATCGAGTCGGGCGTGATGATCTGATCCTCACGGGGGTCGCCCATCGCCTTGAACCCCCAGGCGCCGAGCGCGAGCACGACGGGTTCCAATTCGCGCCCGTACGGCGTCAACTCGTAGATGACGATGCGGGAGCGCGGCATCCGCCTGATGATCCCGGCGGCCTGCAGCTCCTTCAGCCGTGCCGCGAGGATGTTGCTCGGGATGCGCGGCAACCCCGTGGCGAGCTCGCCGTAACGCCGGGGCCCGACGAGCAGGTCACGCACGATCAGCAGCGTCCAGCGCTCACCGACGAGTTCGAGCGCGCGCGTGACGCCGCAGTACTGCCCGTACTCCCGTGCCGCCATCGTCGCGTCAGCTTTTCAGGGGCGCTGCCGCGCCGTGGGGGCGAGGAGATCTACCCATGGTGGCGAGACTTTCGCGTCAAGCCCACGCGTCGGCGCCGGCGAACGCGTCCGGCCCGCCCGCGGCCGCAGCGGCATCCATGTAGCCGAACTCGAGCACGTTGCCGTCCGGGTCGCTGAGCTGCCGCTGATACATGAATCCGTAGTCCGCGGCCGGGTGCGATTCCACGCCGCCCGCCGCCAGGCCCGCCGCGACCGTCGCGTCGACGGCCTCACGGCTATCGAGGAAGATCGCGGTGGATGCCGACACCGCCGTCGCCGGGTCGCCGATCGGGCGATCGGTGAAGGTCTGGAAGTAGTCGCGGACGAGGATCATGAAGTAGCTGTGGTCATCTTCGACGACGACGCAGGCTGCGTTGTGGTCGCTGAAGTCGGGGTTGATGCGAAAGCCGATGGCCGTGTAGAACGCCTTCGCGCGCTCCAGGTCGATCACCGGCAGGTTGACGAACATCGAGGTCATGGCGGTCTTTCCCTTCGAATGCCCGCGGACGACTTTCGCCTCCCGGGCGGCCCGGCGGTCGGGCTTCCGTCAACACTTGCAAAAAACAAGTGGTGCGTCAAGGGTTCATACCGTCAAGAGCACCTTGGTCGCCCGGCGCTCGTCCATCGCCCGATAACCCACAGTGGCATCCTCCAGCGGCAGCGTCAGGTCGAAGACCGCGCCCGGGTCGATCGCGCGGTCCCAGATGAGCCGGATGAGCTCCGGCAGGAATCGCCGCACCGGCGCGGGGCCGCCGTGCAGGTGCACGCCGGAGTAGAACAGCGGCCGCCCCTCGAGCACCACGTCGTGCGAGACACCGACGTAACCGACGTGACCGCCGGGGCGCGTCGAGCGGATCGCCTGGTCCATCGACTCCTGCGTGCCGACCGCCTCGACCGTCGAGTGCGCGCCGAGGCCGTCGGTGAGTTCCTTGATGTTCGCGACGCCCGCCGCACCCCGCTCCTCGACGATGTCGGTCGCGCCGAACCGCCGCGCGAGCGCCTGCCGGTCGGCGTGGCGCGACATCGCGATGATGCGCTCCGCGCCCAGGTGCTTCGCGGCGAGGATGCCGAGGAGGCCCACCGCCCCGTCGCCCACCACGGCGACCGTCTTGCCGGGCCCCGCCTGCGCGGCGACGGCGGCGGCGAACCAGCCGGTGCCAAGGACGTCCGAAGCGGCGAGCAGCGAGGGGATGAGGTCGGGGTCCGGCGTGCCGGGCGTCGCAACGAGCGTGCCGTCGGCGTTCGGGATGCGGGCGAACTGCGCCTGCGTGCCTTCGCGCCCCATCGGGGTGCGGTGGATGCAGATCGACTGGTAGCCCGACCGGCAGATCTCGCACGTGTTGTCGGAGGTGAAGAACGAGCCCACGACGAAGTCGCCGACCTCGATCTTCGTCACGTCGGCGCCGACCTCGGTGACCGTGCCGACGTACTCATGGCCCATCGGCGCGTCGTGGACGTCGTCCGCGCCACGGTACGGCCACAGATCCGACCCGCAGATGCAGGTCGCAGCCACCTTGATGACGGCATCCGTCGGCTCGACGATCCGAGGGTCGTCCCGGTTCTCGACCCGGACATCGCCCGGCCCTCGCAGGATCACGCCACGCATGCCCTCTCCCCTCGTCGCAGTGCGGCTCCCACGTTACGCCGGGCGGGGACTGGCGCGCGGCGACGCCCCCGCGCTACTCGCCGCCGACGGCGCACGCGCTCTCGATCTCGACGTGCAGGACCCCGTCGATCGTCGTGCTGTCCTTCGCGGCCATCCGCGCGACCGGCAGCGTCGGGCTGTAGCGGATGTCCTCCTGCATCGCGCGGTCGGGGAGATACCCGGCGTCGTCCCAGACGGCGACCATGCCGGCGAGCACGTTCGCGACCCGCAGCAGCCTGCGACGCATGCTGCCCGTCTCCGACTTCGCACACACGAGGGCTCATCGTAGGTGACGGAACCGGCAGGATGCCGGGCACGACCGCCCGTTCGGCAGTCGCTTCGGCACGGTGTTTGCGTGAAGGACTGTGCTGGGGCGACTGCTGAAGTGAGTCCGGCAGGTCCGCGGCCGCTATCGCACCTCGGCATCCGCCCGTCGCCGGTAGTGCGAGAACACGACGCCGCCGTCGAGAACCCGTGACTCGATGAGTTCGAGTTCGACCTGGCGCTGGTTGCGCGCGAAGAAGGGGAGCCCGCCGCCCACGAGGATGGGGAACACCCGGATGAGGTACTCGTCGATCAGCCCGAGGCGCGCCGCCTCGACCGCCAGGGTCGCGCCGCCGATGGCGATGTCGCCGTCGGCGGGCTCGGCGCGCAGGCGCGCGACCTCGTCCGCAACGCTGCGCGTTGCCAACCGGGCGTTTCCCTGCACCTCGGTCAGCGTCCGCGAGAAGACGAGCTTCGGCAGCGGATTCCACAACCCCGCCCACTCCCGCTCGAGCTCGTCGAAGCTCGCCTCGTCGGTCGTCTCCCAGTACCGCATCGTCTCGTAGAGGCGCCGACCCATCAGGTGCACGCCCACATCGCGGATCTCATCGAGGGACTGACGGAACACCTCTTCGCTCGGCGCTGCCCAGTCGAAGGCGCCGTGGGCGTCCACGATGAACCCGTCGAGCGACATGCCCATCGAGTAGGTCACTTTGCGCATCGTCGCGCCTCCTCGCCGTCATCGCCGTCTCTGTCGTCGTCACCGTTTCGCGCGGTCACGGGTCTTGTGCGACACACTACGCCGGACCGCGCAACCGTAGTGGTGCCGGTCGCGCATCCCGTTCGGCAGTCGCTTCCGCACGGTGTCTGCGCCGACGACTGTGCTCTAAAGACTGCTGAAATCCGGCCCGCTCAGCGCCGGTAGGCGACAGGCAGGGCGCGCAGATATGCGGCCTCGTCGAAGTTCCGCAGAATGGCGCGCTGCACGAGAAAGCCCGGCACTGCCGCGAGCACGACGGGCGTGACGAGGTCGGCCCACTCCTCGGCATCCCCATCGACGCGCCCGGGAGACGCGGTCGCCCACGCGACGAGCTCGGTGCGTAGGATGCCGCGCACGCGCCCGAAGATGCGCTCCGCGACGGCGCGCACGTCATCGTCGAACGCCGCCTCCGCCCACACCTGGGGGATTGCCGCCGAGACGTCTTCGTGACGCAGCCCGTCGATGAGAGCCACCAGGAGCTCCCCCGGTGAGAGCGGACCGTTGCGGCGCTGGGCAGCGGCGAGATCGGCCACGCGGCCGTCGAGCACCCGCTCGGCGACGGCGACGAGAAGCTCCTGCTTGTTCACGAAATGCCCGTAGATCGCACCCGCCGACAGGCCCGACTCCTGAATGACCGAGGCGATCGAGACGCCCCGATACCCGTCGCGCAGCACGCACCGCACCGCCGCGTCGATGATCTCTTCGCGCCGCGCCGCGCGGTGGGCCTCGGTGACCTTGGGCATGAATCCAGCGTAGGGCTTGGCACTTGCCGGATGCCATGGTAAAAAGAACGAGCGTTCGTTTTCTTTTGCAACTCAACCCACTGCAAGCCTCCCGGAAGGTCGCCGCCATGGCCCTCACCACCGCCGTCACCCCCGCCCCTGCCTCTGCGCCCGAGCACGCACACACTCCGCACACTCCCGTCCCGAAGGTCGTGGGCGTCTCGCTGCTGCTCGTCGCGATCGTCGCCATCGTGGTCATCGCGTTCTCGTGGCCCGCCGTGACGGCGGAGCCGCGGGACATCCCCGTCGCCGTCACCGGCCCCGAACAGGCCGTCACCGCGCTGACGACGCAGCTGACCGACCACTCCGGCGACCTGCTCGATCTGCGGACTGTGGCCGACCGCGACGCCGCCATCACGGCGATCCGAGAGCGCGACGTCGTCGGGGCGATCGTGCTGGGGCCCGAGCCGGAGCTGCTCACGGCG
>NZ_JBASZT010000226.1:0-2385 GCF_049661145.1 Microbacterium sp.
CGCGGGCATCGTGCAGGATCGCGCGGGCGGCGGCGATGGCGGCGAGCACGGCGTCGGCATCGGTATCGGCGTGTGACACGGCGGGGGTGGAGTACGCATTCATGACAGTCAGCGTGCCCTGCCGAGCGACGTCGCGACGGCGGGAATCGTCGATCGGTGGACAGTCCGGCCGAATGGCCCCCTGGGGAGGACGCGATGAGGGCGGCCCGGCCTCGGACACTCTGTTCAGCGACCGCGGCCTCCGTCAGAATGAACGAGTGCCCAGCAAGGTCGAGCCCTTTCGCGTGATGTTCGTGTGCACGGGCAACATCTGCCGATCGCCGATGGCGCAGATCGTGTTCCACGACGTCGCGGTGCAGGCCGGGCTCGGCGACCACGTCGCGTCGGCCAGCGCGGGAACCGGCGATTGGCACGTGGGCGAGCGCGCCGACGTGCGAACGCTCGAAGCGCTCGAACGGCACGGCTACGACGGCACGGCGCACCGCGCCCGGCAGTTCACGCTCGACGACTTCGACCGCAACGACCTCATCGTCGCACTCGACCGATCGCACGAACGCATCCTGTCGAGTTGGGCGCGAACGCAGGCGGATGCCGACAAGCTCGCGCTGCTGATGTCCTTCGACACCGAGACGGGCGGCAGCATCCTCGACGTCCCCGATCCCTATTACGCGGGGCCCAGGATGTTCGACGATGTGCTCGGTATGATCGAGAGCGCGAGCCGGGCGCTCTTCCGGCAGCTCGAACCGGCGATCCGTCCGACGTCCTGAGCGCCTCTCACCCGCCCCACCCCCCGCGATCGGAGCCCGCGCCGTGACGACAGCGACCCCCAGGACCTCTGCGACCGTTGCGGCGGGCCTCGCCGATCAGCCGCTGAGTCCGCTCGACGGACGCTACCGCGCAGCTGTCGCGGGGCTCTCGGACTACTTGTCCGAGGCGGGCCTGAACCGCGCGCGCGTCGAGGTCGAGGTGGAGTGGATCATCACTCTCACCGACCGCTCGCTGTTCGGTTCGACGCCGCTGACGGATGCCGAGAAGGACAGCCTGCGCGCCCTGTACCGCGAGTTCGGGCAGCCCGAGATCGACTGGCTCGCCTCGACCGAGTCGGTGACCCGCCACGACGTCAAGGCGGTGGAGTACCTCGTGCGCGATCGGCTGTCGGGACTGGGACTCGACGCCATCGCCGAGCTCACGCATTTCGCGTGCACGAGCGAGGACATCAACTCCGCCTCGTACGCGCTGACGGTGAACCGCGCCGTCGAATACGTGTGGCTGCCGAAGCTCCGTGCCGTCATCGGAGCCCTCAAGGCGCTCGCGGACCAGCACCGGGATGCCGCCATGCTCTCGCGCACGCACGGGCAACCCGCGACGCCCTCGACGATGGGCAAGGAACTCGCCGTCTTCGTATGGCGCCTGGAGCGGGTGGCCGCCCAGATCGCCGGCGGCGAGTACCTCGCGAAGTTCTCCGGCGCGACCGGCACGTGGTCGGCACACCTCGCCGCCGCCCCCGATGTCGACTGGCCGGCGTTGTCACGCGAGTTCATCGAGGGCCTGGGCATCGGGTTCAACGTGCTGACGACCCAGATCGAATCGCACGACTGGCAGGTCGAGCTCTACGACCGGGTACGGCATGCCGGCGGCATCCTGCACAATCTCGCCACCGACATCTGGACCTACATCTCGATGGGCTTCTTCGCCCAGATTCCCGTCGCCGGCGCGACCGGCTCGTCGACGATGCCGCACAAGATCAACCCGATCCGGTTCGAGAACGCCGAGGCGAACCTCGAGATCTCGGGCGGCCTGCTCACGACGCTCGCGGCGACGCTGGTCACGAGCCGCATGCAGCGCGACCTCACCGACTCGACGACGCAGCGCAACATCGGCGTCGCGTTCGGCCATTCGCTGCTGGCGCTCGACAACCTGCAGCGCGGGCTGAAGGAGATCTCGCTGAACCGCGACGTACTGCTGGCCGACCTCGACGCGAACTGGGAGGTGCTCGCCGAGGCGATCCAGACCGTCGTGCGCGCCGAGATCGTCGCGGGACGCTCCGCCATCTCGGATCCCTACGCACTGCTGAAGGACCTTACGCGCGGCCGCCGCGTCGGCGCGGCCGACCTCGCCGAGTTCGTGCGCGGCCTCGACATCGGCGACGAAGCCAAACAGCGCCTGCTCGCGCTGACCCCGGCGACCTACCGGGGTATGGCCGACCGGCTGGTAGACGAGCTGTAGCCGGCGCGGCATCCTGTCCGCAGGCTCGCGCCGCGGACGTTCCAAAAGCAGGCTCGAACGACTCCCAGCAGCTGCGGGCCGCCCGGCGGCGCCGGTTCAGCCTGCTTTCGCGACACCGGACCGAGGGCACCGTCGCGCGGCAGCCGCCGCGGCGCGCTC